>JAYTPA010000120.1:0-49589 GCA_043747495.1 Bdellovibrio sp.
GATCAATTAATTTAAGGAGAATATTATGGCTCAAGTGACTTTCAAAGGGCAACCCGTTCAAACAACTGGCGACTTACCAAAAGTCGGACAAGCTGTTTCTTTCAACCAACTCGTAAAAAGCGATTTATCAGAAGCGACACTTGCTGCTTACGCTGATAAATATAAAGTTTTAAATATTTTTCCAAGTATTGATACTGGCACTTGTGCCACTTCAGTTCGTAAATTTAATCAAGAAGCTGCTTCTTTAAAAAATACGGTTGTTTTAAATATCTCTGCAGATCTACCTTTCGCGATTTCTCGTTTTTGCGGTGCTGAAGGTATCAAAAATTGCGAATCACTTTCAACGTTCAGAAGTGACTTCGGACAAAAATGGGGTCTGACTCTTAAAGAATCTCCGCTCGCTGGTTTATTAGCTCGTGCTGTTTTTGTTATCGCTCCAGATAACAAAGTTTTACATGCCGAATTAGTTGCTGAAATTGCTTCAGAACCCAATTACGATGCGGCTTTGCGGGTTGTTCGTTAGTCTAGATTTTTAACTAGATTGTCTGAAGTTTAAACACTATTTGTAGGATTCAAGTCCATTCATAGGAAGCCGATCAGCTTCCTATGAAAACAAATAAATCTTTTTTATTCATCGTCTTTACTGTGGCCCTTGTTTTATCTCTTGAATCATTGGCTTTATCTAGTGGGCGCAGACCACCTGCAGAACCTACTTCTCCAAAGCCCTCTCAACCTGCACCTACTCAACCCAGCCAACCAACACCGCCAGTGACTCAACCACCAACAGGTGGAACAGATTATTCTAATAATTTAAAAAATGTGATTCCTCTTTGGGAAAACCACACAAGCCAAGGTAAAGCATGGACTGAATTTGTACATCGTGAATTAGATCTTCATGGCCAAAATTTACTAGATGTTATTCCTGCAGATCAAAATTTATTTTGTGCTAATTATTCAAACCTGAGCGAACAACAACGTAAAGCCTATTGGGTATTTCTTATTTCATCGATGGTTCGTTTTGAAAGTAATTTTAATCCGGCAGCTTCTTACACAGAAGGTTTTAATGATGCCCAAGGAAACGCCGTGGTTAGCCGTGGCCTATTACAGCTTTCAATTGAAAGTGGTAATTCTTATGGATGCCAGTTTAAATCAGCACAGGAAGTTCATGATCCATTCAAAAATCTCAGCTGTGGAGTCAAAATACTTGATCGCTGGTTAAGCCGTGACGGTCGTATAGCTGGCAAGGTTAGTTCGCAGTGGCGTGGTGGCGCAAGATATTGGTCTGTGCTGCGCGAAGGCGATAAAACGTCATACAAATCAATTTTAAGCTGGAGTCAAAACCTATCTATCTGTAAAAAGTAGATATGACGACAAAAGGAAATCCGAACGCCTTTAAACATCAATTAAATAATGATGTTGTAAAAAAAATGGCCAAAACTATTTCTGCACAAACAAAAAAATTTGATTCTGACAAATTTATTGGGCTTCATAAAGACATTCATACGCTAGAACTGAAAGCTCGCGTGCGTTTAATCAGTGATTCACTGGCCAAATGTTTACCGCCAAATTATCCCGAAGCTTTAAAAATAATTTTAGCCACATGTCAGAATCCACAGCTCACGGGTTTTGAATTCTGGCCCTACACAGAATTTATTCAAACTTATGGCCTTAATCATTTTAAAATTTCTATGGATGCTCTTTCGAAATTGACTTTGCTATTCACAGCTGAATTCGCAGTGCGCCCTTTCTTTGTTAAATATGAAAAAGAAACTTATGTTTATTTATTGAAACACGCTGAAAGTAAAAACGTGCATTTAAGACGCTGGGCCAGTGAAGGCAGTCGACCTCTTTTACCATGGGGACTCAAACTGCAGAATGCTGTTAAGAATCCAAAAAATGGTTTGCAAATTTTAGAAAAATTAAAATTTGATCCAGAACTTTATGTTCGAAAAAGTGTGGCTAATCATCTGAATGATATTTCAAAATCTCATCCTGACCTTGTCGTTCAAACACTGAACAGATGGCTTAAAATATCACCGAAAGCTCATAAAGAATCTATTTTGTGGATACAACGCCAAGCCTTACGAACACTGATCAAAAAAGGTCACACATCAGCCTTAAAATCAATTGGCTACGGTGAAATACCAAAAGTTCAAATTCCAAATATTTCTTTAAATCAATCAACATTTAAAATTGGCGAAACTCTGCATTTTAAATTCAATGTTCAGTCTCAATCTGCAAAAATACAAAATTTAGTGATTGATTACAGCGTGCATTTTAAAAAAAGCAATGGTGGGAATTCTGAAAAAGTTTTCAAACTTAAAAAAATGAGCCTAAAACCCAAAGAAAATATCAGTATTGAAAAAAAGCATAGCTTAAGACAAATCACGACCCGCGTTTATTATGCAGGTGTGCATTTTATCGAAATTCAAATCAACGGAAAAAAGTGGATTAAAAAATCTTGGACTTTAAGTATTTAATCAAAAATTAATCTATAATTGAAACCCAAGTGTTTAAAACACCTTGGCTGCGCACTAGGCGATTAAAAATGTAAGCATTGTCTGAGTGAAGTCTTACGCAACCATGAGACGCTGGAGTTCCTAGTTTAGGGAAGTTACCCACTGTGGTTCCGTGAATAGCATAACCGCTGTAAATAAAAACGGCGTAAGGCATATTGCCTAAACCTTTGTAATCTCCGCCTGGATTTGCTTTTGAAGAATACTTATCGTAAATGCGTCCGTTGGGTTTACCTTCAAAATTGGGTGTTGCTGAATTTTTTCCACCAGTCGAAACCAACCAAGTGTGTTCCAAGCTACCGTTAATGTAGACATACATTTTTTGTTCACTCTTGCGCACTTGAACGTAAATAGGACAATCAAATTTTTGACATTCAGCTGCTTCTAGAAATGAAGGCACAGCAAACGGAGACTTCCCGGTTTGCTCAATATAGTCTTTGTCCATTTGTTCTAAAATTTGATCGATGTTTGGATCAAGTGGATTTAATTCATCCATGATATTTTGTTCAGTCGTATTTTCTATTGTTGCAGAAAATGAAACAACAGAGATAAGTGATAATAAGGCAACGATTGTGATTTTTTGGATTAAATTTTTCATAAGTCCAGATATCAAAATACTATTCCGATTTCAACAGATAAATAAAATCATCTTTCGATAGCGAATAATTACTTTCTCTAGAAACCGCTTCAGCGGATTCATCATCAGCATCAAAAAGTCGATCAAAAGCTGTTTGTTTTTTGATTTTTAGGTTTGCAATTTTTTCTTCTAAAGAACCTTCAATAAGCAAATTATAAACTTTAACGTCCTTTTTTTGACCCATGCGATGAGCCCGGTCAGTCGCTTGATTTTCAACTGCCGGATTCCACCAAGGCTCTAAATGATAAACCACCGACGCCTTAGTCAAATTTAAACCCACACCGCCGGTTTTTAATGTCATCAGCATGACTGCTGGGGCTTCACTGTTTTGAAATTCAGCAATCGTTTTAACCCGGTCTTTAGATGTCATCTTACCTTGCAAAACAAAATGTGGTGTTTTGTTTTTTTTCAATTCCGATTCGATGCGGTTCAAAGTTGTCAGAAACTGAGTAAACACAATGACACTTTCATTTCCTAATAAGTGATCTTCCAGTGACTTTAAAAAATGATCGATCTTCACAGGCATCTCTGTAAAAATTACACCAGGCACTGCTGCTGGATCTGAACAAATTTGCCGAAGACGCATCAAAGCCGAAAACATGGCAAGCTGTGCTCGGTTTTCACCTTGCTCTTGGATCAAGTTTTCAACTTGTCTTGAAAAAGTCATCGCTGTATTTCTATAAATTTCTTTTTGTCTCTCACCAAAAGGTAAAACGACTTTCTGAATTGTTTTTTCTGGTAAGTTTAATTGAATCTGTGATTTCGTCCGACGAAGCAGTATGGGCTTCGTAATTAATTTAAGCTCTCTGATTGATTCAGTTCGAACTTCGTTATTATAATAAACTCGGCGAAAGGCATCCACTTCACCTAAGCAACCCGGCACAACTAAATCACAAAGCGAATAGTATTCCAGATAATTGTTTTCCATAGGCGTACCCGTCAAGCAAGTCTTAAACTGAGCCTGAATTTTTCGGGCTGCCACAGATCTTAATGAAGTGATATTTTTTAAATTTTGGGCTTCATCAAAAATGACAATATTCCATTTTTTAGATTCAAAAAAAGCAATCTGTTCTGTCAGTAAGCCATAGGTGGCGATCACAATTTGATTTTTGTGGGTATTCAGTTGTTCTTGAATTTTAGGTAAGTCCTGTGTCTGAAAAACACTGATCGGTAAATCGTGCGTAAATTTATTTTTCTCTTCAATCCAGTTATAAACCAAAGATGTCGGCACAATAATTAAACTGTGTCCTAATTCATCATTCGAATATAAATGACTTAAAAATGAAAGGACTTGAAATGTTTTACCCAAACCCATTTCATCGGCTAAAATAGCCCCCAATTTTAACTTGTAAAGATCATAAATCCACTGGGCCCCAATTTGTTGATGGGGTAGAATTGATGTCATGATCTCAGGTGAGAGCTGAATTTTTTCAAGACCTAATTGATTTTCATAATAATCAAAAATTCTTTTCCATTCACCTTTAACATTAATTTTAACACCTTGGCTTTTCAGCATCAGTAATTCTAAAGCCACTGATTTATCTAAGCGGTAAACTTGATCTCCAAATTTGTTTTTTTTCTGAGTATTTTTCTGGCCTTTGATTTTGTTCCAAAACTTTTGTAGCGATTTCAGACTGGGAATATGTTTTTTATCGATTCGGTAAATGCGGCCACCATATTCAATAAACCCTGACTGATCAGGCGTAAAATTAAATTTAAGCTCTGTTTCTGATATTTGCACACCGTCAAAAAATATTTGCGGATGCAGATCAAACCAGTCACCAGAATCTTCGCCCTGATCCGAACCCACATTAAAGATGAAATCAAAAGGGTTGTCTTTAGAGTAAAATGGAAGACCATTAAACTTCACATCCACGTTTTGATCAGACAAATCAAACAGCAACGGAACAACAGCTTTGTGATAATACCCAAGATCAATCCAGTGCGGAACTAAATCTTGGTCCAAAACCAAATCAGATCTGAGCATTTCGACCAAAGCTGTTTTAAATTTTTCACCTAATGCTGATTGCGCTTTAGTGAGAACTTTACCTTGGGTTTCCTCAGCTAAATAAAGCAGTATAAAACGTAAAATTAACTGTGATGATCTTGAAGACCCATTGACTTCGATCAGCGACCCCTTGTGCATCATAAAAAAGCGATCTAAACACATATCAATGTGTAATTTTTCGATAAAATCTAAAAAATAGTTTTTAACTTCTGCTGAAAATAAATCATCGAAATTTTGATTTGATTTACCGACCACACCCGGCACAGATTTTTTTAAATAACTAATTAAATCTTGAAAAGATTTTTCTGCTTCTAATGAGTTACCATCTGCAAAGTATTCAATATGATCACCAGAAGTCAGAGCTTTACCTAGCTTCCAGTTCAACATTTCAAGTAAACAGTAAATGGCAACACCTTGATGTCTCATTAAAATCAAATCATTAGCTCGATGTTTTTTATAGGCTGAAGCTACGTACTTACGGTCGATTTGAAAAATAAATTCTATTCCACCATGAAAAGCAGCGAATAATGGTGCAATCAGTGATGGAAAATTCTGAAATGAATAATCTGCCAGATCATCCATTTTAAAAAATATTTGCATCGATAACTGATTGTTTTCTTCTCTTATTTCAAGATGAGGCTTGAATTCATCATCTTTAATTTGTTTATGATTTTGTATAATGATATTTTCAGTCCCATATTGCTTTTCTAATTGCGTGATCACATGGGTGATTAATCTTGGTTTTAATTCCAGCTGAAAGCCCAAAAAATACCACAAATGTTTTTTATGGTCTGCTTGAAGCACGGCCAATTCATTTTGAATGAGATCAGGATCTAACCCCGTTTGTAATTTTTCATCAATATTTAGCGATGGGTATAAACTTAAGTAGCCGGGTTCAGTCTCGATATTTTTTCCAACCCAGTATGTAAAACGAACAGCTTCCAAGAAGTTTTTCTCACACTGAACTGTGACAACAACTGGCCTTTTACTTTCAAACTGAATTTCCGCTAAATGATGAAATTCAGATTCAACTAAACAGCCCACATCCAAATCGGACATTTGACGCTTGCGTTGTAAAGCCCAAGATAAAATTTCAAAAATGATAATTTGTGCTTTTTTGCAATCAGGATCTAAATGACTCATTAATTTCAGATGCTGTTCAGACGTGGGTTGTTCTAATCTTTCCCAGTGGCAACTTCTGTCTGTGATATAAAATAATGGATTTAAAAATGCTGGTAATAAATCAATTTGTTCAATTAAAATCTGGTAACCATTAAAAGTTCGACCATCAGTCATATGAAATTCAATAGATGATAAAATATGACAAAGCTGAGTTGATGTTGTTTTAAAGTAAGATTTTAATTTAACGGCATCACTGTACTGAACTTGTTGTGAAACAACATTGTAGCCTTCACTCAATGTTTCAACCGATGAGCTAAAACTTGTTTGAAGAACATTATAGCGAGGGTTGTAAACGACTGCTTTTAGGCCTGCTAAAAAAACTGTCACTGGGTTTTGTGAAGCCAGCCAGTGTGTTTTTAAAAGTGGTCTAATTTTCATCTCACGCCCTTCAAAATACCAAACGAATATCTTGAAGGATAATGCGGTATTAGACCAGCTAAATCTGAATTTCATGATTTTTATGGATAGAAATGACAACAAATGACAATTATCTTTGGTCTGAGGATTTATTTATGGACGCTGTAATTTCAACCTGCCAAATGTCTCTAATGAAGCGTATGAACACAAAAACGACAAAATTCGATGACTTAAAGAAAATTTACCTACTTAAAACCTTTGTTGAACAAGGCAGCTTAAACAAAACAGCTCAAATTCACAAAGTCACACCTTCTGCAGTATCTCAGTCAATTAAATCATTGGAAACAAGCGTTGGTTTTCCAGTTATCGTAAAAACCAATGATATGTGGAAAATCACCGAAAAAGGTCATGAACTTTTAATCAATGCCGAAAAAGTTTTTTTAGCGATGGCCGAATCATTTCCCGAAGTCAAAAATGACGTCTTACGCTTAGGGTCTTTATCTATCGGTACATTGGAAAGTTTGGCTTTAGATCTGATCAACAATCTAAGCACTCCTGTCAGGTCTGATCACCCGGATATAAAACTGAATTATCAAATTTTAAGAAGCACTGACATTATAAAAAAAATTCAATCTGGTGAACTTTGTTTGGGTGTAATTTCAGAAATTGACGATTTGCCAGCTAATTTTATTTCTGAAAAAATTGGAACAGATAAATTAGGACTTTACACATCTAGCCATTCAAAAATCGATGCATTGGCTGATCAAAAAAATAAAATAATGGGAACGATTTCAACGGGTACTTTAGGATTACCTTCCTATTTAAAAAAGTTTTTGAAAGAAAATCCTGATTTTAAGCCCAATTTAGTTTGTGATTCTTTTGAAATTCTTAAAAGTTTAGCTGAAGCTGAAGATGCAATTACATTACTTCCGCAAAGCATCGCTTGTAAATCAAAAACACCTTTGAAGAATTTAGCTTCAACTGAATCTAAACATCGCGGGGACCATGAAATTCTACTGATTGCATCTGCGACATGTGATCGTCGTGAATTTGATTATGTGGCAAAATTACTTAAGGCCAATCATTAATTACTGGGCAATACTACGTATGAACGATTCTTGAGTGTTTTCTAGCGGAACTAAGGGGAAGTTTCTTTGTCTGTGAACTTCTTCAATCAATTTAGCATCAGTGACCTTTTCAAAAAAAATCTCTTTGTTTTTTTCATTCGCTAGACCCAATTCTGAAAAAACATTTTTTGGATGCCTATAAGGTAAAAATCCAGAATAAAAATCGAATCGCTGATTACCTTTTATAGCACCACCACGGTCACGAACAATCATATATCCGTCATGCACTTCACCCGTTGGCAGCTTAACTCCTTTTAGTGTAGAAACATAAATCACATCACCGGGTTTATAAAAATTAAGATCAGCAGCAACTGTAAAAAATGGATCTAAACAGATTTTTTTAACGCCCAAACCATAAGGGCACTGACTTTCATCAATATGAGAAAAATAATACCGACCTGTGTTCTTACCTTGTGCTTGATAATTAATAATTTCGATATTTTCTTCAGCTAATTGTTCTAGATTACGTCCACGGCTATTGACTAACGCACACGAACCCTCGATAGCACATTTTTTATAAACACTTTGGCAAGCCGCGATAGGTTTATTTTTTTTAGAATTTAAAGCACGTGGTCCGATATCCATATATTTCGCATCTAAAAAAGTAATTTTCTTTTCTTGTGTTAAACATTTTTTATCCATATCCATGACTTGCGTGTAATAAACCGTCGGGGTTAGCCGTTTTGTTTGTGCTTGAGCACTGCACACCGAAATCATTAAATTAAAAAAAAGAACAAATATTTTCATGTTTTTGCACCTGAGCCCTAACCCAAATACCTACAAATTGAATGCCACTGATTGATATATATTGGTTATTAAATCGAATATATGAGCCCACCCTAGACAGTTTTGAGGTGCTCAATAGCTAAAAGCTTAAATTGTCACAGGTGCCCAAACGGGGCTCTGCAAAGGTCTAGTCATTCATAAAATCAAGACTAGATCAAAATTTACATCCAACCGAAAAGTCACTATCCAATGTAATGAAAGAGGGTTCTTCGTGATGAAAAAATGTTTACTGTTGTTATTTATTCTTACATCTTGTCAAACACCAGCTCCAACTTCACAACCAGCAAACCTGCGGGGATCTGCATCTGTGGAACAGACTGCTGAACAATATACTGATCACGTGGTTGAAGAAAAAACGTTGAACGCATTTAGTTCAATGATGTCAGCACCAACAGATGGCGAGCGATCACAAAGTATATCCAATTACTTAGACAGACAAAGAAGTTTTTTCTATATCGGACAAGGGTTGTTAGCGCAGTTTGATGAAAAATTAGATCAACTTCACCAACAATATGCAGATAAAGAAAATGTTGATCTTGAACAAAATAGCAATACTGATTTTAATGAATTTAATGTATTAAAAATAAAAAACTATATAGCTTGGGAATTTTCAGAACGCAATTTGCATGAAGTCTTAGATATTTATTACTTAACATTAAAACATGCTAACGATTCAAAATCAAAATACCAACAGGCTAGCACTTGGGCCGTTGAAAATATCAAGAATTGGATTAAAGAGGGCTACAATTCAAACGATAAAATGGCCACAATTTTTTTGGCCAAGTCTATTGAATCTGTAAATGAAGATTTCGTCAGAAGTCATCAATTACAAAACCTCAGACAAAACGATTATAAAATTGCAAATTTGTCATTTTATGCAAATAGACCAGATAAAGAATTACAAATTGCTTATGATGAAAGTTTACGTTTAGCTAAAAATCGCCCCCTTAGACTTATTGATGCCAAACTTGAAAAAGAATGGTCGCAGTATTCAGCTCAGAAGTTTAGTAAAATGCAGGCTGTGCAATTAGATTTCAAAAAAAGTTTTCGGGATCAATTACAAAATTTTAATAAAAATTCGAATATTCGAAATCCACAGGCTGTGGCTTTAGACGAACTTGAACCTAGCCCAACTGGTAAAGGCAACGTCACTGGAAATCGTTTTCCAATGGGTAAATTTGCTTTCACATTTGATGATGGTCCAAAACCTGAACACACACAGGGTATGATTAATGTTCTTAAAAAACATCAAGTTCACGGGACCTTCTTCTGGCAAATACAAAACATCATAAAATACCCTGATTTTTCAAAACAATTATTCGAAAATGGCTTCCATAGAGCCAGTCACTCTTACACTCATCCCGAATTATTAAAACTAAATAGCCAAGGGCTGGATAAAGAAATTAATCAAGCTTCAAATGATTTTGCAACAGTTGTTGGCGAAAAGCCCACATTATTTCGCTGCCCTTACGGGGCGTGCGGACCGAACGGCTCAGTCGTTCGAACGATGATTGCAAATCAAAATATGCTGCACATTTTTTGGAATATCGATTCACTGGATTGGCGCGATATGAATCCCACATCAATTTTCGAACGTTGCAAAAAACAAGCTGATTTGCTTAAACGTGGAATTATTTTATTTCATGATGTGCATCCACAATCAGTCAAAGCCACTGATATGCTTATTGCTTACATGAAAGATAAGTATAAAATTGAACCACTGAATAAACTAATTGGAGAATCTCGTGGCAAACCTTATCACAGCCCATAATCAAATATGAAAACATTTACCATACTTTTTATTTTAATGATTTCGATTTCATCCCACGCTGAATCACTTAAAAATTTGGCCAAAGCATCTAATGCATTTTTAGCGATTGGTGATTTATTGTTGGATGAAAAAACAAAAGAATCAAAATTAACGTGTGATTTAAAATTTGAAAAAATATCACCAGTTAATCAAAGCTTAAAAGCCCTGATCGATCAAAAAGTGCGTTCACTTATAGAAAAAGATTTTAAGATCGTTGAGAAACGTCTTTCTTCATGTAAAGCAGATTGCACGTGTGATATTTACGCTTACGCTTTTGAAAACAAAGATCAAAAGATTTCTAAAAGCTTTTCTACGTTAGCCGAAACGACAACAACAGCCGACCGTTTAAACTGCTACAAAAAATTAGATTCATTTTGTGACTCTGCAATTTTTAAAGCTATCCTTAAAAATCCATAACAGTAATGCACTGAATGTCCACTTGGGCTTGGTGCATTTCAATATTAAAAGCACCGATTGATTTATAAATTTTTATAACCGGTTGATTTTGACAATCCCCGACCAGTTTTAAACCGGAAGCCACGGCGACCGTTAAATCATACCTACCCGATTTCAAGTAGAGCACTTTGACTGTTTGGGTTAAAACTGCATTTTGACCGAGAGCTTCATCTAAATTATTCCAAGCACAGTTCGAAGCTGATGATTGAAGCGCAGTTAAGCTTTCGCCATTACATTGGCTAACAGTCCCACCGTCTAACGAAATATAGCGAACATCGCTACCTGTGGGGATATTTTGCATGTTGTTTTGCCCCAGGTTGAATGTGATCATGCTGTCTGTTTCTTTATTTTTTGCTTCAAACTTAGAAAATGAACAATTTGTAAAAACAAATTGGCTGGATAAAATCAGAATAAGCAGCATCAAGCTAAAATATTGTTGCACAGCTAATTATCTAATTGATCTTTCAAATAGTACAGAAGAATCCGATTTTCGAATTGCCTATACTGCCTATGAGTTATAAACTGAAGATAGGATGGTGTTGCTTCTTGCAGATGCTCGTCTAGATGAACAAAAAACAATGCTTTCAAATATTATCTGAATTTTTAGAACAATTAGAGGCTAAATATAAGCTTCGTAAAGGAGACTACCGTTTAAGCTTTTATGTAAAACCAAATATATCTGTTTGTTTTACTGTCATAACGCTAGATAAAGTTAAATTAAAAACTGAAGCTGATATTTTTTTGTATGTCAGAAATAGTAAAAAAGTGTCATCTGCTTTTGATTTTAAAATAAATCAGTTTTTATTATTATATTTTGAGGATGATCTAAATCATTATAACGCTCTTAAATTATCTCAACAAATAAAAATTTTAGCAGATGCTTTAAATGACGTCTATTTAGATCAAGCAACAATACCTATCCAACTACTTTAATTTTGCTGCTAACTTCGAATAAATCTAATTGGTACGCTATAGTGGCTTCATTAGTAGATCTCATATCTTCATCGTAATAGTCCGTTATTGTTACAAGTTTCCTGTCGTACTCACACATCCAGCCCTGATCAAAAAAACTAGCTCCTGAAATGTACTTATTGTTATCTACATAAAAATAAGCATAACCATATTTCATGGGTAGATTTGTAATATACTGCTGTAGTAAGTCATAAGTCTTAAACGTCTTACGGCCTAAAACTTTAGATTTATCATGATTATCGATCAATAAAATAATATTTGATTGTAACTGATGCTGTACGAGCATTCTGGTCACTTCAAGTAACCCTTTTTCTGAATTCTTCTCAATGTATTTAATTACATCCAATACTGTCATACAAAAAACTTATCGGAATAATTTGGAAGCTTATAAATACGAACCTGTTAAACGATAAAAAAAGCGTTTCATGATGAAACGCTTTTGCAAAAGTAAGTTTATAAAAACAATCAGTTTAACTACAGACAGATCGCGTACTGACCATTAATCCATGCGTAAGAGCCTGAACAACTGTAACCTTGGCATGATCCCCATGCTTGGTATTGGTTGTTGTAGACAAGTGTTTGTGCATTACACTGAATACGTTGGTATTGTCCGTATTGTTGTTGCTGCCCATACTGGTTATTGTAACCGTATTGGTTGTTATAACCATACTGATTATTTATCCCATTACTGTAACTATAGCCATATTGGCCTTGTTGACATAATGATGGGTCAGCAGGTTGTCCCGTCTGCGTTTGAATACATTGATTCGTTACAGCAGCTGTGTTGTTACTTTTTTTATTATTACATGCTGATAATAAAATAAAAGCAGGTACTAATAAGGCGACATTAATGATTGTTTTTATTTGTGTTTTCATAGTACTTTAAGTTATTGCATTCAGCGGGCCAACTCTTAAATACTTCTGTAAATAATCGAAATCTATAACAAAATTTCATTCCATGTTTCACTTTGATACATGTTTAAAAAAAACAGAACGTAAAATTGTTAGACACTGTTATCTTGATTTTACAATAAAACGCGTAGATCATCTATTAGACCTATATAAACAAGGAGTTTCATCATGATTAAATTAGTACTTATGGGATTTGTTTTTCTATCTACAATAACTGCTTTGGCTCAAACCGAACAGGCTGCCCATGCTCATGGTTTAGTTGAAGTTGAAATTGCTTTTGATCAGTTAAACGGAGTCATTAAGTTTTCCGCTCCAGCTGAAAGTTTATTGGGTTTTGAGCATAAGCCTAAAACTGAAAAACAAAAAAGCCTTTCACTAAATGTAGAAAACGCATTTAAATCGCAATATGATCAGATATTTCAGTTTGAAAAAAACTTAAAATGCCAAGTCAGTTTAGATAAAGCCAGTTTTGAATACACGGGTTCACATGCTGATTTCGAAGCTAGCTATAAAGTTGTTTGTAAGGGTGATATATCTAAAACAAAAATCACCATCGACTTGAATCAATATAAAAATATTAAATCAATCAGAACAACAATGATTTCTTCAGGTGTGCAAAAAGCTGTAAAGTCTAAGGGGCAAATAGCTACTGTTGAAATTCAATAAGTTTACAAAGATTTACTCTTCATTAAGATCAAATACTAAAAACTGGCTTTGATCTTTAGATTTAAAATTTAAAGTTTGTGTTTGATCTAAACCTAACCCATCACCAGCAGCTAATATATGGCCAGATACATTGATCTGGCCTGAAATAACTTGAATCCAAACTTTTCCGGAACGCTGAGCTTTAAACTCAACTTCATCCTGAGCTTTTAGTTCAGCCCAGTAAATATCAGCATCGGCTTGAATATTGACTCCACCCTTTTGACCTTCTTCTGAAGCTACACAAACTAATTGTGATTTCACTGTTTGATCTACTTTAATTTCTTCATACTTAGGTTTAATATTTACTTTATTTGACTGTATCCATATTTGCAAAAGTTTGAGTGGTTCTATAGTGCTATTGTTCACTTCACTATGAGTAATCCCAGTTCCCGCAGACATGGATTGAACCATGCCTGGTTTAATCAGCGCTTCATTACCTAAGGTATCACGATGTTTTAGCTCACCACTTGTTACAATCGTGACTATTTCCATATTATCGTGTGAATGAAAACCAAAACCTTTTGTAGGCTGAACGCAGTCTTGATTGATAACTATAAGCGGACCAAATCCAACATGATCAGGATTGTAGTAACTGGAAAATGAAAAACTATATCTGGCTTCTAACCAATCATTTTTAAAATAACCTCTTTCATTCGACGGTCTTTGATAGGCTGTGCTCATAGGGACTCCTTTAATTGAAACCCTTCTAGCATAACATAAAAAAAAGCTGACGTTACGTCAGCTTTTTTAAATCTATAATCTAATTGATAAAACTTATTGCCTTATTGCATGTTAGCTTTGATCCAAGGGATCGCAGCACTGACTTTAGAATATACACCGTATTTATTAGCTCTAGCACAACCTTCGCCCCAACTTACAACACCTGCTAAAACGTGTGATCCATTTGAATCAGTCACAACTAGCGGTCCGCCTGAATCACCTTGGCAAGAGTCTTTTCCACCTTTTGAATAACCTGCGCAGATCATATTTTCAGTGATATCACCATCGTATGATGCTTTTTCATTACAAACTTCAGTACTGACTAAAGGAATAGAAACTTTTTGTAAGATATTAGGTAAAGTATAGCTTGATTCTTTAGTCGCACCCCAACCGGCAGTGATCGACATAATTGTTTCACCGTTGATTACAATGTCCGTCTCGTTTAAGGCTACTGGTTTAAATGAAGAATTTTGATCGATTTGAATAAGTGCATAGTCAAAATCTAAAGTTCCTGAATTATATTTTTCATGAGCGATGATTTTAGTTGGTTTAAATTTTTCAACACCTGCTGTGTTTTTTTGATCTAACATTCCAACCCAAACTTCATCAATTTTGCCACCTTTTACACAGTGAGCAGCTGTAAGAATCCAATTTGGCGCCACTAACGATGCACCACAAAAATGACCGTAGCTTTTCGAACGTAAAGAAACGATATATGGAAATTCGCCTTGCTGAGCGTTTTCACCGCCAACAATTTTTGGTGTGAATGTCGGTGTAGCAGTTGCCACGGCTGTAAATAATAATATAGATAGACCAAGTGATTTTAACACGAACTCCCCCTCTGAAGTTTTTAACAAATAATTTTGTCGTATAAACTAGCATTCTCGCTTTTTAAATAAAGTGGCAGCTATTTATGTGGTTCCAAAATTAAACTGTCTTTTGGTCTAGTTTTGACGTTTTTTGGGCAGGATTTATGTCAAGGATTCGAGCTTTAATAAACTTTTTTTTATTTGGCTGCCACCAATATAACCAGACAATTGGCCGGAAGACGAGATCACTCTGTGGCAAGGAATTATAATGCAAATAGGATTTGATTTATTGGCTTGGCCAACTGACTGAAAGCCACTTTTCATTTTTAAAGCATGACCAATTTGTTTGTACGTTGAAATTTGACCATAGGGAATTTTCAACAGTTGCTGCCAAATCTTTTTTTGAAATTCAGTGCCTACGAGTTTTAATGGCAAATCAAATGATGTTATTTTTTTTGAAAGGTATTTTTCTATTTGTTTAAAGCATTCTCGTGAAATTTTATTTTCACCGGCTGCAAAAACTACTTTATAGGTTTTATTTAAACGTTTTAAAACTGAATCTAATTCACCATCGAAACAAACCGCATAGATCGATTTTTGATCTGCTAAAACCTGAATAGTCCCTAGCTTTTGAAAAGTCTTAGTGTGCACATAAAGTTCTAATTTTTTTTTAAGGACTAATTTCATCACGGACCTTCATGTAAATTTCATGGTACTTATACGCAGGCGGAGGGTTAACTTGTTGCTTGTGATCCGGAAAAAATTGCAGCCCTTGAGTGCGAATTAATAATCTTTGAATTATAGGGTTTTGAAACACTTTTTCTCGCGAAGCCCGTAAGATAATTTTGTAATGCTCTTCACGACCCTCATTAGAGGAATTGTAATCAATTTTTTTTCCGCGGTATGTGATCCATTTAATTCCTAATTTTTTCATATTTTCGTTCGCTATATCACCGGCTTTTTTGGATTCAAAGCCCGACATCTTATAAACTTGTTCTCTGGTGTAAGGCCACTGCACTGTCGGATCTTTGAAACGTTCATCATGTGCATTTTCGGGATATTTCATCCCCTGCCAGAGACCCTCTAAACTTGAATACTGAACTTGATCCAAAATAAACACGGCATCTGACAAATTTGAAAAAATACCTAATTCTGTTCGTTTTGATAAAATCACTTCGTTTTGACCGCGGTCAGCCGCTTGCGGCGGAATTTCCCAACTTTTCAGTTCTGTTTCGGGAACTACCTGCCACCAACTCTCAGAATAATTTAAACTTTTAAAATTTGAAGAAGGAATGATTTCTGCTGTGACACAGCCACAGAGCAATAAGACTGAGCAAATAACTATTTTAAAAAAATGACCGCTCATTAAAAGCCTAATTGTTTTAATATCTCAGGTAGTGGCGTGTTACTAATATAGGTCCCGTAATTATAACCAATCCCACCGGGCGCGAAGCCGCCATCATGTATACCAACGATTTTCATTGTATTCACAGCGATGAGCGTTGCTCCACTGCTGCCAGGGTTTGTATCACAGACGTGATGAATCATTTCTTTAGAAAAGTAAGTCGAATTGATTTTCTGAATCCGACAAGTTTTTGACCACTGTAATGGGCCCTCTTCTGGATGAGAAAATAATGTCGTGATAGTCCCGTGCTCAGGGACTTGGTCAATTTCAACTTCGATAGAAACTGGTGGTGCCGGATAAACTTTAATAAGTGCGTAATCTACGTCAGCATTTCTTTCAGCAATAATAATTTTCAAACATTTCGAATACAAGTAAGGAGCTGCATCTTGTTTGTAACCCCATTCAATATCATTATCTAAAGAACAGTTTTGATTCTTAATTAAACCCTCTTCGACGTTGACACAATGACCTGCTGTTAATACGTAGCCTTGACCAATATGAGTCGCCGTACAACCTACGATCATTTTTCCGAAAGCGTTCACTAAATGACGATATTTAAAGGGGATATTTTGATTGTTTTTATCTACGACAACAAGATCGTTATTTTTAATAACTTTTTCAGTGTAATTCGAGGCCCATGTGGTTTGAGAACAAATAATGAAGCTGATGATTGTGATGAATAATTTCAAAATGTCTCCCCAAAAAAGATGCGCGTGTTTTAGTGCCTAGTACTTGCGTCTTGTGCTAACGCCTTTGTACCCATACTGGCACTGCAAGGAAAGTCATTTTTATCAAGATTGTAAAATTGTATCTGCCTATATTTACGGCATCATTAAAGAGCGATCGTCTGTGGCAAACCCAGTCGGTTAATCGAGTTGTCATCAAAATCAATCTGAACAGCTCTGAGTGCGATTCCTGAATGAACCCAACCAATTTGATCGACTTGAGTTTTTGAACCGTACAGTGCGTCGCCAACCAACGGAAATCCATGACGGCTGAGCTCCAACCGCAATTGATGAGCTTTCCCCGTGATCGGATACAAATCCCAATAAAGCCATCGATTCGATTCCAGTTTTTTTATGATAGCTTCTGTTTCAGATAAATCACCGTGCGGTGATTCAAACGATCTTTTTTTGCCTCTCAAAATTTTCATTGCCCAGAAAAAACTTTGTTCAGCTTGACCTTCGATAACTTGATCAGCATGCGGCTTATCTTTTGGCCAATGAGAAAAATCTTGAGTAGCAGCTGTAATGCCCAAATATTTTTTCTGTATTTTTTTATTCAAAAACCACAATTGTGACGCTTTGTGAGCTTGTTGATTTTTAGCGTAGATAATTAAACCGCTCACTTCATAATCCAAACGGTGCACCGGGAAAATTTGTTGGTTCAGTTGTTTTTGCAGTTCCAATCCAAGACAAGGCCTGCCACTTTCAAATCGGTCTGGAACTGATAACCACTGCGCTGGCTTATCACAGATTATAAAATTCTCGTTTTCAAAAACTATTTTGATCATGCTATTTTCTTACTTCTTCTTGACACCGATTAAAAATATTTCTTTAGAAATTTTACGTGTCGAATCAGGCTTAATGGCCTCAAATTTTGAAAAATCTTTTTTGATTTCATCTCTTAAAATAGAAAAATCATCAGAATGAAAAAGTTTACAGACAAAATGGCCATCTTTTTTAAGATATTGCCTAGCGATATTTAATGCTAGTTCACACAACTCAAATGATCGTGTTTGATCGGTCATGCGTATACCAGTCGTTCGTGGTGCCATGTCTGACAAAACCACATCAAATTGTTCATTAAAGCCATGCTCTTTAAAAATTGAACTCAGTTCAAGATCTCTTAAGTCAGCTTGAATAAATTCAGCATTATTTAATTTAATATTTATAGAAGTTAAATCCACGCCCAAAAGACGACCTTGAGGCCCGATTTTTTTAGAACAATACTGTGACCACGATCCAGGGGCTGCTCCTAAATCTAGAATTTTTTGGTTAGGATGGATGATTTTAAGCTTTTGATCGATTTCTTCGAGCTTAAAGACTGACCTGGCCGCGAAGTTCTGTTCTTTGGCTTTTTTAAAATAGTGGTCTTTTGGATTGTATCCCATGAAATCGGTTTAACAAAACTTTAGACTTCTGTCACAGAATCAATGTATATTTCTTAAATTATGGAACTTATCTGGATACTTATTGGATTTTTTGCACTGTGTACTTTCGCTTTTATTGCGATCGCTATTTATTACCCTGAATGGGTTGGTATCACCGGTAAAAGAGCCAAAGAAATACAAAAACATCAAAATGGTGATGACCTCTAAGTCCGGACAACTTTGACTTTATTTAAAAAGTAAATTCCGAACCCGAAAAGAATTAACAAACTTAAAAATGTTTTTTGAGGTTGTTCGAAAACAATTGAAGCAAAGGCCACAAGGAAAGGTCCAAGGACTGCCGCGAATTTTCCTAATAAATTAAAAAATCCGAAATATTCTCCAGATTTTTCAATGGGTATCAGCGAAGCAAAAAGCGATCTTGATAAAGCCTGAACCCCGCCCTGTGATAGACCAATCAATGTCGCCATAATATAGAAATCTGCCGATGTTTTCATGTAAGATGCGCCAATGACCACAAAAACATAAACTAATAAACATAAATTAATAATTACTTTCGTCCCAAACCGCGAAGCTAAATACCCTGTTAAATAGGCTGCAGGAAAACCCACAAATTGGGTTAATAACAAGGCCTTTATTAAATCACCAGCTTCAAACCCAATCGAAATTCCAAAATCAACAGCCATTGACATAATTGTTGAAACGCCGTCGATGTAAAACCAATAGGCCACAATAAAATAAAAAATATTTTTTTGCTTGAAAAGTTCTTTCACAGTTTTTTTTAATTCTGAAATCGTTTTTCTGAATATCTGCAGTAAATTTTCACTGCTGGGCTTGGCTTCGGGTTCAGGCACATTAATAAGTGTGGGTAAGGAAAATAAAAACCACCAAATCGACACAGTTAAAAAAGAATATTTTACGCCTTCGACACCAGACTGAAAACCAAACCATTCAGGTTTTTGGTACATGAGCACATTGATTGTGAATAATACTCCCCCGCCTAAATAGCCCAGTGAATATCCTAACGAAGAGATTTTATCGTAATCTTTGGGCTCAGCCACTGACACCAACATGGCGTCGTTGAAAATACAACTTGCAGAACAACAAAAAAAGGCCAGACCATACAAGCAAGCTGCAAAAAACCAATCACCTTGTGGAACCAAAAACAAAAAGGCGTTCGCTGTTACGCCCATTAGCATGAATATGAAAAGAAAATTCTTTTTAACTTTCCGGTAATCAGAAAGTGCTCCTAAAAAAGGGGCTACTAAGGCCAAGCAAAAGCCAGAAATACCAAGTACTGTACTTAACCTTTGTGTACTTAAATTAACCGCAGTGTCTGTGTTCCAGTACTGTTTGAAGAATATAGGAAAAAACCCCGCCATAACTGTCGTGAAGAAAACACTATTTGCCCAGTCATATAAAGCCCAAGAAATGCTTTTTTTATTCATACATACGATCTTAATCGAATTGAAGTAAAAGTCTTGTAAAAAGTTTAATACCCCATGCATTAATCATCTGGAACATTGTTCAAAAAAATGCTTTCTGCTATAATGCTTTTATGATTAAAACAACACTTCTTATTATTTCGTTATTTTTTACTCAAATAACTTTGGCTTTTCAAAACCCACTTATTCGTGATTGCCGTTTAGCAGGTGGACTATTTACTGAGGTTAAAACACATAATGATCAAGTCGGTCTTTGCGAATTTGGTCAATCTTACATAGGGGCTTTAGATGTTCTCGAGTACACCCATCAAATTAATGTTTCTCAGTCGATCCGACACTACAAAAACAACATCACTTCATGTGCAGGCCAAGTGCTTGTAGCTCAGGTTTTAAATACAAAAATCAATATTACAGTTTGTCAGTATCCTGATGGTTCGTTTATAGACTTAAAAACTTTGACAAATGGTTCATCCGATCCAAATCATGCTCAGTTAAATCAATTTTTAGGTCTTTAATTTTTTGCTTTTAGCCACTTTAAATAATCACTGATGTTTTTTTCAAAACCACTTTGTGAAGGCTCATAAAACTGATTTTTAGGAATCGATTGCGGCCAGTAATTCTGTTCTACAAAACCTTTTGGATAATCATGTGGATATAAATAGCCTTGGCCTTTTTGGGCAGAACGTAAAGCCATCGGAATTTCAGGTGTTCCCGTCTTCTGTACAAAATCGATGGCCTTATTGATGGCCATGTAGGAACTATTTGATTTCGGACAACTGGCTAGATAAGTCACGGCCTGGCCAATAGCTAATCGGACCTCAGGCAGACCAATCGCTTCAACGGCTTGTAAGCAGGATACAGCTATTGTTAACGCCCGTGGGTCAGCATTACCGATATCTTCACTGGCAAAAATAATCATTCTTCGAACAATAAATAATGGATCTTCCCCACCTTGAAGCATGCGAGCACAGTAGTATAAAGCTGCGTCAGGATCTGATCCCCTCATTGATTTTATAAAAGCAGAAATACAATCATAATGCTGCTCAGATTTTTTATCGTAAGAGATCATTTTCCGACCCATTAATTTTTCAAAATCACTTGGGCTTAACGGAAATGTATCAGATTCATTTTTAACTTTGTAATATTTAATCACAGTTTCTAAAATATTTAATAACCGTCTAGCATCACCGTCTGAAAACTGAATCAAATCGGTGACTGTATCTGCTTGTAAGACTTCGTCTAAAGTGATTTGGTTTTCAACGACAGTTTTATCAAGAATTTTTTTAAGATCATTAGTTTGTAATTTTTTAAATTCAACCACTTGGCAGCGGCTTAATAAGGCTTTATTTAATTCGTAACTGGGGTATTCAGTCGTTGCACCAACTAGATAAATATCACCACGTTCAACGAATGGCAAAAGCACATCCTGTTGAGTTTTATTAAATCTGTGAATTTCATCTACAAATAAAAGAGTCTTTTGTTGGTATTGTAATTTACGATTACGCCCGTCTTCACAAGACGCTTTAAGTTCTTTTACACCAGCATCAACAGCATTAAGCTGAATAAAATGGGATTTCGAAAGTTTAGACAAAGCCATGGCCAAGCTGGTTTTACCTGTACCTGGGGGACCCCAGAAAATGAGGTTCAGTAATTGGTGATTTTTGAAAAGTCTAAATAATGCTGAACCAGATGATAAAATATGAGATTGACCATATACATCTTCAATAGCTTGTGGACGCATTCGCTCAGCTAACGGCAGCATACTTGGGTCAACTGAGGTTTGAAAAAGATCTGAATCCATATCTAGATCAGTAAACTGTAATCTGTGTTTAGACAAACAATATCACTCATATTGACTAGCATACTAAGCACAGGAGTACCCATTTGGAACCAGTCGATTGAATAATTTCTAATCGGGGGACCACATCTGACGAAAAATGTCTTTTTCTAGAGTATTTCCTTCACTTCATAGCCAGTTTTGCCTAAAACAATATCATTCGAAAAAAAGGAATAATATGCACTCATCTGTTAAAATGATTTTCAATTTTATTTTCATACTAACTCCAATTTTGTGTTCCAATTCAGTTTCAAATGCACTTGAAATTGCAGCCAAAGATTACCCGTTTCCAACAAAAAACGCCTACGTTGCTAGTCTGTTTTCAGCTTTTGCCACACCAAAAGTAAAACCACAAACTTGGGCTGTTCAATACCGATCAGACCGTAAAGAAATTAAAGTTCTTGATCGCAAATTAATAATTAAATTAGCGACTTTTGAGCAATCTAAAACGGCTCCGTTAGTTTTGATTATTTCAGGCGTCGGCGGTGATGGCAATTCAGGTGTTGGCGTTATGATGGCTGAACAGTTTTACAAAAAAGGCTACAATGTTATTGTTCTACCAGGAACTGTTTCATGGATTTATTCTGTGGCTATTTCTGAAGCCGCTGCTCCAGGCTATAACCCGCGTGATAAAATTGAATACTACAAATGGATTAAATGGGTTTTAAATTACGCTAAAAAACAGGGCATGAAATTTAATGATGTATCACTCGTCGGATACTCATATGGTGGTTTGTTAGCTGGGTTTTTAGCACCTTATGATTTAACACAAGAAGAGCCTTTATTTAAAAAAATAGTGATGATCAATCCAGCTATGGATCCAGATTTTGGCTTAAAAAAATTAGATTATCTTTTTGATCTAGGAAAAAATATTTCTGAATCTCGCAAAAGCAATATTCGTGTATTAACTTACGAAGCAGCACTGACGACTCCACCATCGGCTGATCCTGTTGAAGCCATTTTTAAATTTATGAAACAAATCCAAATTAGCAATACAGATGTACAATGGTTAATCGGTGATTCATTTCGCTTTAGCTTGCAAAACATCGTTTTTGGGACACAGTTTATTATTGATCGTGGCGTTCTTAAATCACCCTATTCAAGATTTAAATTAAATAAACGCAATGAAGAAAGTCAGACGATTAATTTTGCACAGTACATGGATAAAATTGTTATCGCATCACTTCCACCAGAAGAGCGCGCCAAAGATGTGAATTATGAATCCAGCCTGTATTCACAAATCGAAATTTTAAAAAATGATTCGCGAGTTTTTATTTTTGAAAATGCCGACGATTTTATTGTTAGCCCCTCTGACATTGAGCTATTACGTCAAAACTTTAGTGATCGCTTGTTCTTATTTCCTTACGGCGGTCATTTAGGTAACGCACTAGCACCAACACATGTTGAACTTTACTTAAAAGTATTAGGATTATAATTATAATTCATGACCTTAAGTTATTTTAAATTGCTATTTATAACATTCATTTTTACTGCATGTTTCCACACTGATTGGAGCACAGCTGATCGCAGTAGTGTGGGCCTAGCTCCGCTACCTGAAAAGACTCCACAGGCCATAGTTCAAATTTATGCAGCACGTACATTTGGCTGGCGTGGTGCTTTTGCTGTACACACGTGGATTACGACTAAAGAAAAAAATGCTGATCACTATGTAACTTATCATGTGATGGGTTACCGCCTGAAAAGAACAGGTCATGTTGTTGTTATTGAAAACGATATTCCCGACAGAAAATGGTTCGGGGCTATTCCTGTTCTGGTTGATGAACTAACTGGTGATGCGGCTGAAAAAGCTATCCCTCAAATTCATCAAGCCGCTTTAAATTACCCATACGCAAAACGGTACTCAGCTTGGCCAGGTCCAAACAGTAATACATTTATTTCTCACATTATCAGAAACACGAAAGAACTTGGCGTAGAGCTTCCTCCCCATGCTATCGGTAAAGATTGGCTGATTAACAATGATTTTTTTAGCTCGTCAGAATCTAAAACAGGCTTTCAGTTTTCGGCATTCGGATCGTTGGGATTAACATTAGGATTAGCTGAGGGTATTGAATTAAATATTCTGGGGCTCAATTTAGGCTTAGACCTTCGACATCCAGCTTTAAAAATACCCTTTTTGGGACGAATCGGATTCAAGGACGAATCGATTTAACAAAAAATTAAGCCAATCCTTTTTTAGACTAACGTCTTCATAAAATTAAGTGCATCATCAAATACTCATTGATTCAGAAATGATTAGAAAAGGATATTTATGAAAATAAAAGCTGCTGTTGCCTGGGGCCCAGGACAACCTTTAAAAATTGAAGAAATTGATCTTGAAGCTCCTAAAGCCGGAGAAGTTTTAGTTAAAGTGATCGCAACCGGTGTTTGCCATACAGATGCATTCACATTATCTGGTGCAGATCCTGAAGGTTTATTTCCTGTTATACTTGGTCACGAAGGTGGCGGTATAGTCGAAGCCCTTGGTGAAGGTGTGACCACATTAAAAATTGGCGATCATGTTATTCCGCTCTACACTCCTGAATGTGGTACATGCAAATTTTGCACATCAGGAAAAACAAATTTATGCGTTCGTATTCGTGCGACACAAGGTAAAGGCCTTATGCCCGATGGGACATCACGCTTTTCAAAAGATGGAAAATTAATTCATCACTATATGGGTTGTTCAACTTTTGCTGAATACACTGTGGTTCCTGAAATAGCTTTAGCTAAAGTAAATCCTAAAGCTCCGCTTGAAAAAATCTGTCTGTTAGGTTGCGGCGTGACCACTGGGATCGGTGCAGTACTTAAGACGGCCAAAGTTGAAAAAGGCGCTACTGTTGCCGTTTTTGGTTTGGGTGGAATTGGTTTATCAGTGATTCAAGGTGCTAAAATGGCTGGGGCGTCACGTATTATAGCTGTTGATATCAACGACGAAAAATGGACGATGGCCAAAAAATTCGGTGCTACTGATTTTTTAAATCCTAAAAAATTTGATAAGCCCATTCAGCAAGTCATTGTTGAAATGACCGAATGGGGTGTTGATTATTCTTTTGAATGTGTTGGTCATGTTGACCTTATGCGAGCCGCTTTAGAATGTGCTCACCGTGGCTGGGGACAATCGATCGTTATTGGTGTTGCTGGCGCTGGACAAGAAATTAAGACGCGTCCATTTCAGTTAGTCACAGGCCGGGTCTGGAAAGGTTCAGCATTTGGCGGAGTTAAAGGTCGTAGCGAACTGCCTGGCTATGTGGAACAATACATGTCTGGTGAAATTAATATCGATGATATGGTTACATTTCAGTTACCACTTGAACAAATCAACACGGCGTTCGATTATATGCACGAAGGAAAAAGTATTCGATCTGTGATTTTATTCGATCACAAATAGTTTTTTTTCAAATCATCGTTTTAACTAACTAGGAGCTTGTTATGAAAGTTTTAAAAGAACACAAATGTTTTAATGGGACTGTTCGCTTTCATGAACATGATTCAAGGCTGACCCAAACAAAAATGAATTATTCGACATATACCCCAGATCGAAAAGTTAAAGGCTGTTTGATCTGGTTATCTGGCCTAACTTGCACAGATGAAAATTTCATGACCAAAGCCGGAGCTTACAAGCATTTAAATGAAGCAGGTCTTATGGTGATCTGCCCTGATACATCACCCCGCGGATTAAACTTACCTGGCGAACATGACAGCCAAGATTTTGGGTCAGGCGCCGGGTTTTATGTTGATGCCACAACACCTGGTTATAAAGACCATTACAAAATGTACAGTTACATCACTGACGAACTTTATGAGATAGTTGTGAACGAATACCAAATGAAAAATAAAATTTCTATTTTTGGTCATTCGATGGGCGGCCACGGGGCTTTAATCATGGGGCTTCGTGATAAAGAAAAATTTAAATCAGTTTCAGCTTTCGCGCCGATCGTTAACCCCACACAAAGTCCTTGGGGTAGAAAAGCTTTTGCTGGTTATCTTGGTGACAATGAAGAAGCTTGGAAACAATACGACGCTACTGAATTAATTAGATCAGGCGTTCACCGTATTGAACAGATTTTGATAGAACAAGGTAGTGCTGATCAGTTTTTAGCTGAAAGATTATTAACTAATAACCTCATTCAAACTAGCGCCAGTTCCAAACAAAAATTAAATGTGCGTTTTCAAGAAGGCTATGATCATAGTTATTATTTTATATCGAGCTTCATTGAAAATCATATTCAGTTTCACGCGAAACATATCTAATATCACAGACTGCGTCTTATGAAGCTGAAAACAATTCTTGAACACAATGATCAAAATAAACATCCCGACCAGATTTTAAACAATCTGGGGGATGGTTATCTGATGAACAACAATTGTATTTTTCATGCGGTACGAAAAAATATCAGCACTTTAGGATTTACTTTTTCAAATGCACCCAATTTAGAATATGTCGTTTTTGGAATGAGCCAACTGGAAAACATTTTAAAATCTAAAACTATCCCCTACTTAGACAACACAACGATTCTAAAAAATTTAGAAAATAAAAACTCTTCACAAATTTCATGGTCGCATTTAGAACACA
This sequence comes from Bdellovibrio sp., assembly GCA_043747495.1. Classification (GTDB taxonomy): domain Bacteria; phylum Bdellovibrionota; class Bdellovibrionia; order Bdellovibrionales; family Bdellovibrionaceae; genus Pseudobdellovibrio. The sequence continues at coordinate 26,368 of JAYTPA010000120.1, forward strand.
ATTTAAGACCCAATTATGTATTTCATGAATCTTGCCATGCTATAGCCAGATCTATCAGTGAGAATTTAAATCTACGAACTGAATACAATCAGCAAAAAGAAATATTAACGTTAATCACTTTAATTGAAGAATCTTTTGCCAACACTTGTGAATTTATGGCCACAGCCCAAGCTAAAGAGGCTATTCACAAATTATTTTTAAAAATGAATTCATATTATACAGATTTTGAAAGTGTGACGACTTTAAGTAAAGTTATTGAAGTTCATTCCGCGAAATCTATTTTTAAGATGATGCTACTTTCGTATTTACATAGCAATTTCTTAGTTGAAAAAATCAGTGACCTTCATTTTCAACAAATACTGCAAATAGCTTTTGAAAATTCACTGCCAAAAGACCAACAACAGATCAAAATTTTACGTTCCCTCAGCAAAAAAGCTTTTGATTTGAACCCTGAATTTCGTTACACAACCACGGAATTTTATTTACGCATGGCTAGTGTGACTCAGCCCTTAGAGAAAGCTCTTGATTATGATTTTATGGATTTAATTCAAAAGAACGTAAAAATACAAAAATTTATGAATCAGCTGACTACATTACTTTTTCAAGCCAATTAAAAATATCTTTCTTTTGGCCATACTGAATTGCAGTGATTTCTGAATATAACTGCTTTGCTACATCACCAGCTTGATTATTATTAATCGTCATTTTAATTTGCTCATTGGCTAATTCACCGACTGGCGAAATCACAGCTGCAGTGCCAGTACCGAAAACCTCTTTAAGTTGACCAGCAGCGTGGGCTTTTTTAACTTCGTCTAATGTGATAGTTCGTTCTGAAACTTTATGGCCCAAATGTTTTAACATTTGGATAGCGCATTCTCGGACTCCACCGGCCAAGATAGTTCCACTTAAGGCCGGAGTCACAATTTCATTTTCAAAAACAAAAAATACGTTCATGGTTCCGACTTCTTCGATTTTTTCACGATTGCTGTCTAACCACAAAACTTGAGAGTAACCTTTTTTCTTAGCCTCGAGCGCTGCTTTCAGGCTAGCTGCGTAGTTCGCGCCAGCTTTAGTAAAACCTAAACCACCTTGCGCTGCACGAATATATTGGTTTTCAATCCAAATCTTAACTGGGTTTGAACCTTCAGAATAATATGATCCTACAGGTGATGCGATAATAAAAAATAAATACTCATCAGAAGGTCTAACGCCTAAAAATGATTCCGTTCCTATCAACGTAGGTCGTAAATACAGCGATGAACCAAACGCAGTTGGCACCCAATCATGATCAGCTTTAACTAATTCATGTAAGGCTTGGGTCATCAATTCCGTTGGAGGAGCTTCCATACATAGGCGCTCTGCACCCTGCTGTAAGCGTTTTGCATTAAAACTTGGTCTAAATAAAACGATATCACCATTGATTTGACGAAAAGCTTTCATGCCTTCAAATAAAGTTTGGCTGTAATGAAGAACTGACGCGCCTGGTTCAATACTTAATGCGCCATATTGCTGAATACGGGCAGCATGCCACCCTTGAGTTTTCGAATACTGAGCCATAAACATATGATCAGAAAAGAACTTACCAAAACCTAACTGGCTAAAATCGGGCTTTACTTTAGGTTGCTTTGTTTTTGTAATCTCAATTTTCATGCCTGTAGACATAGCTTATTTGATTACGAATGGCCAACATAAAATAAAATTGTGTTATAACTTAGCTTAACTGACTAGCATATTTATTGACCAGATCTACTTTTTAGTGAATCGTCGATGTATGAATAAAATACTATTTAGATTATTAATTATAAGTTTATTTTTCCAATCCTCTGTTTCATTTGCTGACTATTTTAAAGTCATTGAAAAAAGATCAAAATCAACTACTGAAATCATCAGCATTGAAGCTGTTAAATCACAGCTCAACTACACAACACCTGAAGTTGTTCAAAATCTTCCTTATTTTTTAGCTGAAGTTGAATCAGCAAAAGAACAAAGTTTTTTCATTGAGACTTTGAAATCAGAACTCAAAGTAAACGAAAAACTTTTTTTAAAAAAATCAACTGCACTTAAAAACTTAGAAAACACTGAATTAAAATCTGTCGAAGTCAGAAGTTTTGTGACTGATGGTCCAATTAATAATCGGATTCACTTAACTATTTTAGGTGACGGTTACACGCAAAATGAAAAAGAAAAGTTTTTTACTGATGCTAAAAGAATTACCGACAATTTATTTACTGAATCAACTTTTGATAGCTATTTACCCTTGTTTCAAGTTCACGCTGTTTTTGTCGCATCAAATGAATCAGGTCTTGGCGATGGCGAACCTAAAGACACGGCTTTTGAACTTTACAGAAACCCTAAAGGTTCAAAAAGAGCTATCTACCCAGGCAACCAATCTGCATTAGAAAAAGCGTTAACTTATGCCCCAAAAACAGATTATCCAATTGTTATTGCCAATGATGATTTTTACGGTGGTCTTGGCGGACGTTACGCCATTTCAACACGTTCAGAAAAAAGTGGTATGATCGTTTTACGCCATGAACTGGGTCATAACTTTGGAAACGTCGGCGAAGAATACGACGGCGGATCAGTTTACAGCGGAGCCAATTCATCATTTGATGCCCGTGCTGAAAAATGGAGTCATTGGAAAAATGATCAATCAGTTTACACATCAAAATTAATTGGTGGTTATTATTTATGGCAAAATTTAAAAAATAACCCCTACAAAACAACTTTTCAGTCTGAACCTGGCGAAACTGTGGGTTTAGAATTAAGCACTGTAGGCTGGTCAAGCCCTGATGATGTGTCTGTCACTATCAACAATAAAAGAATTGATTTGGGTGGCACATATCACAATGATCGAAATTTTTATATTATTGACCAACTAGATGTGAATCAAAAAATGAATACTCTAGAAATTAAAGAAAATATTCAAGATCAAGACAATGTTTTAGCGACAGCTTATGTCTACACATACCCAAAAGATTATAATTTCAGTGATTCAATATTGGCTTCATTTTCAACTTATTCTGAATCCGGGCGTAAAACTTTTAGACCGACACATAATAGCTGCATCATGCGTAATATGATGCTTAAACATTTCTGTGCAGTTGACCAAGAAAACATGTGGCATCAGTTTTTAAAAAGAATCACTTTGATCGATAGTCTTTTGCAAAATGCAGATTCGGTACAATTGAATACGCCCAATTTAACTGGTTTAACAATTTCATGGTTTAATGAAGGCAATGAAGAGCTTACTTTTTTAAGAAACAATAAAACAATTTCTAAAAAATCAATTGATGGTCGTGCTAAAAAATTAAAAGTTGTAGTTGAATTAAAAACTTCTGAAGTCAGAAAATATGATCAAAAATTCAAAACTGAAAAAACAATCAGTTTGTAATTGATATGTCTGATGAATCGGCTGAAAATAAAATAGAAAAACCAAAACGTCGTGTTCGCTATTCAGGAAGAAATCCCCGAAAAGCCAGCGAAAAGTATAAAGAATTAAATCCAGAAAAATATGCTAGCGACATGGAAAAAGTCAAAAACCGTGGAGCTACACCACTAGGAACACATCGCCCGATTTGTGTTGATGAAATTTTAGAAATTCTAAATCCGCAGCCTGGCGAAATAGCCCTTGATGCCACATTAGGTTACGGTGGTCATTCTTCTTTTATTTTACCAAAACTACAACCTAACGGTAAGCTAATTGCTCTTGATCAAGATCCGATCGAACGGCCGAAAACAGTGAAACGTTTGCAAGCTTTAGGATTTCCTGAATCAAGTTTATTAATAGGTGCTATTAATTTTAGCCAAACTAAAAAATTTTTAACTGAAAACAATATTCCTAAAGTTGATATGATCTTGGCTGATTTAGGTGTTTCATCGATGCAAATTGATGACCCACACCGTGGTTTTTCTTACAAAAATGATGCCCCGTTAGATTTGCGCATGAATCCAGAAACAGGTATCACAGCAGCTGAAGCCATCGCAAAACTAACGGCCAGTGAACTTTCACAAGTCTTACGAGAAAATTCCGATGAAATGCGATCAGATGTGATTGCTAAGGCCTTAGTTTTAGCTAAACCTAAAACAACTTTTGAAATGACTGAAGCTTTACAGAAGGCCATTTCTGGCTTTTCTAAAAAGGTTCAAGAAGAGCAAGGTGATTTACCCATCCGAAGAGCTTTTCAGGCTTTACGTATTTATATTAATCAAGAATTTACAGTCCTCGATCAATTCTTAAATGATTTACCAAGCTTACTAAAACCGAATGGCCGCATTGCTATTCTAACGTTTCATTCTGGCGAAGATCGCAGGGTTAAAAAATCATTTCAGCATTTTCTAAGAAATGGTCTGTACAAGTCAGTCGCTGAAGAATTTATTCGCCCTAGTTTTGAAGAGCAACGTAATAACACCCGCTCTAAATCTGCTAAACTACGTTGGGCTAAGATTTAGCAGTATGCTAAACACTAAAGTTTACAAATTAGAAATGATTTTAAATTGGACTTTTCTTGAGGGCGCTCAAAATCCATTGAAGGCAGTAGACAATTAATTTCTAAGTCTTTAAGTTTTAATTTTTTCTGAACTTTTAAAAAAGCCTCTTTCAGATCATTGATATAAAAGTCTTCATATTGAGTGGAGAATAACAAACAACCTTGATTGTTTAAAACTTGCAAACAGAGTTCTAATAAATTTTCTAGTTCTTTTTCAATTTTAAAAAAACCTTTTTCACGACGATAGAACGCAGGCGTATCACAAACAATAAGATCAAAACTCATTTTCTTTTGCAAACATTGTTCTAAATAAGTCAGACTATCACGACATAAAAACTTAATTTGATCTGAAGCCATCTGATTTTCTTCAAATGATATTTTACTACGATTTAAAAAGCCTTTCTGCATTTCAACTAAAGTCACAGAGCTAGCTTTGCCTTTAGCTGATGCCAGGGCCATCATTCCTGAATTAGAAAATAAATTAAGGACTGATTTGTTTTCAGAATTTTTTAAAATCCAATGACTTTGTAGACGTTGATTTAATTTTAAACCTGATTCATTCACTTTTGGATTTTCGATCGCTGGAATCCACTGTTCTTGGCCGTTATGAATCAACAATATCGGTTTATTAATAGATGAAGAAAAATATTTAACTTTTTCGATATCTTGTGTTGTCAGTAAATCTTTAGACCACGTTAAAACGCACTGTTCACCAAACTGATCCAGTGTATAGCCTGGATCATAGGATTGATTTAAATTATGGACTAATCTGATTTCACCATCAAAATTAAACCCAAATAGTCTTTGCCTTCGATCATATTCAAAAAATAATTTTGCTAAGAAAATATCATTTAATAGATCTAAATTCTCAAAATACGCAGGCAACTGAGATTCAATCTTAACACCATTTGGAAATTCGATCAGTTGGTTGTGTAAACATAAAAATGGATACGGCTTACCATTGTATTTTTCATCACCTAGCAAAGACAGACCTGCAGCTTCAGCGTGAATACGAATTTGATGGTTACGGCCCGTGTGGGGGTGCGCTTGCCATAAATTATATTGTTTTGATTTTTTAACAAATTGAAAATCCGTGTTGGCTTCAAGTTCGCGGCCTTTGTGAATAATCACTTGATCAATATGATATTTATCGTTGGTTGATGTTTTATCTGTGACAAACCAGTATGTTTTTTTGACGTGCCGATTAAAAAAATACTCAGCGTATTTTTTTGCAGATTCTACAGATTTTCCGAAAATCATCACACCCGTTGTGGTTTGATCGAGTCTATGAATAATATGTAATTTGCTGCCACGATTTTTTTCATAAATTTCAATGAGACCATCTTCAATAAAAGTGGAATGTTCTATTTTAGAATCATTGGTGTGAGCATTAAATCCATAGGGTTTATCTATGGCGATGATATCAGTATCTTCATAAAGGACGGATAATAATGGGTCATGCAACCTTAAAAAATTCATCATTAATCTTTAATAAGACCACTATCTGACAAAAGCTTCTGAGCTGAAAGAGTTGGCAAATCACTAGCGATTTTTTTAACTAAAGCATCAAAATGCTGCAAAGCTTGTTCTTTTCTTTTTTTATCAGAACTATCTAACCCATCTGCTAGCGCACGCCAATCGCTGGAAGTCAGTAAATGTTCTTGTAATGATTTTGTAAAAATATCGGCCCATGTGGGCTGACTGAACGTAAAATTTAACGACAGTGAATCTTCATAAGTTGTGGTTGCATGCCAATAACCGCGCGGAACAAAAAGCACACAACCTGGTGTCATTTCAATTTCGATACTGTCCTCAGGTGGTTCATCGATCAATAAGTCATGACATTGTTTTTCTAAAGCTGCCGGCATCACATATGAACCCACTGTAAATCGTTCTGTGGGGTCAATCACTGATCTGTTCGGCGCTAACGTCCACTGTTTTGAACCTTGAATTTGAATAATAAAATTAGCATTTGCATCGAAATGCATGCGTGTACCGCCACCAGCTGGCGTAGCGTAAGCAATCGATCTAGCCCGACATAAATCATGATCAGGACCTGATATGAGACCCAAATCGTGTTTGATTTGAAGCAAGGACTTAGCAATGTAACTGTCTTGGTTGTGCATATTATCAAAAACCAAAGTCATATTATTACGGTAAGCTTTAAGTGCGTCTTTAGGGTCAATTAAAATTGAACTGTATTCATCGTCAAAATCTGGCAGACAGGCACGCACCTTATCGTGTCTGGCATCGACTAGATTTTCTAAACTTTGAAGCTGTTTAAGTTGAAAGACATCGTGAAGTTTGTCTGTCATGGCAGACATAAATAATGGGGTTCTGGGCCAGTGCTTTTGGAAGAATTCTTCGACAGAGAGTGGGGAAATAAGATCTTTAAGACTGAGTATTTGCATAGAATTTAATGACAGCAGTTTTAAAAACCACTGTCATCATTTTTTAGATATTAATTAAAACTAAGTTTTTGCAGGAGTTGCAGAAGCTTTAGGTTTATTTTTAGCTGCTTTTTCTTCAGGGCTCATGCCCCAAGGAGAACTTTTAGGTCCGCTTTTGCTGTTACCACCGCGACGAGGACCGCCACGTGAATCAGTTTTTTCTGCAGGAGCTGCTACTTTTGCATTAAAAATTTCAACAGAATAATAAACATCTTCAATTTGTTGGTAATTTGGAGCTGCTGTTTCGCCCTCTGCAAAAGACGCCACTAAAATACGACGAACAGATTCTTTACCAGCAAAAAGATCAGCAGCTGCTAAAGCGTACTTGATTTTATCAACTTCGTATTTAAAAGTCTCACCAATAGCTGCAGAAATTTCTTCAGCTGTTTTACCTTCAGCTACCAAAGCTGTTTTAGCGTTTAATACTTTTTGTAAAGTCATTGGTTGGAATTCAGTGATTGATTTCATAAGAGACCTTCTTTTTAAGAGAGTTATAGTTGTTTGAGTGGACTAAGCTAACAAAAGCCCACTTTAAACACAAGAAGTTAAAAAGCCAAATATACTAATTACTAGGCACTATTACACAGCCCATTTTATCGTCTTTAAACTTATAAACGGCTTTAGGGCCTGGGGCCACATCAATGGTTGATGTCACAGATTTATCCCCGTAGTTAATACCCACGCTAAAAATAGCTGGCTGAACGAGGCTTAGTTTTTTACAATAGTCTTCGTTTTGGTTCATGACAAATAGGCACTGGCACGTATGCTGAGCCCGATAATTAAGCCCCAATATCGCTATCGGGGTCTGATAAGGAATTTGTATAACTGTCGAATCAACAGAAACTGCATTTTCAGTTAAATTTTTATTTTCTAAAGCCTTAACAATTTCTGAAACTATTTGAACAATCGGAAAGCTATTCGTTTGATTGTTTCCCATACGAACAATCACAACATTCATCGATGGAATCACAACTAGAAATTGCCCCCAGTGACCATTAGCATAAATAGCATCGGGAATTTTATATTTTTTTTGAAGTTCAGAATTCAGTTTCCACCAGCTTCTAGCCGAAGTAAAAGCACGAGTTTTATTATTAGGATTTGAACCAAAACTTTCTGGTTCTGACATAGTGTATTTGTACCACTCTTCAGAAAATAACCGCTGACCGTTGATAACTCCACGGTTTAAATAAAGTTCTCCGATTTTGGCCAAATCACGGGGTTTAATAAAAATTCCTGACCCGCCGTAAAAATTCCCAGAAACATCACTTAAAAAAGTAACGTCTGTTAATCCCAGCGGATTAAATAAGTAATCCCAGGGAAACGAGTTTTTTTGTTTTTCATCAACAACATGACTTGCTAGACTCATTAGAAAATGAGAATCACCTGTTGAATAACTCCAACGCTTACGACCTTCTAATACGCTGGTATGGCCTAAAATAAATTCTGTAGAGTTAGTGAGTCCATCCCCATAAAGCATTTGAGCTACAGAGGATTTAGCGGGGTCACTGCCCTCATTTTCGTACTGTTCTTTCCAATCAAGACCTGATGACCATGATAAAAAATCATTTGGCGTTAAATCACAATGATTATATTTTTCAGCAACTTTAACGTAATCACATATTGAAGCCTGAATATTTAATTTATTTTTATAAACGATGGAGCCTATAATTGCGCTTGAAATACTTTTTGAAACTGACCATGCTATGTGTTTTTTGTTTTCATCAAAACCATTCGCATATTTTTCATAAATACGATTATTGTTTTTATAAATTAATAAACTGTTGGTGTTTGATGTTTCATTAAACGAGATTTTTTCAACAGTTGAAAAATCATAGGCCCAAAGATTAAATGAAATTGATAAGATGATTAAAAATGTCAGTGTACGCATAGTGTCGCCTTTTTGTGGATAGCTTATTCATTAGCGCAGAAGCTAAAAAATGACACTTTTTTTATTTGAGCTATGTATAAAATGCTTGCCTTTTATGCGTAAATACAGAGATATTTTAGGGTTTTATTAGGTTTAAGGTTTAGCCCAGCAGAACTGGGCTAAACCTTAAAAATTAAAGTCAGAAACTATAATTCAACAGGGAACGAAACGCTGGCAATCCATGAATTATATTTTAAATCCACGCTATCAAAAACTGACGAACCGAAAGGGCCTGGTTGTTCTAATTTTGCTTGGTCGTATTTAATTTCTTGGTATTCAAGATTTAAACTGAATGATCCAACATGAAAACCTGTTCCTAATCGATAGCCTTTACCATCTTCGAACTTAACATCTAAGCTTCCGCTTTGTTTCGGATTAAGTTCGCTAGTTAGGATGTATGTACCCCAAAATCTAAATCCGATATCGGGCATCTGCAAAACAAGGACAGGTCCTAAGTTCGTCAATGTTGCTTTCGCATCATACTGAACTGATGAATCTTTAAATTGGGGTTGAGCGTACCTGGCATCAAGTCCTAATAAAAGGATTTCACTTACATGAAGACCAACACGTGCACCAAGTCCGAAGCCAACAACGTCTCCAGTTGAGTTCGAAAATGGCGACGGATAATTGACTTCACTTTGACCTGATTCATAAGTAATTAATGGCTCTAGAAAAACTCCGCCTCTAGAATCATCAGCACTTACAGCAAAAGGAATTAAAAAAAATATTGTCATTAAAGTACAAACAAAAATTCTTGATTTTTTCATTCTGATTTCCCTTATAAAGTTACAGTATTTGAGTTGGTTTTCGGCCTGTAAACAAAGAAAAAATAAATGATAGTACAGCTAAAACTAGAAATACAATCAATAATGTTTTCCCGATTTCAATTGAAATTCCGGCAACTCCGGTAGCTCCAAGTAAAATAGCCACTAAACCTAATATAAAAAATGCAATTGCAGCGCGAACCATAAAAAACTCCTTATGTGTTGTTCTGTTCATTTTTTGAATTAAGCCCTTGTAAAAATCCGTCAACGAACTTCATACCGAGGGTTTCAATATCAAAAGGAATCAACGAATTTTGCTTCCTTTTAGTAATGGATTCATTTTTTTTTCTGTCTTTGCTAAGACTTAAAAAAAACAAAATGAAACTAGAAATAATTATAGAACTAAAAATAATAACTTGAATCCAATCTCCGTTATCATAACGATTTAAATAAACTTGCAACATTTCACCTAATTGAACCATTGCATAAATAATCACTGAAGATAAAATAAGACCTACAGATAAAACAATACTCGCATAGATAATTTCTAGGCGAATTGTTTTTTTTATTAACATCACCGATTGATTTCCATCGTCTGCAGATTTATTCTGCCCTGATATTGAAAGCAGCGATGACATTAACATTAAAAGCTTTATACCCATAGATCCTCATTTCTAAAATTACTGACGTCGACGTAATGCCATTGTTAAAATACTTCCAGCAATTACCCCAGCTGCAGCAGCGATCACTACACCTTTTGTTGGATTTTCCTTAACATATGACTGAGTACGGTTGACGTAATCCGTTGCCGTATTAGCAAAACTTGCTGCCATCATTCCAGCTTTTTGACCAGCTTCATGAGACACTTTTTCAAGATTTTTTTCGATTTTGTTTAATTCCATATTAATTCACCTTTTCTGCGTTAAAACGCTCAAAAATATCAGTTATTTTTTTACTGTATGTATCATGTGTTTCGCCGTAATTTTTTTGTAATAAAAGATTAATCTGTCTTGGATCACCATGAGTTGATTCCAGATCGCCCTCAGATAATTTGTTCCATGCTTTCATCAAGTCAGCTTTGATTTCTGTCCATTTTGCATGAATTTTTGTATCAACACCTGGGCCAGTGGGTGTATTTACTGATACACCAGCTAATGGTGTAACTTTTGGCGTTTCGTTTGTGAAAGGCGTCGTTGTCATTTTTTTCTCCTGTGTTTATTTGTTTGATTACACAAGAGGATATTGCAAAGCTTAAGCCGCGATCAGATCAATCACAATTAACTTGAAATAGAAAAAAAAATTGCACGAGGAGAAAAGGGACTCTAGTGAATAATTCAGAAACATGCGCGTTGAATTTTGTCGCGTAAATAAAAATCAGTTATTGCAAAAGACTATTTTCTTTGAGCAGACGTTTCGATAAAGTTTTTCGATCTATGCCTATATCTTTGGCTGTTTTATCGCGGGCCCCGTTATTTTTTCTGATCGCGAATTCAATATATTTGTGGATTACTTCATCTAATGAAACCAGATCATCACTTAAATTGATAAAAAAGTGATTTACATCGTCAGGATTAATTTCTGTAATCAACTTGTTAATCTGAGCTGTAGCTGCAACTCGTGGCAAAAAATAGTCCAGAGAAATTTCTAGGTCCGGACACAATACAACAACTCTTTCGATCGTATTTTCTAGTTCACGAACGTTTCCTCGCCACGGGTTTTCAAGGATATGCTTGATCGCCTCTTTTGAAAAAGATTTTACTTTTGATCCATTTTCAAGAGCAAACTTTCGTAGAAACGCTTCAGCAAGCGGTAAAATATCCTCACGTCGTTCACGTAATGGCGGAATCGTAATAGGTATCACGTTAAGTCTAAAAAACAAATCTTCTCTGAATCGACCTTCGTTCACTTCAGCGGCTAAATCTTTGTGTGTTGCTGATACAATTCGGCAATTAATAGATCTATAAACATTTTCACCGACACGTTTTATTTTCTTCTCTTGTAGAACACGAAGTAATTTCGCTTGTAATGAAAGACTTAAATCACCAATTTCATCTAAGAATAAAGTTCCATCTTGGGCTTCTTCAAACAGACCAATTTTTTTATCGTATGCCCCGGTAAATGATCCTTTAGCATGACCAAATAATTCTGATTCTAATAAATTTTCAGGAATAGCTGAGCAGTTAATCGCTATGAAAGGCCCTTTTAAACGTTTACTTTGTTCATGGATAAAATGGGCGAAAACTTCTTTCCCCGTACCACTTTCACCAGAAATAAGAATATGCGCTGTACTAACAGCTACCCTTTTTGCAATATCAAGTGCTTGTAAAAACTGGGGGCTTCGACCGATCATATTATGATGGGTTGTTTTAACTATTTTAACCTGCTCTCGCAGTTCAGAAATATCAACTTTTAGGTTTTTCAAATCTAATGCACGGTCAACAGCGATCTGCAATTGCGGGAAATGAATCGGCTTTACGATCAGATCGTAAGCTCCGCTTTTTATGGCTTCAGCCGCTGTTTCAGCTGATTCAAGTGGCGTAATTAAAATAATCGGTAATAAGGGCAAACTTTTTTTAATTTGCACTGTAAATTCAACTTCTGACATTTTTCTAAAATGAAAATCTGTCAGTAAAACATCCCAGTTTTGACCTGTGATTAAACTTTCTTGGATAGCAGCGTTTGCATCAGTAAAGCAGATCACTTCGAAATTTTTTGGTTTAAAGTAAGCTGTAACTAAGTCTTGAATGTCACTGTCATCATCAACAAGGACGATCTGTTGTTTTTTGGTTGATGTCAAAATAGCGCCCCAATCGGTTAAAGTTGATGTTCATGATGCTGTATATCATAGATTAACGGGCTTCACTATTTAAATCGCCGTTATATTATGCTCTAATCTATCAGAGCCCAGATGGCATATTATAAAGGCAGTTATCATGACAAATGATCAATTAGAAAAAATAAAACATGATTTAGCCAAATCCCGCGCGACCCAAGTTGAAATCAAATATCGTCTTGATCCCCGTCTAACAGTTTTTGAAAATGCAGATTTATCTTTCAAAAAAGGATTTGAAGCCGGTTTTAAACAAGCTGAAAAAACAATTGCGCATTTAGAAACAGAACTTGAAATATCTAAACCATTGGTCACACGTGCACAGCTTGAAGAAAAAATAAAATCTCAAAATCAAAAGATCGAAAAATTAATCGCTATGGCTAAGTTCTACGCGGACAAAAATAATTGGGAACAGGGCGAAAGCTACGCTGAACTTTCGCGGATTGCAGATTGTGATCTGCAATACTTTATTGCCAACCGCGGAAACGATATCATCGGCGGTAAATTAGCCCGTGAAACTTTAGAACTGCTTGGGGAAAAAACAACTCAGCCAATTCCGAAATCCGAATCAATAAAATCAGACAACTAGTTATTTCAATAACTTAGCTTTAAAAACATTTTCATATCAAATTGCATTCTTCATTCTTAATGAAGAAAAATAGATCTATACGAAATAATAATTTAAACTTTGATTTGACTAATGTGGGCCTTATAGGGCACAATACAACCAAGCACAGAGCTGTTAAGTATTTTACAGGGCCTAATGGTAAATCCCCTGCCAAAGAATGGCTTAACACAATTAGTGATAAACTGACTTCCAGTATTATCTTAAGAAGAATCAGTGCAGCGTCAACAGGTCAGTTTGGTGATCATAAGTTTTTAGGCTCTGGTGTTTTTGAGTTAAGAATTCATTATGGTGCTGGATATCGTATTTATTACGGAATTTACAAAGATGAAGTTATTTTAATATTAATAGCTGGATCTAAAAAAACTCAAATAAATGATATTGAAAAAGCTAAAGCCTATTGGATTTTTTATAAGGAGAATACAAATGACTAAGCATATTGATTTTCATGAAGATTTATATGAAAGACTTCGTGACCCTGAATTTGCGGCTAATTATCTTATGGCATGTATTGTCGATAATGATATAGCATTTTTACCGATCGCTATAGGTGATATTGCAAAAGCCCACGGCATGTCTAAGTTATCTGAAGGTACTGGAATCAACAGACGAACTTTGTATAAAGTTTTTGATAAAAAAGGCAATCCTAGCTTCGAAATAATTAGTCAGATAATTGATTATTTAGGTTTAACACTACAAATAAAACCAAAGCCGAAAAATAAACGTAAGAAAGCTGCTTAAATAAAACTTACTTCTTACAGTAACTAGTCCACTGGCCAGACAACTTTAACACAGCCACTGCAGGTAAGATTTCCTTATAGGTCCCTTTAGCTTCGCCAGTCAGATCATAACTTTTTAGGGTGAACTTACCAGCCAGGTTACCAACAGCGTTCATGTCTTTGTTATCACATTTAATAGCTGCATCTAATTTTTGATTTTTGTATGTCCACTTGGTTAAAGAGCAGCCTTTTTTCTTAAGTTCTTTTTCGATCGTGGCTTTGGCGTCTTTGGCTTGACTAGCCGTAATACATTCTTCATCTGTTGATGCAGGTAAAGGTATGCCATTTAATTCAAGGCTTTCTTTTGATGTCCACATGCCTGGTTCAAAAGATTGGGCCAATAATGACCCAGAAGAAATGACTAAAGCTAACCACACTATATATTTCATCATCTTAAATCACAAACAGCACAATGCCGTACCCGATCACTGCACTGGCACCTGCTAAATGAACCATAGACATTTTTTTATCACCGTATTTTTGAACGATGATAAAATCACAGATAGCAACAAGACCTATACACAAACTAACGGCAGCCATCGCTTGCCATAGTTGCATAAAAAATAAAATAAACATCACAAGACCCATGAACACATCACGAATGCCCGTGCTCATCACATATGGCAGTGCCTGGCCACTAGCTTGAATACCGAAGTTTTTTGACATGGCTTCAGGTTTAGCAAAAGCACTTATGCCGATAACTAAAGTAAAAAAACCAATTATGGGCGCAATGTAATGGATGATATCTGCTAGGTTCATATTGGTTTATTCTTTTGTTTTTAAACGACTGTCGTTTTCAGCAATAAATTTTTTAAGGTCTTCAGTAATACTTAAAAGTTTAAGCCATTGCTCTTTATATAAAGTCACTGGGAAGCGTCCCATACCGTAAACAGACAATGCACCCTTTTCGCTGACTTTCATTGAAAGTGTACCACTGTTTGATTTTTTATTTTTTAGAGCTTCGTTTTCGGCTCTTAATCTTTCTAATTCTGATTTCATATCTTCTGACATAAACCCACCTTTTATTTAGCTGTTTTAAGTATGCTTAATCTTAATATTTGTTTACTCAAGTTGGGTAGCACTGAATGAGTTTGTCGATCCAAATAATCACAACGCAATGCTTAATAGAATATAAAACTGCTCATAATAAAGAGGTAAAAAGACACGCTGATAATCAGCCGTACCACTTATCTACCTTCAAAACGTCTGTGATGATATGAAGCTTGGTCGTAAAGTTGCAATTCATTGTTTGTTTCAACAACGATAAGGATGAATAACTAATGAAAATCGCTGTATTTGACATACACCAATTTGAGAAACCATTTTTTACTGAGCTTAATGCTAATTACAAATTTAATATTTCTTTTTTTGAAAATAGCCTTACCGAAAAAACTGTTCAGCTTGCATCTGGTTTTAAAGCTATCTGTTCGCATCCCAATGATAAGATAAATGCAACTGTTCTAAAAGAGCTTTCACAATTAGGTGTTAAATTGATTGCACTTAGGTCTGCTGGTTTTAATCATGTTGATATTCCAGCCGCTGCCAAACTTAATATAAAAGTAGTTCGCGTACCCGCTTATTCACCCTATGCTGTTGCTGAATTTGCGACGACTATGATATTAGCACTTAATCGAAAAATATGCCGTGCTTCTTCTCGGGTACATGATTTAAATTTTTCTTTAGAAGGTCTTGTTGGTTTTGATCTTCATGGTAAAACTATAGGAATAATTGGAGCTGGAAAAATTGGATCTGTTTTAACAAAAATTATGACAGGCTTTGGTTGCAAAGTTTTAATATTTGATCCAAAAATGAATCCCGATCTTATTGATAAATATAATGCGCAATATGTTTCATTGTATGAACTTTATAAATTATCAGATATTATTACTTTACATGTACCATTGACAGCATCAACACACCACCTTATCGACGCCGTTGCTTTTTCAAAAATGAAAAAAGGTGTTATGTTTATCAATACGGGTCGTGGCGGACTTATTGATGCAAAAGCTTTAATATCAGCACTTAAATCGGGTCAAATTGGATCAGCAGGGCTTGATGTTTATGAAGAAGAAGAAAATTTATTTTCGCAAGATTTATCTGGGACTATTTTATTCGATGATATTCTGGCAAGGCTAATGACTTTTCCTAATGTTTTGATTACGGCGCACCAGGCTTTTTTAACTGATGAAGCCCTTCATAACATAGTTTCAACAACGCTTCAGAATATTCAAGATTTTGAAAAAAATATTTATTTAGCAAATGAAGTGGTTGTTTCATGATATTGTTGAATAAATGATCTCAATATTCAGCTTCGAAATTTTATCAAAATAAAGTCGTTGTTCACGAATAGGCCACTATCCATAAAGTAAAGTTTCAATTGGATGCCACATGGCTACCCAGCCTATGATTATAAAGCCAACACTCATCATCTCTGTAATTGCCGGAGCTAGCTGTGTTGAACTCATTAATTGGGCCAAAGTCAGACAGATAAATAAAGTCACAAAACCGATTAAGAAAAAAAAGCGAGCTGTTCTTCGCACCTTGGATTGTTTTGCACTGGCTAGTTCTGATTCATACTGAAAATATTTTTGAATGGATTCACAAATCGTTAGACTGTTTTCAGTTTTTGTATCTTGCACTTCTGCTGTTAATATACGAATAATCATTTTTGTTCGTAGCGGAAATTCTTCAACAGCACTGACAACATAGGTCACAAACTGCTGATCTAAGTCCAGTTCTCTGAAGGGTGCTGGGTCATGCTCGTTAAATAATTGCCGCGAAATTTTAATACTGATTTCGATAACTACATTGTCTTTTTCAATTTTATAGCGGTCTAATATGTTTTTTTGACTCATATTACTTCAACATAAATTCTTGATCTTGTTTGGGCACCTCACAAAGCCATTTAAATCGCTTAAAGATATGCTCTTTCATTTTATGAGCTGCTTCGATTTCACCATGAGTTACAAAAACTTTTCTTGGATTGATATTTGAACGTTCTAGCCAATCGAGTATCTCAACATAATCAGCATGAGCTGATATGTTTTCTAAAACACGAATTGCGGCATTAACTGGAACAAGTTCACCGTGTATCTTAATTTCTTTTGTGCCATCTTGAAGATCTCGACCACGCGTACCAGCAGCTTGAAACCCGGCCAAAACAACAGTTGTTTTTGGGTTGGAAACAAATGCTTTCAAATGATGAACAATTCGCCCACCTGTCGCCATACCGCTGGCTGATATTATAATCATAGGACCTTTTCTTTCATTTAAAGCTTTTGATTCTTCAACAGTTTTGACATATTCAACGGCGTTGGACATTTCTTCACTCTGCAAATCTGAAAGTTTATGTAAGGATTTATATTCACAAAATAAATTAGTCACTTTTGTTGCCATGGGGCTATTCAAATACATAGGAACATGTGAAATTCGACCTGATTTTTTTAAGACCGCTAAATGATGCATTATCGATTGCGCACGACCAACTGCAAACGCAGGAATTAAAACAACACCATTTTTATGTAAGGCCTCATTAATTATGATTTCTAAATCATGCATTGGATCTGTCAGTTCATGTTGTCGATTTCCGTAAGTTGATTCAACGACTAAATAATCAACTTGGGGTAATGTTACAGGTGGATATAGAATCGAATCATCTTTACGACCGAGATCACCAGAAAATGCAATCTTCGTTAGACCTGTATCGATGATAACCATAGCGGCACCAAGAATGTGTCCAGCGTATTGAAAAGTGGCACGAATACCTTTTGAGACTTCAAAAGAATCATCAAAACTTTTTGTGACGAATTGTTCAAGAGACTTTTCTGCATCTTCTTTTGAAAAAAGTGGCAGCGCAGGTTTATGTTTTGAAAAATGTTTTCGGTTCAACCATTCGGCTTCTTCTTCTTGAAGATAGCCTGCATCGGGAAGTAAAATTTGACACAAAGAAAAAGTAGCTGACGTGCAAAATATTTTTCCAGTAAAGCCTTCTTTGATCAGCCTTGGGATATATCCCGAATGATCGATGTGTGCATGTGTAAGAATAATTGCATTAATTTTTTTAGGGTCGATGGGAAATCGATCCCAATTCTTAAGCCGAAGTTCTTTAAGGCCTTGAAACAAACCGCAATCAACTAGAATATTTGTGTTATCATTTGTTAGAAGATATTTCGACCCAGTGACTGTGCCTGCAGCACCTAAAAATCGAATACGAAATGAATTATCGTTAGCTTGAGACATTGTTCCACCCTCAACGGTAAATTATACCCATGCACATTGATAAAAGACCTGAGATGTCCTCAGTCAAAATAGGAAAACTTCTTTACTACATTGATAATGTTTAAAGCAGATAACATGCCAATCAAAAAACGCTTCTTTATAACGCTTTAACCATAAATAAACAGGGATTGAACTTGTCCCAAAGGGTTTTAAATTCTTCTAAAGGGGTGAAGCCCACTTTTAAATAGAATTTTCTAGTCATTGCGTATTCTTTACTTTCACGGGATTCACTTAAAGTTTTAACAGTTAAGAACTTTACACCTTTTTCACATAAATCGATTTCTACTAAGTTTAACAAAGCGTGACCGATACCCTTTCTGTGGTATTCAGAACGTATCCCCATCACATGAATTTCTGCGGATTGATCAAAATGTTTGTGAATACTCATAAATCCGATGGGCATATCATTATCGTAAGCTACCCATGTATCCATAGTTTTTACTTCCTTGATATAATTAACGATGGCATATTCAAGACCGAACCATAAAGGTAGACTACGCAAAATGGATTCGCAGACTTCACTTTTTAGATCGGGGTTGTCGATTTTTATGATTTTCATGGTTTTGCAGTCTTCAACTCTTGAAGAAATATTTTATAGCGATCAGACATACCTTCTTTTATAGACCAAGCTTCAATTGATTTTAACTTTACTGGATGATTTTGGGCGACCATAACCGCCTGCTGTAAACTTTGTCTGTCTTTCCAGTGATAAAATGCAGCCAGTCTATCCATTACACACTGTGTAGGTGAAAGCAGTTTTAGTGTGAAATTGCCTTTTTTGATTTTACCTTCAGCTTTCATGGGTTCATCGCCAATAACTAGTTCATAGCCTGGAAATTCAACCGTAAACAAACAATCATTGTGATAAAAATCTTTACCCTGATTTTTAAATCCTAATGCATGCATCGCTTTTTTTATAGACTGATGATCTGTTTCACTTAAAAAATCTGCGTCTTTAGAAACATATTTACCTTCAGAGTAAATAGATACAACAGCGCCGCCCGTTAAAATAACATCGATGTCTTTTTCTTTAAGCGCTTCGGCGACTGTTATCGCAAAATCTTGAAGCGACATTTTTTTATTTATTTTATTCATAATATTTTTCCAGTTCTACGAGGACGGCGGCGTTGCCGATAATACTTTTCTTGATCTTCTTTAGAGGCTAATGATAGAACTTTCTCAAGTAGTAGTTCTAATTCCTTCTTATATGGACAGCGTGGATTAAACTGAAACATTCTTATATTGCCAACGCTTCTACCAACGACTACACCGCCGTCTTCCAGACGTAACAACTGCTTTCTAACTTGTGACTTAGGTAAATCAAAAGTTTGCGCAATACCTGATGTGTGACCTTCACCATAGTTTACAATATAAAGCAGTACTTTTTCGACTGTTTGGTTTCCTAATAGATTTTCAATCATGAATATATAGTATCATAAAGTAGTACGATTTGACTACTAAATAGTACGATAAATATGGGCTATTGGCCAGACATCAAAAGCCATATAATCTATTTAAATGACAGTAGTTGAGATTATCAAATAACGTATTCAATATGAATATAGAGCTACTGCCCGGAATTTATATATAAAAGAATTTTATAATTAAGCTACAATTTTTCCGATTTTTCTAAGTGCAATAAAATCAATTTCTGATAAAGCTTAAGTCCAATCCAGGCATCTGTTGCTGCATACATGATTTGCCGATCTGTTAATTCTGCAGCTTCCCAATTTGTCGTTTTTGGCCCTTTTGTGATTGTGGCTTGCAAGACTTCTTCAGTCATTCCCTTAAGACCTAAATTATTTAATTTTTTAGTTTTAGCTAGATCTTGTAACTCAATAAAATTATTCGGAGTAAACATAAATTTCTTTTGTAATTGCTTAATATCATCCCGAATCGCTACACCAACTTTAATCACTTCAGGATTTTCAAAAATATTCTTAAGTACTGTCACTTGTGAAATACCATGCAATCGAATGACATAAGCATCGGTATCTGTTGAAAGTTGCAATATTGCAACTTGATAAACTACACCTTTTTTAAATGCTGGTCTAGTTTCTGTGTCAAAACCAAATATTTTCATTCTCATTAATTCATCTGAAAATGACAACAGTTGTTGATCTGTAGTGATCAAATGAATGTTTCCCGGAAAAGATAAATAGTCATAGATAACCGCTTTTTGATTTATCGAATTATCAGTCATCACACTGTCTTCCGCGCCCGTAAGACCATCGAGATTTCGCGGGCAATATTATTGCTGTGCCAAAGCAAATGACTTAATTCGGTTTCAGCGATTTCACCGCGATGAAGTCGACCTTGCCAGACTTCATCGGCAGTGACTTGTGCGCTGATGAGCTCGAAATCAACACCGATCATAACTGCTAGCGGTGAAGTTTGAAATTTAGCTTTAATCCATTCTTGATTTTTTTTAAGATCAAACATTTCCATTGTTGTCCGAGTGATCGCTCGCACATGCGTAGGGTCTGCCAAAAAGTCATCGTGACGTGGATGCGGAACAACAACATTCCAAACACCATCTTGCGCTAAAACGCGATAAACTTCTTTTACAATTGCCAGAAAAACTTCTGGGTTTTGACCCAAGTGTTCTAGAACGTGATACATACAGATTTCTGAAGCTGAGTTATCTGGCCATGGCCACGGCATTTTTTCTAAATCAACAACCTGATCAGGATTACACCCTGGAAATTTATCCACATTGGTATGTGTTTGAAGTTGATTGTAGCCGCAGCCTAAATTTAATTTTAACATTTGAGTAAAATTACTGGGTTCGCGAAAGAGTTCAAGATAAAACTAATTATGAAAAAAAAAAAAGATGCAGTTGGATCCACACCGCTCGCAATACGAACAGTATGGATTAACGCGATATAGCTATTTATTATGACACTAGTACCAGAATTTCAAAACACCGTTTAATGATACAGCGTTTGAATCAGTGTCTTTGTTACCTTCAACGTACAAATATTTTGCATTTGCACCTAAAGATACGCGCGATATTTCGTTTTCAAATGTTAATGGAATATCAAAACCCACAATCGGCGCCGCTGCAAACTGAGTATCATCTTCTTGAATCTGAGCTCCTGCTCCGATACCTGCGTAGCTTGAACGAATCACTGGAATCGTACCACCAAAATTGTATTGAGCTTTTGCTAATAAAGTTGTGTGTTCCAATGTTTTTCCGGTCTTTGTTGATTCAGGTTTAGCAACAGTGGTTTCGACACCGAAAGCAAAAGGTATTCGGGGTTGAAACATGAAATCGATACCAAAATTCGTCGTTGCAACAGAGCCATCATCAGGAACAAATGTTCCGAACATAAGACCAACACTTGGCTTGGCTTCTGCTACGTTTTCAACGTCACGTTCTGCAGGCAGTGTTGATGTTTCAGTTCTGGCGTCAGCTGCAAATGCCGATGATGCCATTAAAAGAGTTGTCGTTAATAAGCTTAAAATTTGTTTTTTTATCATAATGAAATCTTTCTATTTAATTTTTTTTGAATTACTGAGCTACTGAATTATCTGGCGTGATAATAATATCCACGCGACGATTTTGTGCTCGGCCTTCTTTTGACTTGTTCGTAGCAATTGGTTTTTGAAAACCATAGCCTTCTGATGTGACTTCGTTAAAACCATTTGATTTGAAATAAGTCGCTACAGCTGATGCGCGTTGTTCAGAAATGATTTTATTTTGGCTTTCTGATCCAACAGAATCAGTGTGCCCTTCGATTTTCATTTCAGATGCATTCATTGATTTTGCAACTGCTGAAACTTTGGCAAGTAAATCTAAAGACGCACTAGGAAGTTCTGATCGACCGCTTGCAAAATTCACTTTTTTCAAACGGATTAAAAGATTTTGACCGACTTGATAAGCCTCTGCTTCATCAGAAGAAAACTGTGTACGAGCATTTTCTATAGCGCGCTGAGTTTCAACACTCATGTTAGCAGCATTAAGATTTTGCTCTTTATCTTTTAAATCATTTGTTAATGTTTTATTTTCTGCATTCAATTTTGCTTTGCTAGCGGCACTTTCAGCATTAGAAGCAGAAAGATCTGTATTTAATCCTTCAATTTTTCTATTTTGAGAAACCATTTTCAAAGCGGCAGCTTCAGGTAAGTTTTTACCGTTTTGTTTGATTGTCATCATCACTTCATTTAAAAGTGCTGTATCAGTTGCTGCTGTTTCGACAGCGGTTTTGTAACCCTGTGGATTTCTAACATTCGCAGAAATGACAGATTCACCATTTTTAAGTGAAAGTTCAGCTTTTCTATAAGTTAATGGTGCCCGTTTAACTGCACCGTTTTTTTGTAGGCCATTAAACTTAGCTTGTGTTGTTCCCAAGCGAGTTAAAATTGTCGCTCGTCTTTCAAGTGTGACATAGCGTTCTTGTAAAGAAGAGATTTTTTTAGAATCTAATTTAGCAAGGTCTGCTGCTTCAGAACTAACATCTTTATCTAATTTTTTAAGATCACTACTGAGTTCTGGATATTTTACGGCGCCAGCATTAAGTGCTGCTTGCCTAGCTTCAAAAAGACCAAGTGCTTTTTCTGCACGATTTGCTGAAACTTCATAAGCTTTTTCTAAAAAGCCACGACCGGTGCGAACATCATCAAGAATTTTTTCTTGTTTTTCATTATCAGCTTGGTCATTTTTTGCAACAGCTAACCATTTTACGCTGTCTGCGAATTCACTAGCAGCTAAAACATCTACATTTTGTGTAGTGGCTGTTGCTAAATCACTATTTAATCTTGCGATTTCTTCTTGTAGATTGGCGGTGTTGGTGATATCTGCTTTTTTAACATTTGCAGAGCACGCGAAGAACATTGTATTTACGATCACGATAGCGCTTAAAACTAAAAACTTTTTACTGATTAACACTAAATTCCTTTGGACATATCTATTTAGTAAAGCATTCGAAGAATTTCAAATACCTTCCTTGTCTTTACAAGAGCGTCCATATGCATTTGAATACAAGCACTATCGTCTTATTTTTTGTAGCTGCATGACCGCAACGATTTGAATCTTGGCAAGGTACTGAATTAAAAGTTTAGTTCCATATTGGGTAC
>JAYTPA010000121.1:0-2441 GCA_043747495.1 Bdellovibrio sp.
AATTATGATGATGGAACATGAAGTTGGCGAATCTAAAGATTTTCTGACTGAAAATTTACAAGTTGTTCTAACGATCTACAACGATAAACCAGTCCTCGTCGATGTTCCAAAGGCCGTAAATATGCGTGTTGCAAGCACTGATCCTGGAGTTAAAGGCGACCGTGTTACTGGAGCGACTAAGCCAGCAACAATGGAAACAGGTTTAGTTGTGAACGTGCCATTACATATCAGTGAAGGCGACCTGTTAAGAATTGACACACAAAACAGTGTGTATGTTGAACGCGTGAACCAAAAATAATTAGGCTAAATCATAGGAATTAACATTGGCAGGAACGAACAGTCTTGAAATTGAAATTCATAGTTTATTTCAAGAAGGCGCTTCGGTAGAATACGTCAGTAGAGAACTTATCGCTAAATACGAAAAAAATGAAGTTTTAAGTCCTTCGGAAGTTGAAGGGCTTTGTCATTTCTTAATAGCCAGCGGTCATTTTGATTTACTTAAAGATTTTTTAATTAACTGTGTGACACGTGAAAAAATCAATTTATTTCCAGTTGGCTTTCTCATCGAATCCTCATTTCAGATTGATCAATACCTGACTGATGAAATTATCGATGTTGCAGAAGCTATTATACAAAAGCAAGATTTTGAAAATTCATCTTTGCAAAGTCAGCTGGTTCAAACTTTTTCAACCAAAGTCGCACGTGAGAAAACCGAAATTCAAAAAAACTATTTGCAAGATCGTCTTGGTAAAAAAAACAAACTGATTGAACAGCTCAATCACTACCGTCAGCATCAATTGATTGATCAAGAAGAATTGGTTTTACAACAACTGACAAAACTATATCCCCAGGATTTAGAAGTTGGCCTTCTTAAACAAGCGCACTTAGAAAAAAAAGCTGATGAAATACTTAACCGGGTTATTTCACGAAAAACTTTGACTCGACCTAAAAGTGGTTTTCAAAAAACTTCTGAGAATAAAGATTTTATTGAAGACTTTGAAAAAAACATTTTAAAAGTCTCAGATGAAATTTTCAAAACCCATCCCGATCAGCTTTATAATTTGGCCATACTGGCTTTTCAATTTGAACTTTTTGAAAGCTGTTTAAAAATTTTAGATCTAGCTCCCAATACGAATGCACGTAATTGGTTAAAAGCCGAAGCACTTTCCGAAGCCGGACGATTTCTAGATCTACTTAAGCTATTAGAAAATCTTGAAGAGGAAGGTTCTGATAATCATGAATTAGCTTTCGGCGTGGCTTACTTAAAAGCCATAGCTTTACACGGACTTGGCCAAAAAGACATGGCCATTAAACTTTTAGAAAACGTTCAGCAAATGGTTCCTTTCTACAGATCTTCAGAAGCGTTACTGCAAGACTGGAAAACCTCATGAAAAAATCAACACGACTGACGTTGATGGGTTCACCAGCCCTACTGATTGTTTTAGTTTCCTTAATTTGGATTTATGCGGCCAAGCCGTTTGTGATAAAAACATTACAACAACAATTTCCACTCATTAACAAAAAACAAAATCATGTTATCGTTAAAGTAGAAAATTTTGATATATCACTGCTTAAATTGCAACTTCTACTCAAAAATGTTTCTCTCCAATCCAGAAAAGATGAATCCTCAACACTAACTAGTGACTTAATTCGCCTACAAGTTAATCCCTTTGATTTAATTATTGGTCAAATCAGTTTGTCTTTTGTTGAAATTAATCGCCTACAAGGGGAAGTCAGGTCAGAGCTTTTTAAAACAAATGAACAAACGAATAAAGAAATTGATCTGACAGGATTATTTAAGTTTTTACCGCAACTGCCGTTAAAAAAAATTATTCTCAGGGATTCGAATGTCTTATACAAAGATGCTGATTTAAAAATGCGTATGCGGTTTCAAAGTCCCTGGATTATTGCAACCCAAAATCAAAACTCAATATCACTACAAACTAAAAAATTGGGTATTGTTTTTGAAAACGACCAACACCAATACAGTATACAATCTGCTATTGACCTCAGTTTGCAGAAAAATGCGTTCGCCATTAAAGAACTGACAATTAAAACCGAGTCCTCATCGATTAAACTACAGGCTCAGTCAACTTCGCTCAGAAGCATCATCACCAATCCGCAGTTCACAGCAAAAGCTTCTGGTTTACTACAGATCACTGATATCAAACCGTTTTTGCCGCTTTTTATCGATACAGAAAAAAGAATTCCACAACTGAGTGGTAAAATTAAATTCTCTGGGGAGCTTAAATCCACCGGCCTTAATAAAAACTCTGGTCAAATGACTTTAGAAACAGAAAATACTCAAGTTGATTATATCAAGCTAGGTAATGCGACTATTCAAACCCAAATAAATAATAACGACTTAAAGATCAATGAAGTCGTTATTGATCATCCTTCTGGACAAGCCCAATTAACAAACTTAGAAATATCTCAAACTG
>JAYTPA010000122.1:0-1133 GCA_043747495.1 Bdellovibrio sp.
AGATCACCGAAAGTGCTAATGCGATTGTTAATAGTTTTGTTGCTTTCATATAACCATCCTTAAAGAGCCATTTAAATCAGGTTCTCTTATAAATAGTTAATACAAACTTTGTGCCTAAATTTAAAAAAGCTGGTCTACGTGCTAACCCCTTAAAATCTTTTGTTATTTTTAAGTCTTGTCTCATTCTGAGATTGAGCTTCAGATGGGATTGATTTGATTTCGCCGCCTGGTGACGTAAAATGCTAACAGGACTGATTAATAATCACAATTTGCGACCGCTGTTTTTGTGGCTGCGCGCTCAGCACATGTTTTCTTCTGAGACGTTGGCAGGATGAATTTTTCCGCCCACTGACCTTCACCATTACAACGATATCGTACACAATCAGATTTTTCTGTCTTCCAATGACACTGATTATGCTGTCCATTAGGCTTATGACATAGGGATCTGTCGTATTCTATTTTTTGTTTTTTAAGAAATTGCTTTTTGGTTTGAACCGCTTTTTTAACTAATGATAACTCTTGTTTTTCTAGGCTTTGAGCTTTTTTTAGAATTTGATTAAAATCACATATATATTTTTCCTGCCATTTGCCTTTAGGCGATTTTCGGCCTTCAAGCAAATGATCAAACATGAGACTTCCGTTATCAGAAACCCCATGAAAATGAATGCCTTCATAAGGCATTAAGATCTGTTGAATTTCATGATCAAATAATTGAATTTTCATTTCAACTTCGCCAGCGCAAAATGCGGCTTTGCCAGTTTGTAAATTAAGATCAATATAAAAATTTTTAATAATACTTTTTCCAGAACTGATCCAACTAAAAAATTCAGAACTGTATTTAATTTGTTGTTCTAATTCAATGTTAGAACTATTTTTAACTAAAAATTGACCTCGCACAAAAATCACTTCGTGAATGTCGTAACCATTGTTTTCAAGTTCAAACCCCAAAACCTTTATTTCAGAATCTGGAAAAACAGTGATGTAAAAATCTTGTCCCATTTTCAATTTAACTAAATCAACACCAGTTGTTTTTAGAACGAACCCCTTTTCAAAAATTTGATTTTTTTTAATTTGAAGGGATTCGCTGTTCTCAATATAAACTGCTTTTGGCTTTCCTAAAAAACTGTCTACAA
>JAYTPA010000123.1:0-1995 GCA_043747495.1 Bdellovibrio sp.
GCCCCTCAGTGGTCAATCGAATCGATTCGAAAATTAATTCAATTAACTGTACAAAATATAATTGTCGTTCATAAAACAACGGAAGGACGCAGACTTGAAGGTCTTTTTGAGATCACTTCCGTTGAAAGTCATGGATTTACTTTGCAGCGTCTGTAGGTTTAGTCGACGTCGTCACATTTAACTTGATGCCGACTTCTGTCAATTGATCACGACTGACTTCACTTGGACAATCAGACATCAAACATGTAGCTTGTGCTGTCTTAGGAAATGCAATGACTTCACGAATGGCTTCAGTTTGCGTAAGCAACATCACCAAACGATCCATACCCCAAGCAATACCACCATGCGGAGGTGTTCCATATTTCAAGGCCTCTAGAAAAAAGCCAAACTTATTTTTTGCTTCTTCTTCTGTTAAACCTAGCAATCTAAAAATAGCTTGCTGAATTTCATTTCTGTAAATACGAATTGATCCACCACCCATTTCATAACCGTTACAAACTAAATCGTAAGCTTTAGCTAACATATGTGGATAAGCTTTTTCATTGTTCTTGATCATATCATCAAAATATTCATCCGTTGGTGATGTGAACGGATGATGCCTTGAAACCCAACGCTTATCGTTTGGTGAGTATTCTAGTAACGGGAAATCAATGACCCATAAGAAATTATATTTATTAAAATCAATTAATTTTAATTCACGACCTAATTGTAAACGTAACGCCGAAAGCGCAGAACAAGCTGGATCATAATCATCAGCAACAATCAAACCACAGTCTTTATCTGTACAACCTAAGGTTTTAAAGATTTCTTGTAATTTTTCTGGAGTAAAAAATTTAGAAATCGGTGATTGAATTGTTCCATCCGCATCTTTTTTCATCCAAACTAAACCTTTAGCACCGTTTTTCTTAGCCACTTCAGTTAATTTATCGAATTGACCACGAGTGAACGTTCCACCAGTTGGAATACATAAACCTCGAACTACACCGCCACGTTGTAGGGCATCGTCAAAAACTTTAAATCCTGAATTTTGTAAAATTTTAGAAAGATCTTGAACTTCCACACCAAAACGCGTGTCCGGCTTATCAGACCCGTAGCGATCCATAGCTTCTTGATATGACATGCGTTGAATCTTCGGCACATCCATATTTTTAATTTCTTTCCAAATAAGGCGTACCATTTTTTCGTTCATCTCTAAAATGTCTTCCACATCGACAAAGGACATTTCAATATCGATTTGTGAAAATTCAGGCTGACGATCAGCTCTCAAATCTTCATCACGGAAACAACGCGCTATTTGAAAATAGCGGTCGTAACCAGCAACCATTAATAACTGTTTAAGAATCTGAGGCGACTGTGGCAAAGCATAAAAATTTCCTGGGTTGACTCGTGATGGAACTAAATAATCCCTGGCACCTTCTGGTGTAGATTTAAAAAGAATCGGCGTTTCAACTTCAATGAAATTTTCTTTTGTTAAAAACTGACGCACTAATTGCGCCACTTTATGACGAGTTATTAAATGGTTTTGTAATCGTGGCGAACGTAAATCAAGATAGCGATATTTTAATCGTAAAACTTCATTTACATTTTCATCATCAACTTGAAATGGCGGTGTTGCAGCTTGATTTAAAACTTCGCAACGAACAGCTTCAATTTCGATTTCACCAGTTTTAATTTTTGAATTTTTCATACCGTCTGGTCTTTGACGGACAACGCCTTCAATAGCCACCACGAATTCTCCGCGGAACTCTTTTGATGTTGCTGTTTCAGCTTTGTTTGGATCTAGAACAACTTGCAGAATTCCTTCACGATCACGTAAATCGATAAATATAAGGCTTCCGTGATCTCGGCGTGTATTGACCCATCCCATAAGGACGACTTTTTGGCCGACATGTGTACTGTTTAAATGACCGCAATAATGTGTTCTTTTAAGTTCTTTTACAAATTTCATAGAAATTAGAATCTCATAATTGACAAACCACAGTCAAAACTCATCTT
>JAYTPA010000124.1:0-23617 GCA_043747495.1 Bdellovibrio sp.
AAAAAGAGAGCACTTCGAAAAACCAAGTGTATCTGATAAGAAAAAATCTATCGCTGCCCGTAAACGCGCAACTAAAAAAACGCGTGGTGGATTCAGAGACCGTGATTAGTTGATATTTCAACATTTTAACCCTTAGGTGATTTATCATCTAGGGGTTTACTTTATGATTTGTTAATTAAATAAAACGTTAAGCACAATGTTAATAATTAAGAGGTCACCGATATGGAACTCAGAGAAAAAATATTAGCGGATATCAAAGCCGCAATGATCGCAAAAGATTCTGTAAAATTAAACACTCTTCGCTTTTTACAATCAGCGATTAAAAACAAAGAAATCGATAGTCGACCAGAACCCATCACTGCTAATGACGTCATGGCAGTTGTTAAAAAATTAATTAAACAACGTAAAGAATCAATTGAACAATTTCAAAATGCAGGCCGTAAAGATCTAGTCGATCAAGAAGCTGCAGAATTAAAAGTGATGGAAGTTTACTTGCCAGCACAAATGACTAAAGAGCAAATCGAAGCTGTCGTCACAGAAGTGATTGCTGCGACTGGTGCTAAAACCATTAAAGATATGGGTACTGTCATGAAAGAAGTCCAAGCCAGAACTGCAGGTTCAGCTGACGGACGCACGTTAAGTGAAGTTATTAAAGCGAAGCTTTCTACTTAATCAGTAGCAAAATTATCTGTGTAATTATTAAATCTATCAGGGGTCAATTTGGGATATCCACAAGATTTTATCGACAAAGTCATTGAGTCGTCGAATGTTGTGGACATTATCGCCCAGTACACGCAATTAAAATCCAGTGGCCGTGGTCACATGGGGCGATGTCCGTTCCCAGATCATCAAGAAAAAACAGCCAGCTTTTCTGTCAGTGATGCTAAACAAGTTTATCACTGTTTCGGTTGTAAAAAAAGCGGCAACATCATTTCATTTTTACGTGATTACAATGGGATGAACTTTCCCGAAGCTTTAGAATATTTAGCTGACCGGGCAGGTATTCCAGTACCTGAAATGACCAGAGACAATTCAGATCAAGTCAGTCAAGTTCATGAACATAAAAAGAAAATTTTAAAATCCAACAGAATCGCTGCGGATTTTTTTCGTGAAATGTTAAAACGTTCAGCCAATGATCAGCCTATTAAACAATATGTATTAAAAAGAAAATTGAATGCCGAAACACTTGAAGAATTTCAAATTGGTTATGCCCCTAACGAATGGGAAGCCCTCAGTTTACATTTGCAAAAAAATAATATTTCTTTAGAAATTGCCGAAGAAGCCAAACTTGTCAAAAAACGTAACGAAGGTAATGGGCACTTCGATTTATTTCGTGATCGTTTGATGTTTCCGATTCATTCACCCAGTGGGGATGTGATTGCTTTTGGTGGTCGTATTCACGAACAGGGCGAACCTAAATATTTAAATTCTCCAGAATCAATTGTTTTCCACAAGGGAAAAGTTCTTTATGGTTTAGCGCAAACGGCTAAACATATTCGCACTGAAGATGTGGTTTTAGTTGTTGAAGGCTACATGGATTTAGTTTCTTTGTTTCAGGCCGGGTTAAAAAATGCTGTGGCCACTATGGGAACAGCATTAACCGCGGACCATGCAAAACTTGTCAAACGTCTGACCACAAACGTTGTTGTTTTATTTGACGGAGACGAAGCAGGGCAAATGGCCGCAGAACGCAGTTTACCTATTTTACTTTCCCAAGGATTATTTCCGCGTGGGTTAACACTAACCGAAGCGAAAGATCCCGACGAATTTATTCACAAGTTCGGTGTTGAGGCCTTACGCGAAAAAATTCAAACAAGTCCTGACTTATTCAAAGTTATTTTAAAAACTTGGATGCAAGGTTATCGGGGAGAGCCTTCGCAAAAAGTGAAGCTTTCTGATAAATTAAGACCACTTTTTGATGCGATCACTGATTCTAGACTGAAAAGTTTATACGCTGATGACGTCTGTCAGATCATGGGCGTCACCAAAGAATGGTTGAGATCTGCACTGACTGGTAATGCTACGGGTCGTAGTCAGCCGTCTTATAACTCACAAAACCAAGCTGCAAAAAGCCAAATACCAGCGGTTAACAGCGCAAATCATCCTGTTCTGTTAGCAGAAAATGCTGAATCACAAAAAATAAAGATCTCAGATGCGCCTAAAGTTGAATTGATGCTTTTGCAAAACGTACTCAAGAGTCGTGCCAATCTGGTCATGATTTTAGAACAACAAGAGCCTTTGGACTTTAAGCAATTATTAAGCCAAATCAAACACTTAGGTATCAAACAAATTTTCGAAAATGCTGAGCAAGTCTATAGACAAGATGCCAATCGTTTTGATAAGTTTGTCAGTCTGCTGATTGATAAGATTGATAAACCAGAGTTACTTTTTCAAAATACAAAATTAGACATTGCTGAAATGTCTGAATTTGACGAAGAAAAAGAGCGTAAATTTATTTCAGATTTAATCCATCGTATCCAGCAGGAAAAAATTAAAGAGCAGTCAAAAATAATGGCGCAAGATATGAAAACCAGTTTACCAACGCAATTAGAAAACGAAAATAAATTGCGACAGTTTGCTGAACTTCATAAAAACAGACTCTCTTTAAAAAAATAGTTTTAATTTTTTATTAATAATCGAAGCAAAATACCAGTGGGGTTCAATGAGCAGTAATCAAAACGAAAGAAACGAAGCAAAAACTTTAACGATTGTGGAACAAGAAGTTCTAGCAAAAGAAGAAGTTTTAAAGCTGATTAAAATCGCCAAAGAAAAAGGGCGCTTAACGATCGAAGAGATCAATGAATCTCTTCCATTAGAAATTATTGCATCAACAGTTTTAGATGGCTTAATGCATACGTTAGAAGCTAACGGTGTGGTCATCACTGAACACACTGAACAAGCCCGTGCTGATGAAAAAGAAGAATTTTTATCTGAAGCCACTGATGATGAAGAAGTAGATGCTGAAGAAAAAGCGGAAGCTGAAGACGTCAAAGGTAGCGATCCAGTCCGTTTATATTTAAGAAAAATGGGATCAGTTTCTTTATTAACCCGCGAAGGTGAAGTTGAAATTGCTCGTCGTATTGAAAAAGGTGAACGTGAAATCGTTCGCGCGATGTTAATGTCACCATTAGGAACTTACGAAATTATCAATTTAGGTAAACGTTTAGATCAAGGTCGGATCAAAGTTAAATCGATCTTCCGCGGCCTTGAAGACGAAGACACACAGTATGATGAAAAAGAATACATCGAAAAAATTCATCAACTAATTGGTATTGTGACTCAGTATCAACACGACACAGAAAAAGCATTCACACAATTACGTGACGAAACTATAAAGCCTGATTTAAAAATTAAACTAACAGAAGAAGTTCGTGGATTTAATGAAAAATTAATGGCGAATTTTGAATCGATCAATTTCAATCGTAAAACAATCAACCGTGTTGTGATTAAATTTAAAAACTTAGTGAACCGTATGGCGTCGCTTCGTAAAAGAATCAAAGATGGCATGGAAAAAACGTTTTCAAAAGACGTTGCTACTTTATTAGAAAAACTAAAAGTCATTGAATCGAACGAAAAAGAATTAACAAAAATGACTCGTGACACAGGTTTAAGTTACGGTCGTTTCAGAACTTATGCTTTACAAGCACAAGAAGCTGAAGTTCGTTTAAAACGTTTACATTTCGATACTGAAATGAATTTCCGATGGATTCAAGAAACGTACACAGCCATCTGGAAAGGTGAGCGCGAAGCGGATCTTGCGAAATCTGAATTAGTTGAAGCGAATTTACGTCTTGTGGTTTCGATTGCTAAAAAATACACAAACCGTGGTCTACAATTTTTGGATTTAATTCAAGAAGGTAACATTGGCTTAATGAAAGCCGTTGATAAGTTCGAATATCGCCGTGGTTATAAGTTTTCAACTTATGCGACATGGTGGATCCGTCAAGCAATCACACGCGCTATTGCCGATCAAGCCCGTACAATTCGTATTCCAGTGCACATGATCGAAACGATTAACAAGCTTGTTAGAACTCAACGTATGTTGATTCAGGAATTAGGTCGCGAGGCCACTCCTGAAGAAATCGCAGATCGCATGGATATGCCTGTTGATAAAGTTCGTAAAGTTTTAAAAATTGCTAAAGAGCCGATCAGTTTAGAAACGCCAGTGGGTGAAGAAGAAGATTCGCACTTAGGTGATTTTATCGAAGATAAAAAAGTGATCAATCCCGCGGAAGCGATTGTGAATATCAATTTAGCAGAACAAACACGCCGTGTGTTGTCGACGTTGACTCCACGTGAAGAAAAAGTTTTACGTATGCGTTTTGGTATCGGGGAAGAATCGGATCATACTTTGGAAGAAGTAGGGCAAGATTTCAACGTAACACGTGAACGTATTCGTCAGATTGAAGCAAAAGCTTTACGCAAATTAAGACACCCAAGTCGGTCGAACAAACTAAAAACGTTTGTTGATAGCTAGTACTTCGTTGTACTAGTTTTGGTGTTTTGATAATGTTTTATAAATTAATTTAACCAAATCATCCGGTGGGGGTGTAGCTTAGTTGGTTAAAGCATCCGGCTCATAACCGGAGGATCCGGGGTTCAAGTCCCTGCGCCCCTACCATTTTTCAATTGTCACATGTAAGTATATGATATCATTAAGTAATTTTAAAATTAAAAATCTCGCATTGAACCACATTTAGCAGTCATCATTGACATATCAAAAATGATATGTCATAATGGATATATATGTGGTCAGTTGAATTTGAAAGCTCAGCAGTAGAAAAAGAAGTTACTGCTCTTATTAAATCTAAAAAACTGACCGTTGAAGATCAGGCTATTATTCATGCTTGGATTCAACAGATTTCTGCTCACGGTCCAGAATCTATTCGTGGAGATTTTAAGTGGGCTGATCATGTCTTGCATGGTGAGTGGCAAGGCTACAGATCTTCGGCATTTTCAAGTCGTGGCAGAATCATTTATCGCATTGTTGATAAAAAAGTAGTAATTAAAATCGCTCGAATTACAGATGAACATGATTATAAGAAAGGTCGTAAGAAATGAAGAAGATAACTAAAAAACCGATCGATATTTTCAAGGCTGCAAAAACAACAGGCGACCTCATTAAGGCCTTCCGTGCTAATTTTGGTATTAAACAAGATGATATGGCTCATGCCTGTAAGATTTCACAAGCTAACTTTTCCGCTATAGAAAAGAATCGTCGTGAGGTTGGCCCCCGTATAGCTTTAAAGCTTGCTGCTTTTATGGGGTTAAGTCCTGACGTTGTACTTTATCCGAATGGTTACGAGGCAGAGCCTGAATACAAAGAAGTACGCGAACGGTTTGCGTCTTTGGTTCCTGTTGCGGCTAAGGGCCGAAGTTAGCCAATGATCGCTGGAGATGTAGTAGCGTTATTAGTTAATTTGGTATTTGTCTTCATGGCAATTGCATCAATATATTATCTCAAGAAATACGAGAGCAATAAAATGCTGGAGTTGAAAAGTTTCGGATCGAGTATTTTAGACATAAAAAAGTGCTACTATGCAACATTCATATTGGGTCCTATTGGATTATCAGCTTTTTCGTATAGTGGAAAGGCTTTCGATGTTAAAAACTGTACAGTTTCAAAATGCATTGAAGCGCATAATATAAGCTGGTGGTTATTCGGAAGTGTTCTTGTGATTTCTTGTATTATTATAAACAGAGTAGCGAAACGAATGTTAGATATAGAAAAGTCACGTCGACCTACAATTTGTGGTTAGGATTTGTGTGTTAAAGCTCCCGCAGTATCTAAGTTTTTTTGAGCCCATTTTATTCGGAATACTTTTTTGTTTCTTGCCGGAACTGGAGTATTTTTTCTTTCCCACTGAGGATAAATACTCAGGGCCTATGGTGTATCTATTCGTTGTTGTGTGGGCGATAAGTATTTTTATAATTTCTTTACCTCTAAAACAGCTTGTAAAAGACAAATTTCATTTAACGACTGCGACTCAAAATTATTGGTTGCGGAATATAGGCAAACGCAATCCCAATTTAGATCAGATCTTAGTTGCAAAATTATACAAATTTCCATCCGTAGTTCAGTTAATTTTTCCAGTGTTACTGATGGCTGGAGGTGTTATATGGCTAATATATCCGATTTTGACCGGAAAAAATGCTGTTTATCCTTACGCCATATTTCCTTTTTTTCTGGGTTACAAGGGCGCGTCGACGATGATTAAGTATAATAATATAGATAGCCATAAAGAATAAGTAGCTGTCTGTAGTTGTCAAATCTCTAAGTTGTTGTAATCATTGTTAAGTAGGGTGAAGTGGATCTCCCTACCAAATTTTTCTGGCTAGTAACGGAGATTTCGTTGATAGAAAAATCAGATCAAAAAATACAAATAATCTTAGAAGCTATAAAGCAAAAGTTTAACCCTTTGCAGATTTATTTGTTTGGATCTCAATTTGTTTATTGATATGGAAAAATTAGATTCAAGACACGAAAAAGTTTTTGAAGCTAAAGTTATGTTTCTACAAGACGACGAAAAATGGGATGAGGCGCACGAAGTGCTTAAAGACTGTGTGAGCGCTATTCCTGAATCAGTTTATTGCAACAGACGACTTGCTAATATCAGATCCGGTACAACAGAAGATAAGCTTTTTTATGGAATGCGCTGTTTGCAAATTAAAGCGAATGATCTCCTATGTTTAGTAGATGTTGCTGTGACGTTATATTTGAAAGGTGATTTCACAAGGGCAAAAGATACCTTCGCACAGGCTTGCCAACTAAAAATGAAATCTGCATGTGAAAAGCTTAAATTGTATTGAAGTATCTGATATTGCCTTTATTTGTATTTTATTTAAAACTAAATCCTTGAAACTATTAGGTTTACGGTAAGGAAAAGTCTCTCCACCAAATTTTTCCTACCACCAGAGCTAGAAGTAATGTTGCTTCAATAAAATGGCCTAGGCTGAATGTAGAAATGCTTGGTCCATCAGGGTTTTGCAGCTCCTAGCACATTGTCTTGTTTTAGCGCTACTGCTTACACATAAAGGGTTGACGGGTTACAAAAGAATTTGATCATATTACCAAGCGAAAAAACCCCTAGAAAGAGATCATGGATACTAAAGCAAGTTTTGATGAAGAGTGGGACGCTAAGGATATGGGATGTGGAGAGCTTGTTCTTGATTTGAGAATTAAGTTAAGATTATCGCCTGGAAAAATATTTAAGATTATTGCTACTGACCCTGGTGCGCCCTATGACATACCTGCCTGGTGCAGAATGACGAAAAATGAACTTCTTCATACAGATCCTGTTATGCACTCATATTGGATTAAATCTAATTATTAACGAACAGTAAATGGAGGCCTTATGGTAGAAAAATTTTGTGTCAGTTTAACATGTGGAAAAGATAACACAGACAAGGCAACTGTTGCTTTTGTCATCGCAAATGCAGCTGTAGCTTCAAACAGAGAAGTGCTCGTTTTTTTAAGCATTGAAGGTGCTTATCTTGCTCAGCAAGGCTATGCAGATGATATTCACGAAGAAGGTTTTTCTCCGTTAAGAGATCTAATGACAAACTTTATAAATGCAGGAGGAAAGATTTTTGTTTGCTCGCCTTGCTTTAAAAAACGCAAACTTGATGAGAACAACCTTCCTAAGGGTATGACAATTGTAGGTGGTGCCTCTTTAGTTGAATTTATGTCATCAGGCACAGCTTCAGTTAGCTACTAATAAAATGCAGCCAATTGAAAAGCATCTACTTAAATCTGATGTTAGCTTTGATGGTGGAGATCTTGATTGCGGAAATGGGTTGCTGTTACTGATTCGAAAGTACATCGATCCTTTAGAGCGCGGGCAGTTGCTAGAAATTCTTTCAACAGACATTTCAGTTAAAGAAGACCTTCCCGCTTGGTGCCGAATGACTGAAAATGAATTAGTTTCTATTGTAAAAAATAAAAATCAGTTCAGTTATCTTGTCACAAAAGGAAAACTTTCTGACAGAGCAACGTCTTCAGAAACTAAAATTTATATAAATCAAGTATCACAGAATGTGACGCCAGTTAATATTTTGGATCCACTTCCTCGTCCTGTGTCAGCACCACTTATTGCACCACTTTCAGTTATGGGAGTTGGCAGCTGGCCAAGGCCTCGCTGGATGCTAGATGCTATTCACAATAGTATGGAAAAAAAAATCGACGAGCAGACTTTTCAAGCGACAGCTGATGATGCTGTTAGACTTGCTGTAGCCGCACAGCTACGTGCTGGCGTGGATGTTGTTACTGACGGAGAACAACGCCGAGACAGTTATGCAAGTTTTGTCGGAGGTATTTTAGATAATTGCCAACTTATTCCTTTAACAGATCTGTTGCCATTAGTTGATGACCCTGAAGAATTCGAACGTGAGTTGCGTGCTTTAGATATACCAGCAAGTGACGTCAGGCATCCTGCTGTTTTTGGTCCGCTTGGCAGAAGTAAGCCGCTCGCAGTCCACGAACATACATTTTTAAAAACACTGACTGACAAGCCGACTAAGGTTGCACTTCCTGGACCATATCTTTTGACTAGAACAATGTGGTTAGAGTGTGTTTCTGACCGCACCTATAAAACGCGAGAACATCTTGCAACTGATATCATTCGCATTCTTAGGGAAGAAATAGCTTGTTTGCTGGCAGCCGGTGTTGCACTTGTTCAGCTTGATGAGCCTGTTCTGTCCGAGGTCGTTTTTTCAGGTGGCACAAATAAGCGCAGCTTTATGTGCGGAGCATTAGGTGAAAAAGAAAAACCAGAAATTG
Source organism: Bdellovibrio sp. (assembly GCA_043747495.1). Taxonomy (GTDB): domain Bacteria; phylum Bdellovibrionota; class Bdellovibrionia; order Bdellovibrionales; family Bdellovibrionaceae; genus Pseudobdellovibrio. The sequence goes on from JAYTPA010000124.1 coordinate 8,780, forward strand.
AGTTAGCGTTTGCACGTGATCTTATTAATTCCGTAACAAAAGGCTTTCCTCAAGAAAGAATTGCACTTCATATGTGTAGAGGAAACTGGTCCACAGATGAATCTGTTGCTTTAAGTGGAAGTTATGAGAGTTTAACACCAACACTTGCAAAGTTAAATGTTGGAATTTTGCTTCTTGAATTGTGTACTCCTCGCTCAGGTGAAATGGATATTTTAAAAAAAATTCCAGACCATATAAGAATTGCAGTTGGTGTCTGTAACCAAAAACATGCTCGCATTGAAAGTGTGGATGAAATTGTAGCCAAAGGATCTCATGCTATTTCATTGTTTGGTGCAGAAAGAGTTTTGTTTTGCCCAGATTGTGGTTTTGCAACATTTGCAGATAATCCAATTTCAACAGCGGTCATTGCAGAACAAAAACTTAAAGTAATTTCAGATGCAGTACAAATTTTAAGAGAAAGAAACAATTCTAATATCTGATAAATTTGGCTTGAAATAGAGTACTGATTTAAACAAAATTAAGCTACAAAGGAGAAACGACATGAAGCTAAGTTTAATTTTAATCTTGATTCTTACAGCTGTTGGATGCAGCACTACGGGCGGAAATATGAAAACAGTTAAAAGTGTAGATATTAATAAGTTTATGGGTGACTGGTATGTTCTGGCTGGGCGATTTACATATTTTGAAAAGGATGTTCACAACGGTCTGGAAACATACACCTGGAATAAAGAAAAAGACCGTATCGATGTCGATTTCAACTACAACAAAGGCGCATTCAATGGTCCAAAAAAATCTTTCCCACAAAAAGCATGGATTTATGATCATTCAACGAATTCTCATTGGAAAGTTTCACCATTTTGGCCACTTAAATTTGATTATCTCATAGTTGCACTAGACGAAAATTATCGATGGACAGCAATAGGTGTTCCCGATCAAAAATACTTATGGATTATGGCACGCGATTGGAAAAATCCAGAAGCTACAGTTGAAGAAGCGATTAAGCAGCTAGATAAAATTGGCTACGATACGAAAAACTTAGTCCGAGTTCCACACCAGTGGCCATAAGAGGATAAACGTATTAAATTATTTCAAGACCTTAATTTATCAAAAGAAATTATACAGGTTATTTCTGAAATTGGTTTTACAGAAATGGCTGATGTGCAAGCGCAGTGTATTCCTGTGCTACTGGCAGGTCGTGATTTAATCGGACAGTCAAAAACGGGCAGTGGCAAGACCGCTGCTTTTGTGATCCCGGTTTTGCAAAAAATAGATATTAAAAATCGTCAGCCACAGGCTTTGATTTTGTGTCCGACACGTGAACTTTGTGACCAGGTTTTAAAGCAAGCCCAATTATTTTCAAAACACATACGTGATTTTAAAATAGCTCAGCTGATCGGTGGCAGACCCATGGCTGAACAAACCAGTTCTTTAGCTGACGGAGTACACTTAATCGTAGGAACACCAGGGCGAACATTGGAGCACTTTAAAAATCGAAGTTTCAAAACACAAAATATTAAAATGATTGTTTTAGATGAAGCTGATCGGTTGTTAGATGAGGCATTCACAGAAGAGATCACATCTATTATGGATTCGTTACCTAAAAACAGACAAAGTGTTTTTTTCTCAGCCACTTTTCCTGAAGTCATGAATGATTTGAGTCAAAAATATCAAAATAATCCTGAACGAATTACGATCAAAGAAACTGAAAATAATAAATTACTAATTGAACAATTTGTTTATTGGGCTGAAAAGCCACAAAAAATGGAAAAATTAATTCACATTTTGAAAAAACACCCGTCAAAATGCACTTTAATTTTTTGTCGGACTAAATTAGCTGTTGATGAAATAGGTCAACGTTTGAAGCTTGAAAAAATGACCTGTGAAATTTTACATGCCGATTTAAAACAAAAAGATCGTGATGCAACAACATTGGCATTCAGGGCTGGCAAACTGCAAGTTCTTGTAGCCACTGATGTTGCTGCAAGGGGAATTGATATTGATATCTTACAACTTGTTATTAACTTCGATTTACCATCAAGCACAGAAATTTATATACACCGTATTGGCCGCACAGGCCGTGCCGGGCGAACGGGTTGTGCTGTATCAATCGCTACCGAATATGAAATCGAATTAGTTGCACAAATAGAAGCTGCTACTGGTGTTAAAATGATTCGTGAGGATTTAAAATAATTTAGGCAAGTTTTTGGTTATCATAATACATTCTACCTAAAACTAAGTTAGCTGCTATACGACCCGATTTTAATGCACCGTTAATAGATGGATTCGCCAAATGGTCACCGCAGTAAATCACATCATCAATGATTTCAGCATAAGTATTTATAATGTCAGATGCAGGCAAAGCTTTGGCTACATAGGTTTTTGTCACAAATTTAAAATCGGCGTCTTTAAAAATTCGGCTTAATTGAGATTGAATTTCTTCAGTTGTTGTCGTGCCACTATCCAAAACTGATACACTGATAAGATCTTCTGCTGATCTGGAATAGTTCGGATTAACCTGGCTTAAATTCACAACATGATTAATCTTTAGATTTAAAGTCTCAGGTATTAAAACGATCCACTTATGGGATAATGACTTTGTCGATTTTGAAACACTAAAATAATATGTCGTTGCTGAGTTATACCTTCTATCTGCTGATTGAATATCAAAAGCACAAACGACTTGCTCAGTTTCAATTTTTTCATAGTCACTTGTAACAACTAGTTTTGAATTCCAGGAAACAACGTCTGTATTCAGTTTAACGTTATTCATAAAAGGTTCAGCTATTTTTTCAGGTAAACTTTGGATTCCATATTCAGGCAAAGTAACACGACCCATTAGAAAGTTTTTGAACAAAAATAAAAAATAATCTGAATCGTAATTTAATTTTTTATCTAAAAATACTCCTGAAAAAAACGGTCGCAAAAAGTTATTATTAAAGGACTCACTAAAATTCAAACTTTTTAAAAGATCATGAGTTGTTTGTTTGTTATTTTTTAACTGATTTCTAAATGCAGACTGAAAAGTTAATTTAAATAATGAAACGTAATCTTTTAAGTGAACAGAGTTGTTGCTTAGAGTTTGAATAACTGCTGATAAATGACAAAAAGGATTAGCCAGTAAATTAAAATTTGTTCCGTCGTATATCAACGCACCAGAATTAAATTTGTTTAGTTTTAAGTCATGATCAAGATCTAAGTTTTTAAGCTCTTCGTATGAAGACAATACAGTCTGAAAACCTTGGTCGATAATGTAGGTTTTGTTGTAAACAATCGATTGCAAACGCCCACCTACATGAGAATTTTTATCTAAAACGAGGATTTTTTTTCCAGCTTTACTTAAGTTATGAGCACAAGACAAGCCAGCCAAGCCAGCGCCGATTATTATACAATCATATTTCATATGTGGTAACAGTCGCATGGATTAAGCTAACTACCAAGCGATAGTGTTTTCAACCAGTTAAGTCGTATAATTCATTGCTGCTTTAGGTCGAAAAATGACCAATAATTAAGATTTGGTAAGGGCTTATTTTAGGTTTGATTTCAGGTCAAAATGTGACAATATCGACCAAACTTTCTTAACAAGGCGGCCAATTATCGAAACTCAAATACAAAATTTCGACGCTATCCAAGTCACTGCTCCTACGTTAATTGTTAACGAACCCCCATTTACGATTCCCCAGTATCAAAAAGAACTTAGAAAACATTTACCTCAAGATATTTTGAAGCGAACTCCGTGGAGACTTCTTTACGCTGTCGCTTACATTAGCTTAAATGTTGGTCTTGTTGCTGCCGTTCTAACATTGGATCTTCCTTGGTTTGCAAAATTAATTGCTGGAATTATTATTGGCATAGCAAATACGGGATTAGGTTTTTTTGCTCACGAAGCCATGCACGGGGCGATTGTTAAAAATAAGACTTTTCAAGATGCGATCGGTTTTGTGGGTTTTGGTTTATTTTTTATTTCTCCGACTTACTGGAGATATTGGCACAATTATCTTCATCACGGACATACTCAATTATTAATTCAAGATCCTGATGCGTTTCCACCAATTGGTATTTACAAGCGCAGTAAGTTTATGCGCTTTGTCTTTGAGTTAAGCCCAGGTTCAGGAACGATCATGAGCCGTTTTTATTTTCTCTACTGGTTTTGTTTTCAAGCCATTATTAACCAAGCGGTCATGCGTTTTGGAAATAAAATGTGGGAAAAAATGAATCACCAACGCGTAAGTATTGAATTTGGCTTAATTGTTGTTGGTATCAGTGGTTATTTATATTTGATCGGGTTTCAAAATATTTTATGGCTTGCGATTATTCCGTTTCTTGTTCAGAACTACGGCGCCATGAGCTACATATCAACGAATCATAATTTAAACCCGTTAACACGAACTAATGATCCATTAGATAATTCGTTAACGGTGACGAATCATCCAATTTTAGAGTTTATTTATTTAAATTTTGGTTATCATGTTGAGCATCATATATTCCCAACAATGTCATCGTATCACGCTAAAAAAGTTCATAAGCTGCTGAAAGAAAAATATGCTGATCGTTATCACTATATGCCAAAGGGCGAAGCCCTAAGACGTCTTTACAGCACGCCAAGACTTTACAAGGGTTCAGATCAATTGATTCATCCAAAGACTTTGAAGACGTATCCGACGTTGTAGTCACTTCAAATTTAATATTTTATCGTCACCTGTGTCGACCATGCCTGCAGAAGTAAATAAAAAACTGGCTGTTTGGTAATAAGAAATTGTTTCTTCAACTAATTTCAAATTTAAATCAGTCATGATTTCTTGTTTATCATCTTTGTCGATTTTGTACTGTTCCACTTTTTTATTAGGGCTCAGTAAAGTTAAAACATTTTCTTTTAATAAGCCCACTGTTTGGTAGTTTCCTAAAAAAGCACGCTCTTCAGTTGTGGTCATCAAATCATGGCCAAAAAAGTGTGAATTGTATTTAGCATTCATAAGGCCTAGTAATGTTGGCGCAAAATCAATCTGACTTCCTAGTTTTTCTACTTTTTGAGTTTTAACTATGTCTGGTGCATATATTATGAAAGGTATGCGGTAATCACGAATAGGGACTGCTGTGTTTCCTGAAACGCTAGCATTGTGATCCGCAATAAAAATAAAAATTGTTGATTTGAACCATGGTTTCGTTTTTGCATTTTTTATGAATTCACCAATAGCATAGTCAGAATACTTAACAGCGCCGTCTCGGCCTGAACCTGATGGGATATCAATCTTTTGGGGATAGGTGTAGGGCCTATGATTTGAAGTTGTCATAATAAATTGGAAAAAAGGTTTCTTTTCTTTGAATGAAATATCACCCTGTCGCAATGACATATTAAAAAGGTCTTCATCACAAACTCCCCAGGCATTTGTGAACGTGATTTCAGTGTCTTTTAATTTAGATCTGTCCCAAATATTAAAACCGTTAGTCGAAAAAAATTCATTCATATTATCAAAATAGCCATGTCCACCATATAAGAAATCTGTCACATAACCTGCATCACCTAAGTAATCGCCAATATTATAGAGATTTTCATTTTTAGGTCTTCGAACGATAGATTGTCCTGGTGTTGGTGGGATAGATAATGTTAAGGCCTCAAGTCCGCGAACAGTTCGCGTTCCAGTTGAAAAAATATTACTAAAAAATAAACCTTCATGAGCCAATTGATCAAGGTTAGGCGTAATATTTGTTGAATTGCCATAAGCTTGCATATATCTGGCGCTTAAACTTTCCATTGTAACTAAAATAACATTATAACTTTTAAAATTCTCATTTGCAGAAATTGAGCGGCTAATTCCGTTTGCTTTTTTATTTAAGAGAATGTTATCGGCCTCATATTGTGTGCGTATATTTTTAAATGCGTCATCTTGATTAATGGTTTTGTAGAAGCGATTGTAATCTAATGAGTTTTCAAAGTAAGCAGCAAATAATGTATGAATACCATTTTTAGAGACTTCTTGTAATGAGTAGTTAGAAATTTTTTCACTAATATTGGCAGGAAATAAGAAATAATTCACGATCGATAAGAGGGTCCACAAAGCCAATAAAATAAATCTGTGTCGCAGCGAAAACCCCGATAATGTTTGTGCAGTAATTTTTTTCTTAAAATAGAAAGCTACTGTCAGCGCTGAAATCAAAATCCCGAATAGAACAAATCCAATGTGGTAAGATTCCCAAATATTTTTTAAAACCTCATTTGTATAAATAAGATAATCAACAGCTATAAAATTAAACCGTGAATGAAATTCTGCCCAAAATGTTATTTCGGAAAAACAAGAAAAAATAATGATCATAGCTGTTAATGCGAATAGACCAGTCAGCGCTCGCTTATAATTTTTATTTAATTGTTCTGAATTTTTACGTGAATGAAAAAGAATGATCAAAAAAAACAGAGGAGTCATGATATAAATTAATGTTGAAATATCAAAAAGTAATCCAATGATGAATATGGCAAAAATTTCTAAAATATTTGTCGTAGCACCAGACCAAATGAATAAACCTAATCTTAGCACTGAAAATAGAATTAGAAAAAACAGAGTTGGAAAAACAAGATTTTTTAAATGAGACTTAGTAGATATAGAAAACATATGATGAAGCTCCTGACAAAAGACTATATCAGATATAAATAAATATCAAATTATGCCTTAAAAAACTTCAGCAATACTTCGGATTGCTTGTTTAACTCTAATATCTCATCGTGACTGCCACCCAAATCCGGGTGGAATACACGTGAAAGTTTTTTCTTAGCGGTGTTGATGGATTCTTCGTTTAACGATTCACGTAGTGTGAATCCATTTTCTAAAAAGTATTTAAGTGCTGATTCTATAGCTGGCGGGTAAGAATTGTCATCGGATGTTTGGTGTTTTGATTTTTTAAAGTCTTTGGCTTTTTGTTTCTGGTATTCTTTTTGCTTTTGATAATGTTCTTTTCTATAATCTGCTTGTTTTAGTTTATAGTTTTCTTTTTTGAGCTGTTGAATTTCTGTTTTTACACCAACGATTTGTGCGGTCTTCTCTAATGAATATTTTGAATCTAAAAAATCTGGTTTTTTCTGATTAATAACAAGAAATGTAGCCCAGATATGTTTACAAAATTGTCCTTTTGACGACTGCGGGCAATTACAATGAACATGTATTGTCGTACTTCCGACAGATTCAACTTTGAAAATAACTTTAATCACTGACGTTGATTTTACGAAAGCTTGAACTTCTGTGTCACCTGTGTGGGCTAATGATACATTTTCTTTTTTGAATAAAGCTAATCCACTGTTGCGTGTTTCAGGCTTAAAATAGTTTTCCCATTGCATTAATGACATAAGTAATATTAACCGACTTTGAGTTGGCCGTATCTACGATAACTGGCTTTTCGAATATTTAAATGTGTTTCTTGTATAAAGCCAAGTTGTCTTTCGACCATATAATCAAAAACATTTAATAAGTTATCATGAAGCCGTTCTACAACTGAAAACCCCTGTGATTCACCAACCAATTCGATTGTGTGGTGGATAGCTTCAATTGTTGAATAGCAATTCGGGTGGGGCTGCTTACGCACACGAAAATTCGAGGGCTTCGTCGGAGAAAAACAAATTCTTGGCAGTGTTTTTAAGTTTTCACTTTGACGAATCATTTTACGGGCGGTGGCCCATGTTCCATCGATCACGAAAATTCTAAGTTTTTTATCTTTTGGAAATAAATTTTCCTTTTCAGTTTCTTGAAGCATTGATAAATTTTTCGAAATGGGCCCTGGGTACAAAATGACTGAATGGTAGTTACTGTCCATGATGAGGTTATTCACTGTAGTGTCTTCAGTATAGTTTTGTCCTTTGACTAAGTGTGAATTTTTCAAACACTGATGTGACATGCGGCCCGTGGCAATACGACGTTTAGCTTCAATTGGATGAATTAACACAACGAAACTTATTTTTGAATCAAAGGGTTGAACTTGCTGACAGTAACAGGAAAAATCAGGTTGAGAGCACGCAGAACACATAGTTCGATATTTTGGCTTCTCTAAAATTTGTTCTGCTTTTTTAATTTGATATTTTTCCAGATTCATCATGCTGCTATTAGGTTAATGAACTAACTGCCACCATGACAATGTGAGATCAAATTTGCGGCGCTAAAACCCTAGAATATCGACGTAAGTCAGGCCTTTAGCTAGCGCAGATGATGGTCTTGCACGTTGACCTTTGATTTGCACACGGCCTTCAGTAAAAAGGCTTTTTAACCCCTGACGGGAAATATTTCTAAGATCTAAATTTTCATTTTGGCTTTTAAGAGCTGTTAAGAGTGTATTATCCATACGGCTAACCCGACTAGTGAGTTCAAGTACAATGCGAAATGATTTTGGTGGTTGTTCAGGAACTTTATCTATCATGGTGGTCTCCGTGGGATCTTATATCTGTATTTAAGTCTGTTGTGAATAGATAATCGCTGTAATACAGTAATATTGTGAATTAGCCATCAACTTGTAACCTTTTGTATAACAAGGAATCTATATGTTTGGAATAACGTTAACATATGCAGCAATTCTTTCACTGATCTTTGTAGGGCTTTCTTTAAGAGTCGTTGCGGGCCGGTTTAAAACAAAAACGTCTTTCGGTGACGGCGGGGATGCAGACCTTAACGTCAGAATCAGAACCCACAGTAACTTTGCAGAATACATCCCTTTAGCACTTATACTTCTAATGGGTGTTGAGACCTATGAGTATCCTCGATTAGTCATCCATATTTTCGGGACATTGCTGATTCTTAGTCGCTTAAGTCATGCCTATGGCCTGTCTAAGAATAACGGTCTAAATCCAGCACGCCCTGCTGGTATGATCACGACATTTTTAGTTATGGCTGTCAGTGCAATTATGATTTTAATCAAAGCAATGCTATAAAAAAGAAGGATATGAATATGGTTAAAAAAAGAAATATGATAATGCAGGTACTGATTGTTATTTTTACTTTTGGTCTTTATACAATCTACTGGTTTTATCAAACTGCCAAAGAATTTAAGATCATTACAAAAGATGAAGATATTTCACCTGGATTATGGACTGGTCTTATGTTTGTTCCGCTGGGCGTGTTCTATTCCTATTATCAGTATGCTAAAGCGTACGAAAAAATATCTTCAGAAAAAATAAACCGCTGGATTTTATTTATATTCTTTTTCGCGATTCCGCCACTTTTGTGGTTTCTTGTTCAAATGGATTTGAATAAATTCGCTGATAAACAACCGCAGTTAGCTAATACGTAGTTACTGCGGCTATTCATAATGTTAATCAATGATTGGCTTTAAATTCTCAATTTTTAGAATAATTTCTAGTTCTGATTCCAATTCAGCTTTGGTGATACCAGCTATGAGATTAAAATCAACAGTGTCTAAAGCATCAGCCAGGGCACTGTGATTTAATGTCACAGGGGCTTCGGCTTTTGCTAGCTTAAGAACTTCTAAAGTATTCCGCGCAGCTGCAACTTTAATATTCTGTATTGATTCATCAATAGCAGGTCCCATTGTTTGTAGAACAGAAAACGGCCAGTTTGCTTTTTCAAATGCGATCAATAAACTATCAAAACTCATTGAAGCACTACTGTCTAGCAACTGAACTTGAGTTTCTGAATTATTAAATCTAACAGCCGTAGTAGATACTGAACGAGCTATGAAAGGTTTTTGGAAATAACTTAATAAAATTTTAGCATCACCTACGAATATAGATTCAGGATAACGAAGAGTAGTCATTTTAAGAGAGCTTGGATTAGCTAAATAAGCAGAAACTTCTGCCAAAGTGTTTATGTCTAATACTTTTTTTACAGGTAAAAATTCTTTTAATAAATTAATCTCAATTTGATTATCTTGAATTTTAGCCTGAGAAAGCATTTGTCTTTTTATATCTGTAATTTGTGTGTCGGATAAATCAACTTTTTGATTTTTTAGAGATTCAAAAAATTCATTCACTTGTTTTTGATAAAAATCTTTAGCAGGTCCCGTTTCAGACAATATGTCACCAAGCATTTGCGATAGCCCGTCGATATCTTTCATGTCTAAGTGGATTTTTAAATTTAAATCTGGAACTTTAACAAAGTCAGTGATATTCACATTTAGCACATCATCAGCAAATGGTTTAACTGCTTGTTCAATAGTTATAAGTTTTGTTTTTTTAGATGGTGAAAATAAATATGTATTTAGAGTTGAAATTTCAGTACTTAATAATAAACCACTAGATATAATTTGTTCATTATCGATTTTTTTGGAATAAGGATTAATTTTCTTTTCATTTTCTAAAATAGCATCAAACGTTTTTTTTGAAAATGAGCGCAGACTATTTTTAATTGTCGTCAACGGGTAAAGCTGCAAGTTTTTAAACGCATCAAATCGCTGACAACCATAAATTTCTACACCTAGAGAATCAGCAAGACCAATATGTTCGTCAGAGCAATATGTATTCTCAGCTAATGTGATTGGTGCATCAAAATAACCCCAATCAATAGCGGCTTTGTCATATGGTAATACTTGAGTTTGAATAACAGCTCCAAGCAGTGCAGTGTGAATGTTTCGTTCGTAGTCCATGACAGTCGTAGAAAAAGCAAAACCAGGATGATTAACATCTTTTAAATAATCTGACTCTGCTTTTATAAGATCATCGTCACTGCCTGTATGATTAAACGATCCACTGAAATTGTGACGTAAACCCATGACATGCCCCATTTCATGAGCGACAACCATGCGAATTATATCTTCAGTTACTTTTTTGCGTTTTTCAGCAGATACATTTGTATAAATTTTATCTATATCTAATTTACTTTGTTCAAAAACACACAGGCCATTTAATTTTTTAATATCAGTTGGTAGTTCAACAGCTTTTTTAGCATGATTTAGCCATGAAGAAGTCATAAAAACTTGTCCACGTAAGCTCTCACCAGTTATCGGGTCAGCTTGAATCGACGCATAAGCAAAACCAGCTGAATCCCACTGTACCCAACGCGTAACAATCATTCGATCTTTAAGCCGGTCAGTTGCAGAAAAGTTTTCTTGGATTTTCAACACATCACGGCCAATAACTTTATTCCAATAAAGAACGCCTTCGATAACAGCCTGTTTAATGTCAGCGGGTATTGTATTTTCAATAGCAACTGTAATAGGGCCTTTGTTTTCAGATAAGTCCCATTTCATGATTTGCGGTAAAACATAATCGACTTTGGCTTGTGTAGCAAAATTGACAAAATATCCAACGCGTTGAGATTGATCATAAAGCTTTGATTTAAAATTTTTATTTATAATATAAGGCTTCAGTTCAATTAATATATTTAAGTTAGTATTTATTTTAGTAACAGATTGATTTTTATTTTCTGAGATAGGTGATGTTGTACTTTTCGAAACCTTTAAATCACTGACTTTAATAGCCTGTTCAATAAAAATCGTATTTTCATCTAATTCAATTTTTTTAATTAGAGCTTCTTCTACAGAAAAACCAGAATGAATTCCATTCATTGCATTTTCATTGGCTAATTTGAAGCTATCTTTTTCAACTATACTGAGATGAGTTTCTAAAACTAGCCCTTTTAAACCCATGCTTAAATCAAAAGTAATTTCAGTGTCAGTTTCTGCAAGAATATCAAACGTTTGAAGTAATTTGTCAGTAGGAATTGATGCATATATATTATCACTTGATAGGCGAAACAAACCAACTTTATTGCCCGCACGCTCAAAAGAGATAATAACAGGTTTAAAATCGTTAAACTGTGGAATACGTTGAGCGATAATCGCCGTGGGCGTCATCATAAACGCTTTTTCTAGTGAAGATTTTTTGATTGTCACACTTTGCTTTGATAAATAATCAGATTGTACTTTTAAAGAATCACTGATGTTTGCCGGGGCCTGTCGCTCGGAAACGACAGTTTCTTTTTTTATAGTACAAGACTGAATAATAAACAAAGCAGGTAGAATAAATAGAATTAGTGTGTTTTTTGCACTTTTCAGCTGATTTTTCATATTGGGCCCTTCTACTGATTAGTTAATTCATATCAATAGTAGTGCCAGGACTTAAAGCGTCTTAAAATCGATATAACAACAAAATGGGTGTATCATAGTTGTACACTGTGACGTACACAGAGACTTTAAAGATTGATTTCAATACCTATTGGTAAATGATCAGAAGGACGCTCTTCGCGTTCTGCAAATGATCTAGGAGCAGGTAATGCGTTACCGTCTTTATCGCGAGTTGGATAAATTTGGGCATCGGTCACTTTGCAGGTATCGCCGAGTACAAGCAGAACATCGATTTGTTCAGCATTCAGTTTGCCCTCTGGTGAAAAATAAAAGTGTGTATCTCGTAGTTCGCGAGCTATTGGGTTTGTAATCAAATCTAAGGAATCTTTAAATCCATAATCAAAATAGGGATGAATTTCTGAACTGCTGTGAATGGCTGTGTTGAAGTCACCACCAACGATAATTGGGAAATTTCCAGAAAATTCAGCTTTGATTAATTCAACTATTTCTACAGAGGCTATTGCTTGTGCACGTCTTGTGGCTGCTGTTTGGTCTTCTTTTCCTGGGTCAGATCGTTTAGATTTTTTATGTTCTAGCATGATCGCTAGTTTAGGTTGGTTTAATCGTTTTCCATGACTATCAAGATCAAAAATCAGAGCGACTGGCGCATCACGTGAAAAAACTTTGCCGCCGTAATTTTTATGACTGCGGTATTCTACCTCAATTCGCAAATTTTTCTTTACCAACAGGGCCACATCAATGCCGCGTGTATCATTGCCGTCGACAAGGAACGGGACATAGTCATCATTTAAATAATCTTTATTAAACGTTTGAAGTGCAGCTAAATTTTCGACTTCAACTAACAATTGAAAATCAGCGTTCATTTCTAAAATAGCAGCTGCATTTCCTAACCGACGTTCGTGATTTTTAACTGGGTTATTTTGATCATTTTGAAGGTGTTCAAATAAATTCAAAATATTATAAGTCCCAATTCGAATGTTTTGACCCAAGGGCTTTAAGGTCGATTCTGAATCGGTCGAAGTCGCATTATAAATTTGATATGGACCGTATTGTCCTTGGTAAGTTTTAGTGGCGGTATGTGTTGGCAGTCCATACTGATTCAGCAGGTCCGCGAAGGAAGACTCAGCAGAATAACTGGGTGCTGAGATGACAAGTGAAAGAATTAACGAGAAAAACAAACTTAAATTGAGTTGAGTCTTTTTCATAGGCCCGATCATATCTATTATTTAAGCTTAGGGTATAGTTTTCTAGAGAAATATAAAAATTATAGGTGAAAGTTAACCTATTGGTTTTAACCCATTTGAACTGTGGCAATAATTATAAGTAACGCACCGATAAATTGGATAATCGAAAGAGCCTCGCCAAAAAACATAAGCCCGATGATAACTCCGAAAACGGGTTCTAAATACTGTGACAAAACACTGAATCTTGGCATTTTACGAAGACAAACATTAAATCCAAAATAAGCTATTGGTGTTGATAAACCTAAAATGACTATGGCCCAGATTTCTGAAGAATTTAATGAGCTAACTTTACTGCCTAATGCAGACCAAATGATTAAGCAGGCCTTTAACGATACGATTTGGGTTAACGCTGTTGTTTCTATATTTGTATAAACAATCTGAAATTTCTTAATCACGACAGTATAGAAAACCCAAGAAAACATACCCAAAGTAATGTAAAGAAATGGCCATAGATTTTTCATTTGCAACACTTCATCAATTCGGACAAAAGCAAGTGTTCCAATAACAGATAGTCCAATAGCGAATCCTGTTTTTCGGTTAATTTTTATACCCATTAGCAACAAACTAAAAATCGGATTCAAACAAAAAATGATTAGATACCAACTGACTGGTAAGTCAATCATAGCTAATCCTTGAAAATAATAATTTGCCCCAAGAATGATGATCAAACTGAACCACAACTTAAGAGGTACTTGAGACATCTTTTTAAATATGTTTTTATAAAAAGGAGCAAATATTAAACTAGCGATTAAAAAACGATACACTAGCAAAAATGGTAAGGTCTCGGCAGTACTGCCGACCTTTACAAATGCTGGTATCGCAGACCAAATTAAAACAGCTAACAAACCCCATATGACAGCAGAGTAATTATTTTTCATTTTGAAGAGCTCCTGATAAATCATTAATATAGTTGTAAGAATAGGGCATTTTAAAATGTGGAATTTCTTCGAAATCTTGCAGATTCTCTAAAACTTCTCTAAAGCTATCTGGCAAGATGAAAACTCCGTTCCGATGCGGGACTTTGGTTTCCATCCATAATTTCATAATATCATTTTTTTTATTTGGTGAATAGGTATCTAGTTTTAATAAATCGATTTCAAATATAATTTGATCAAATATAATTTTTAATGAATCAAAATCAACTTTATATTGACCATTTATATTAACAAGAGCCTGGGATTCAATAGCTTTCTGCCATATAAGTGATCCAATCCATGAATCATTATCCGTATTTATATCGGCAGATACTGGATCATATTTAAAACCTTTTCGACCAAACCAAAAAAGCCTTTGTAAGAACACAAATTGAAGAATTTCTGGAAATTCTTTTAAATTTTTTATGAGCAATGAATCAGTTGAGAGTTCACCCATTATATCTATATAATGGGGTAGTAAACTAAGTTGTGGATTTAAGTGTGGTGATACTTTGTAGGGGCCACAACGATGACCAATTTCATGAAAAATAGATGCTAAAAAAATAGTTTTCTCTAAATTTTTCTGAAGAGAAAAAAATTGTAGAACAGTTTCTTTTGTAAACACTCTGTTTGCTATTGAGAAAATAGTTGTATTAAAAATATTGCTCCAT
>JAYTPA010000125.1:0-3551 GCA_043747495.1 Bdellovibrio sp.
CATTTTCTTGGCCTGCGTGGTCAGTGATTTCTAAAGAAGTTTTGAATTCATGTTCACTAAAATTCGATCATCTAGAAACCTTGATCGTTCCAATTCCTAGTTCAACAGGTCGAAATCATTCTTTGTATTTTGCAAAAACTCTTTCGAAAATAACAAATAGACCCTATAAACAAGTCCTCAGTTATAAAAAAACAGATCAGTCCGATCTGTCGCAAAAGCATAAAAACAAACTTGAAAGGGCTAAACAGTCGTTCAAAGTTGATGAAAAATTTACAGACATTTTACAGAGCTATCAGTGCATTATCTTTGTTGATGATATTATAACAACAGGTGCGACATATACCGCAGCACAACGAGCCATTAGGCAGCACTTTGCTGGGCTGGAGTTACCGAACCATATGCAGTTTGCGCTGTGGACGGCCTTCGTCAGGGAAAAAGTCGAAACACGTTGTTGAAAATGTAGGCTTCTGCTATATAAAGCCATGCTAAAAAAATCTCAAAAATCCATTCTAGTCAGCCTCTCTGTATTGTTGCTTTTGGCAGTGTCAGTTTTTGCAAAAAAAGCCCAAACTTCATCAACAGAATCAGCTGAAAAAATACTTAAACAGTATAATAAAAAAACGGGCATTGAATTAAACATCGAAATTAAGACCGAGAAAAAAAGCTTAGGCACAGTTACAAATCAGCAAGCTAATTTAAAGTCGATTGGCAAAAAAGTCTTTTTAGCGGTTGAAGGCGAAAAAAAATCAGAAGTTATCTATAACGGTGAAAAATTATATGTGATTTCATACCCTGATCTTGATTTAGATCCGAATGGCAAAAGAAAAGTCATCGTTACAAAAATCGAAGATGATAACCATATGTCAGTGTTAAGCCAGCTTTTCAGTCAACCACAAACGATGTTTAAAAAATTTAAAATAGAAAAAACAGAAAAGACAAGTGGCGAATTTGAATTAAAACTTATTTCATTAAAAAATGACATTCGACCGCTTTATTTACAATTTAACAAAAAAATACTAAGCCGCATATCTTATACTGATGATGTTGGTACTGAAACCACATTAATTTTAAGCGAACCAAAAACAGGAAAATTTAAATTAAAAATATTTAACTACAATCAGAAAAAAACAGATGAGGTTATAACCCAATGAATCCAACAAATAACGTAGCAAATTCTTTAGAAACAAAAAAAGTTCATTTTATTAGCTTAGGCTGTCCAAAAAATTTAGTGGATAGCGAAATTATGGCTGGAACATTAATGAAAGATGGCTATGAAGTTGTTGCTGATGCAGAAAGTGCAGACACAGTCGTCGTTAATACTTGTGGGTTTATTGAAGAATCTAAAAAAGAATCGATTCAGCGAATTTTAGATATGACAACTTTAAAAGAAAAAGGCCAAATTAAAAAAGTTGTCGTTGCTGGATGTTTAACACAAAGATACAAAGACGATTTAGTTGAAGGCCTTCCTGAAGCGGATTTATTTATTGGTAGCGGTGAATTTCAGAACATTTCAAAAATTTTAAAAAAGCATGATCAAGGCGAAACTAAAAAAACCTTTTTCAATTTACCAACATATTTACAGGAAGAAACCACTCCACGGGTAAATTCTCAGCCAAAACATCGTGCGTATTTAAAAATTTCCGAAGGTTGTATGAAGCGTTGCGCTTTCTGCGCAATACCTTTAATTCGTGGAAATTTACAATCAAGAACAATTCAGAATGTCGTCAATGAAGCAAAGATTTTAGCAGCTGGTGGAGTCAAAGAATTAATTATTATCAGCCATGACTTTACTGATTACGGCTGGGATCTTCGCAAGAAAAACCCTGAAGCTAAAGAATCCCCGGTCGAATTATTAAAAGCGTTAGCCGAAGTTGATGGAATAAAATGGATCCGGTTACTTTATTTATATCCAGATGGAATCACGCAAGAACTTATCGATCTTATGAAATCGAACAACAAATTTGTTAAGTATTTTGATATGCCTTTGCAGCACATCAACAGTGAAGTTCTTAAAAAAATGAATCGCAAAATGACAAGAGAAGAAATTGTTGAAGCCCTTGATCGTATTCGCACGCATATTCCTGATGCAGTTATAAGAACACAATTTATCGTTGGCTTTCCTGGGGAAACAAATGAACAGTTTGAGGAATTACTTCATTTTGTTTCTGAACAACAATTCGACCGCGTCGGTAGTTTTCAATATTCACCTGAAGAAAATACTCCGGGTGGTAAAATGACCGACCAAATTGAAGAATCGATTAAGCAATTCAGATTTGATGCATTGATGTCTGTTCAACAAAATATTTCAGCTAAAAAACATCAAGCCTTCATTGGTAAAACAGTTGAAGTTTTAGTTGAAGGTTACAGTGAAGAAACTGAATTACTATTACAAGGTCGCACATCACAACAAGCTCCTGAAATCGATGGCGTCGTTTTAATCAACGATGGCCAAGCTAAAGTTGGTGAATTTGTAAAAGTTAAAATCACTGAAAGCATGGAATACGATTTAATTGGCGAAATTGTTACCGCAGACACTGTTTAATGCTTGCATAATATTTTTCTGAAATAGGATTTTTAGTTTTTTCTAATTCAGCTTGTGCTTTTCTAAAATGAAAAGAATATGTTTTATCAAGCTTACAGGCCATGATAAATGAACCTAAAGCTTCGTCGTATTTTTCGAGATCGTATTGTATCTGCGCTTTGCCTAAATAAGCCCGTGCGGATTCAGCATCTATAGCAATTGATTCGTCATAAGCTTTAATGGCATTAACAGATTTTTTTTGAAGTTGGTAAATTTCGGCACGACAAGTTAGTGCAAACTCTGACTTCTTAATTTTTAATGATTTTTCTAATAATTCTAAAGCTTCTTTGTATTTCTCTTGTTCGCGGTAAGATACAGATAAATAAATTAGAGGTAAAATTTCTTCAGGTAAAGTTTTAATAACTACTTTGCAAGTGTCTTCGGCATCATTATGGTTAGAATCTTGGACTTCCAAAGCACACAGATCGATTAAATATTTTTTCTGAATTAAATTTAATTTCTTTTTTTTTAGTCTTTCCAGTTTAATAATATCTTGAAGAGCGCTTTTGGCTTCATACAAGTTATTATATTTTTTATAAGCATAAGAAATAGCATACAAAGCATCAATATTTTCACTTTTTGTTTCAAGAATTTTTTCCAATTGTCCAATGGCTTCGCGGTACCTTGTTTTTTTAATCAGATCTAAAGCTTCAGATACTTTTTTATCTTCTGTTTCTAACACAAGTGGATCTTCAGTTTTTGGGCTACGACAAATGGACTGATATTCATAGTATTTACCTGTGATGGCTCCACTGACTGGTTTTTTGTTGGCCGTACTATTATTGATTGAATTTAGATTTAGACCGGGAACAAGAGTTTGAGCATGCAGCTCATTAGTAAAAATACCAAATCGTCCTATAGTGAGACAATTCACACATAAAAAAACGAATAAGCATATTTTAAACAGAGCTGATATTTTCATCAATTAGCTTTATCTTCCGATAAGTTACTGAGTGAAACAAGACCATAA
>JAYTPA010000126.1:0-2652 GCA_043747495.1 Bdellovibrio sp.
TTAAAGCCTGATATTTTAGGAATTGATTCTGAAGGTTTAGCCCTAGATCAACAGGGAAATTACTGGGTCAGCGAAGAGTATCGACCTTCGATTCTAAAATTCGATCCAGCCGGGAATTTAATTCGCCGATTTATACCAGAAAGCTCGATTCCAAAATCGATCATTGAAAAATATAACAAAAAAGTTCAGTCAAAAGTTTTTTCTGAAGCCCTTCCTAAAAAGCTTAATGATCGAAAACTAAATCGTGGTTTTGAAGGGCTCTCTATTTTTAAGGATAGGCTTTACTTTATTTTACAAAGTCCGCTACCTACAAATTCAAAATCTGAAAAACCATATACACCTATTTTTGAATTTGATATTAAATCAGAAAAAATTATTGCTGAATATAAGTACGAATTTTCTAATTTAAAGATGGATAAAATTGGTGATATTACTTTTTACGCAAAAGACAAAGCACTTGTTATTGAACAAAGTGCTGAGATTCATCATATCTACATGATCGCACTTAATAATCTTCAAGGCCAGCCAGTTCGAAAAAAGCTACTCGTGGATTTAGAATCAATAGGCCTTAAAGGTTTTGAAAAAATTGAGGGACTAGCTATTATTGATAACACTCATATTGCAGTCATTGCAGATAATGACTTTGGGATTTGTTCAAACCTAAATCTAGAAACAGGGACTTTTGATTTTAGCTGTGATAAAAAATCAATTCTAGCGATTATTGAAGTTGAGAATCTGGACCAGCTTTAGCGACTAATCTAGCGTCGAATATTCAAAAGAAATCTTAAACTGTGGTCGCGCAAGAAGTCACAGTGTCTAACTTTGATACAGGCCTAACAAACCAGAACGAAAATAACCCCTCTAGCCAGTGGCATAATCCTCGCTAATATTCTTCTTGATAGTTAAAAAACCATTTGTAATGGAAGGATATTTTTATGTTAAATTTTAAATCAATCAACACCATGAGATTCATGTTTTTCGCTTACCTTGTTTTGGTTGCGTTACTTGTAACATCTTGCCAAAAATCGAATAGCAATAATAACAACACCGTCAGCGCGCAGTGTGTGAACAATCCTGCTTTGTGTAATCAAGGTGTTTACCAAGGTGCACAAGGTTACTCAGCATATAATTACGGCTACAACGGTTATGGTAATTACGGATATCATAACGGCTACAGTGGCTATGGCCCATTTCACCAAATTAATAACTCTGCTTATTTATGTAACTGTCCTCAAGGATCAGTTCCTACATACAATTCATACGGTGGCTTAGGTTGCGTACAAACTGGTTATATCGGTGGCTACGGATATGCTTATTTAGGTTACGGAGCTAACAACAACCAATGGACAAATATTCCGCAAATCAGCAACGTGCAAGGCTATAACAACAACGGTTGCTACAATGGTGTAGTTCAATCATGTATCGTAACTCAAGCTAACACATGTTCAGCTGGATATACTTGCAGACCAACTTCTGGTGGTTCAGCAATTGGACTATGTGTCAATGGAACTCAATCAGGTGGAGCTGTTTACCGCTAATATATCGCTAGCGGCTATCAGCACAGATATTTCATTTATAACACGCAATTTTTATTCGATTCATAGCCAAAAATAATTCATAATTCACAGTGGGTCTTGCAAGCTTTAACAGGCTTTACAACAAAGCTACCCACTGGAGACATTATGACAGATCAAAACTTAAATATTACGAATCCCCTACTTAAAAACTTTACTCACAAAGATCAAGCTGTTCCTTTTGCTGATATCAAAACTGAAGATTACATACCCGCTTTAGAATTTGCCATTAAAGAAGCCCAAGGTAATTTAGCAAATATTAAAGCTGAAAAAAATCTAACTTTTGAAAACACAATATTAGCACTAGAAACATCATCAGAAAAACTAGATCGCGTGTCGTCAGTTTATTTCAATCTATTTTCTGCTGAAGCTAGCGAAGACCATCAGGCCCTGGCTCAGAAGATTTCTCAAATGCTTTCTGCATTTTCATCGGATGTATCACTTGATCCTGATATCTTTATTAAAGTTAAATTTATTTACGAAAATCGCCAAAAATTAAACTTAACTGGTGAAGAATTAAAATTAACTGAAAAAATGTTTAAAGATTTCTCTAGAAACGGTGCGCTACTAACGCCAGAAAAAAAAGATCAATTGCGCAATCTAGATCAAGAACTTTCAACTTTAAGCCCACAGTTTTCTGAAAATGTTTTAAAAGCTACAAATGCTTTTGAGATGTGGATCACTGATATCAAAGATCTTGATGGTTTGCCTGAAGGAGCCATCGAAGCTGCAGCGTTAGCGGCAGAAGCTAAAGGTCAAAAAGGCAAATGGCTTGTGACTTTGCATGGGCCATCGATGATTCCGTTTATGACGTATGCAAATAATAGGTCTTTACGTGAAAAATTATGGAGAGCTTCATCTGCAAAATGTTTCAAAGATAATTTCGACAATCAACAAACAGTTCTTAAGATCGTTCAGCTCAAAAATCAACGCGCACAAATTTTAGGTTTTAAAAACTATGCTGAGTATGCTTTAGAAGAAAGAATGGCGCAAAATTCAGAAACTGTTTTTAATTTCTTAGAAAAATTAATTACACCATCATTGGCAGCTGCTAAAAAAGATTTAGACGAAGTCAAAA
>JAYTPA010000127.1:0-5917 GCA_043747495.1 Bdellovibrio sp.
GTAAATCCCACAGCGGAAAGTGAATATATCATTACTGATGTTTCGCCCATTGATGAAGACCTCATTTTAGATGATTTACTGAAATCAAAATACATGAAACTGAGCCAGCTATTAGTACAATGGGTTCAAAGACATATTCCTGATCCACAACAGCGAGAAGTTTTCATTAAAAGTCTTAGTGGACCCCAAGAAATCATCGGGGCTTTTGCAGCTTATTTAATTAAAGATTATGATTTACAATATGAAATGATGGAAATTTTTTCCCTGAATGACCAGATTAATTATTTATATCGTCTTTTTGAATCAAATGAACTGACGACGTAGCTGATGACAGAGTTAGCGACGTAGATTCTATAAACCGACTCCACAATAAATGAGCGATCAGTAAATGCGAAAGTTTTAAAGCCAGTGGGCTTAAGCTAACTAAAGTGATCAGTCCAACAAAGACTGCAGCTAAAATTTCTAAAGTAAAACGAATATTGTTTTTCGTATAAAAATAATAAATGAAATAAGACATAACTGATAAAGCTAAAACAGGGTGCAATATTCTTAGACGAATAAAGGGATGGGAATGCATTTGAAAATCATTTATTATGCCTTGAAACAAGGACTGGGCCGGGAAAAGTGTTGTTGATAATGCTGCGATTGCGCCAGTCACAGAAACAATTATAAATAAAATCAATTTTGAACTAGGTTTAAAAGTTTTATCAAGATCAGAGGATTTATAAAGCAAATAACAAACAGCTGTTAATAAAAAACTATTCAACTGATGCAAGCTCATGAATAAAAGTCTTAAAAACGAATCATTTACGCTAACAAGTTCAAGCTTAACTAATAGTGCTCCAATGAGAGCTTCACTGGTTGTTAGAATGAGTACGCCATAAAGTAGTTTTTTAAAGTAAGGTGTTGTTGTATTTTTAAATTTTAAAAATAAATACACCACAAAAATTCCATAAGCCCCGCTCATGATACGATGAAAATATTCGACAATTGTTTTTGATTGTTTAAAATCAGGTATCACTTCGCCAGCACATAAAGGCCAATGGTCTCCACAGCCATCACCAGAATGCGAAATTCTGACCCAAGCTCCCCATAAAATAACGAGCAAAGTATAAATCCAAAGTGTAAAAAATAAATTTTTTCTGGTTTTATCCACAGTTAGCCTTGTGATCTTTAAAAATAGTATAGGCTTTAGTGTAATCATTTTTTGAATATTTTAAAAGATCATAAATGTAATGTATGTAAAATTTTAAACTTGTCATTTTGTGTTTACGCATAAACCGGCCGCGATTTCTTTGGTAGAGATGATAAGTATAAAAGCGATCCTTATGGCAGGTTTTTCCTATTTTATGTTTAGCTGTAGTGTTTTGATCGATCGTTAAGTGAAGTCCTAGTTTTTGTGCGCGGAAGGCAAAATCAACATCTTCCCAGTAAGTGTGAAAAGATTCATCAAAGCCACCCAGCATTTCAAAATATTTTTTAGATATCCAAAAAGCTGTACCTGGAACATAGGCAAATTGTTGTTTTGATTGATCATCCATTTTTTTTAAATGGGATAGTCGACCATTTTTTGGATTTAACTGTCCTAGAAGTGAATCAATATCTTGTGAGTTTCGTTTCATTAGTTTTATTGACGAGAAAAATAAATCCTTGTCAGTCAATTGGTCAGTGAAGCCAGTGCTTATTTCGGTTAATTCAGTATCGTTAGTTAAGAATAAAACAGCGTTGTGAACTTTAAAAACTGTCTGTAGTAAGGCATTAGCCCCGCCGGTGAAGCCTTTGTTTGTGATCAATTCAATATGTTGGATTTTAGGAAATTCTGTTTTTAGCATTGTCACATGCTGAGTAAGGCTTCCATTGTGCATTAAAAATATTTGATCAGAATTTAGAAACTTTAGAGCGCTGCGTACGCAATTAGCAGTGTGTTCAGGATGATTGTAACTTAAAATAGCTGCAGCAAAGTTGTCCATTATGATGACAACTTAGACTGTTTTAAGATATGAATCAATCACCTTTCGGGCATTAATGTGGGCTTTAAGAACTGAAAGAAATATAAAAACTCCCCCAGTCTTACGATCTAGAAATAAAATATCTTTTGGTGGAGTTCTCAGGTCAAAGTTTTTAAATTGAATCGCCTTTTTGACGACCCTTGATGGCAAATCTGTTTTAGACCACTGATAGCGTCCATCCGTATCTATATGACCATTCTTATTTCGTGAATCGTTAGCAGTCCAAAAAGGTTCAACTGTTTCATAGCAAAATGTCGTAAAGGCTTCGATGTAGTCAGTTTTATCTGTATCAACAATAAAACCTAACCCTTTTGCGCCTGCAAAAAACATTTCACTATCACCAACGATAGATCCTTTTATCATTTTTTTATAAAAACTCATAAATTCTAATGGAAAACTTCGACAGGCTCCAAAATCGAGAAGAACTAAGCGATCTTCACCCAATGAATCAATTTGTATTTTATAATTACCAAGATGTGGATCAGTCTGCACAAGATTCCAAGAGAAAAGCTCTTTAAAATACAAATCGATAAAATTTTCTGACAAGCGGTTACGTCTATTTTGTGACAAACTTTGTACAAGAGGATGGTCAGCTTTAAGGCCATCAATGTATTTAGTCGCTAGAACTTTTGAAGTGGAATATTTAAAATAAACTTGCGGGACAACGTAGCGTGAATCTTCGCCAACAAGTAATCTATATTTTTCAGTTAAATCAGCTTCCATCGTATAATCGAGCTCTTGTCTCAACATACTTTTGATTTCTTCAAAAACAGAATCTAAATTAATTTCAGAAGGAATGAGTTTAGAAAACTGCAGTAATACTTTCAAAGATTTAATATCAGAATCGATAGCTTGTTCAAGATCGGGATATTGAATTTTTAAAGCTAATTTTTCGCCAGTGGCCTTAATCACAGCTAAGTGGACTTGTCCCATTGAGGCAGAACCTATAGCGACTGGATTAATATCTAATTCGTCTAATAAAACTGGACTCAGATAAGTTTCTAAGTCCGATTTCATTTTAGACCATTCAACAGGCGGAGAATCGGTTTGAAGTTTTTTTAAATATTCGTTTGCTTGTGGCGGAAAAAAATATTCGCCGTACATCGAAAGCATTTGTCCAGCTTTCATCAACGACCCTTTAAGTTGACCGAGTTCTTTCGTCATCGACTCAGCCTGGTCAGTGATATACTGATCCATATTTTGGCCTGTGGCTTTGTGGGCTGCGTACTTCAGTCCCGCATTGAGCCCAATTTTAGCCACACTCATTGTGCGCTCAAATAAAGAGCTTTTAATTTGTTTAAGCTGGGGCCTAGTATTAGGTTTTGATTCGTTGTTGTCTGACATCTGTAGTGTATGATTATATTCAAAATAGTCAGTTCTTGATAGTATATTCTGAAAGGGCTAGCAGATGACACAAAACACATCAGAAATAACCTTATTTTGGTTCAGGCGAGACCTCAGACTGTCTGACAATGCGGGTCTTTATCAAGCGCTAAAAAATAACAAAAATGTTTTGCCTTTGTTTATATTTGATCAAAATATTTTAAAATTATTACCCAAAAATGATTTGCGGGTTCAATTTATTCACAAAGTCCTTACTAAAATACAAATTGAACTAAAACTTAAAAATACCGACCTTTTATGTGAATATGGTACGCCAGTCGATATCTTTAAAAAGTTATCCGAAAAATACAAAATTAAAGAAGTCTACGCCAATCATGATTACGAGCCCAATGCCATTGAACGGGACTTGAAAGTTAAAAAACTTCTTGAAAAGAAGGGTATTGATTTTAAAACCTTTAAAGATCAGACCATTTTTGAAAAAAATGAAATTCAAACTGATATGGGTAAACCCTATACTGTGTACACTCCTTATAAAAAAAAATGGTTAGCTTCGTTAAGCCCCTATTATTTAAAAGCTTATCCTGTTGATTTGTACGAGGGTCATTATCTAAATACAAAAACAAGGACACAGTCAGAATTTGTAATGCCAACCCTTAAAGATATGGGGTTTGAAAAAAATGATTTTATTTATCCTGAAGAACTCGTTTCACAAAAAGTTTTAAAAAAGTATGCAGAAACCAGAGACTATCCTTTTTTAGATCAAGGGACTTCGAGGTTAGGTTTGCATTTACGTTTTGGAACTGTGTCGGTGCGTGAACTAGCTAAAGAAGCTAAAAAGCATTCAGATGTTTGGCTCAGCGAACTTATTTGGCGTGATTTTTTTATGCAAATTTTGTGGAATTTTCCTCATGTTGAAAAAGCCAGCTTTAGGCCACAGTATGAAAAAATTAAATGGCGTAATGAACCTGAAGAAATCAACAGGTGGAAAACCGGGCAGACAGGCTATCCATTGGTTGATGCAGGAATGCGAGAACTCAATGCCACAGGCCACATGCATAACCGCGTTCGTATGGTGGTGGCCTCATTTTTAACAAAACATTTACTGCATCATTGGCTTGTTGGCGAAAGATATTTCGCTGAAAAATTATTAGATTATGATTTGTCGGCAAATAACGGAAACTGGCAGTGGTCAGCAGGGACGGGGTGCGATGCGGCTCCTTATTTCAGAGTTTTCAATCCTGAAGCGCAAATCGAAAAATTTGATCCTGACTATATTTACACTAAAAAATGGGTTCCTGAATTTCAAACAACAAAATACATTAAACCTATTGTTGAGCATACGTTTGCAAGGCAAAGGGCATTAACAGAATTTAAAAAGGGTCTTGAATCATGAAAATATTAATGACAGGTGCTACGGGTTCTGTGGGTAATTACGTCGGTCGCAAGTTAATTCAACAAGGGCATGATATTGTTGTAGTAAGTCGTTCTGCGAAAAAAGCTAAAATGCATTTAGAGTTTCCAGCAGAAGTGATTGAAAAAGATCTAGTATCTGAAGAATTGACGACCGAAGATTTCGGCAACATCGACACGATCATTCATCTGATGGGTGAAACAGTGGACGGTCGTTGGAATGATAAGAAAAAATCTGACATTTTAAATTCACGAACAAAAAGTAGTCATAATTTAGTTAAAAATTTACCAACAACGGTACAAACGGTTATTTCTGCATCAGCACAAGGTATTTACGGAGACTCAGCAGATTTAGAATTATCAGATCTTAAACCGCACACTGTAGCTAAAGATGATTTTTTGGCCGATGTTTGCGAACAGTGGGAAGCTCCTTTTAGAAAATTAAAGCAGCGAACTGTGCAGTTGCGTATTGGTATTGTGTTAGATCCACAATCAGGTGCCTTAAAAAAAATGATACCTTTATTTCAAAAGGGCTTGGGTGGTAGATTAGGTTCTGGACGGCAATATATGAGCTGGATTGCGATTGATGATTTGTCAGATATTATCGTCGAAGCGGTTACAAATTTAGATTATAAAGGGGCTATTAATTGTTGTGCTCCTGAAAATGTAACGAATGACCAATTCACAATTAAATTATGTCAGGCGTTAGGAGTTTTTAAATCAGCACCAGTTCCAGAGTTTGGTCTAAAAATTGTGATTGGTGAAATGGCTAAAGTCGTTTTAGCATCAATACGAATGCGACCCGATCAGTTGATTAAAAATAAATATAACTTTAAATTTACTAACCTCGAAGTTTATTTTAAAAGTTTTCTTCAAGAATTTAAAGATGGACACGGCTTTTTTTCAGTTAAACAGTATTTAGATAAAGACATTGAAACTGTTTTTCAGTTTTTTTCTGAAGCTAAAAATTTAGAAAAAATAACACCAGATATGCTTAATTTTAGAATCGATAAAATGAACACCCCTGAGATCGAAAAAAACACTATCATTGATTATAAATTAAAGATCCATGGTTTCCCCGCAAATTGGAAAACACAAATTGTCGAATGGAATCCGCCACATCGTTTTATTGATACACAATTGAATGGGCCCTA
>JAYTPA010000128.1:0-20036 GCA_043747495.1 Bdellovibrio sp.
TAATTGGTGGAGCAAGGATGACTTTAAAATGTTCAATTGGTGTAACAGTTTTTATCCCTATGGACAAGGCTTGAATGTCCTTTTAAGATGTTTTCATGGGATTAGCATTACAGGTCTTAGACGGAATTCAAAAGGGGAAAGTGATTAGCCTTCGAGATGGCTTTATTTTCTCAACGAATTACTATAATGACCCCGAAATGTCTGAAAAACACGCACAGATTAAATTAGATTCAAATTTTTCATGGAAAATCAATGCTTTAGGCGACAACACTATTAGGGCTGGTTTGGTCGAATCGGCTTCATTTAGCCTCATTGCCGGCTTTGTTTTTCACTTAGGACAAACAGGTTTTAAAGCGATTGAAAAAACCGCTGGTCAGTCGATGATTTGGCAAGATCAGGTTGTCGATTATTTAAAAGCACAAATCTGGCGAGCTAAACAAACTGAGCTGTTTTTCTTTCTGTATCCCGTGCGCCTGACTTTTCTTCAGGGGCCCCAAACTGATGAGTTTTATACGGTTAGTTACGGGCCGCGTGAAATGGGTTTTAATAATTTAGATTTGAATCTCATAGACCCTGAAGCTCCTGCGAAAGTGGTTCGATTTTTTCAAGTCGGCGAAACAGCCTACATCGAAAACTTGTGCGGAGATAAAGCCCTTGTTAACGGAGAGAAATTTCATCAACATGCTATCTTTAATGGTGATAAATTAACTTTTTCTTCTTACACCATAGAATTGAGCATTTTAAGATGACGACTCCACAATTTACAAAAAAAGAAACTGGCTATTACACTGCGCTGGACGGAACTCCGATTTATTACGAAATTCGCGGGCAGGGTGAACCCATCGTTTTTATTTACGGCATCGCCTGTTTGATGAATCATTGGCATCATCAGGCCGAATACTTTTCTAAAACTCATCAAGTCATTTTATTTGATATCCGCGGTCATCATAAAAGTGTGCCTGTTCATAATTTAAAAAATTTAACTTTTGAACACTTGGCTTTCGATCTTAAAGGTTTATTAAACCATTTGGGCCATAAAAGTGCGCATATTGTTGGTCATAGTTTTGGTGTGCCTTATCAGTTAAAAGCTTACGAGCAGTTTCCTGAAATTTTCAAATCACTGGTTTTAATTAATGGCTTTGCGAAAAATCCTTTAAAAAAATTATTCGGTTTGGATTTTGCCGAACAATTTTTTCAATTTTTGAAAAAACAACATGCACAGTCGCCTGATCTTTGGAATGCTCTCTGGAGAACCATGATCGACAATCCGATCGCGTTTCAAGTGGCCGCCCTTGCTGGTGGTTTTAATTTAAAACTCACGCAGTTTAAAGACATTGAAATGTACGGTCGTGGAGTTTCTAGATTAGAACTGCCTTTGTTTTTTGAATTATTCGAACAGTTGCTGCAGTTTGATGGCGTAAATATTTTATCGTCTATCGACAAACCATCGTTAATCATTGCTGGAGATCGTGATTTTCTGACTCCGCCGTCATTTCAAAAAGAAATGAAAGATGCAATTAAAAATTCAGAATTTGTTTTGGTTCCGTATGGATCACACTGTTGCCAGCTGGATTTTCCGGATTTTGTGAACCTAAAAATAAAAGAGTTCCTAGCTAATATCTAAGAACTCTTTTCGTAAATACTTTTAAAAATTTATTTAAGCCTATTTATAAGCAACTTTAGAAATGATCCAACCTGTTTTTTCCACTGAAGCATCTGATTTAAAAATAAGTTGTGCGCTATCGCCGTCAATCACGACTGAATATGATTCGTCATTAACGCCAGATAGAGTTTGTACTTTAACTCCTTGTGCATTCATGATTTGTACAAAATCGTACGTCGATTCTGTATTGAATTTTTCAAAGTAGACGGCGATTTGTTTTGCACCGGGAACTTTAACATCAAAAGTTTCATTTGTATTTGGCTTATACGGCGATTCTGACTGTAGGCTTGTCGGAACCGAAGCCCAGTTAGCTGGATCGTTTTGATCTGGTGGTGGTACGATATTCATTAATGCAGAATATGCATCTACTGTTCCGCCAGTTCGTGATTTACCAGTTAAACTTGGCAATCTACGAGCCGTTGTTAAGATTCTATTCTTAATTTCGGTCGCATTCATTTGCGTTTCGTTTGACCACAATAATGCAACAACGCCAGCAACATGTGGTGTTGCCATTGATGTTCCAGAAAACGAAGAATATTTTCCGCCAGTAGTTGATAAAATATTTACTCCCGGCGCACCAATATGAACTGATCTTTTTCCGTAGTTAGAAAAATCTGCTTTTGCACCTTTGTTGTTAATTGCTGCAACAGAAATGATGTTGCTAATTTCATAAGATGCAGGGTAAGCAGGGCGGCTATCGTTATTGCTACCATCATTGCCTGCTGCTGCGATAAATACTGCACCGGCTTCTTCAGAGCGTTTAATAGAATCAAATAGTGTTTGAGAAAATCCGCCGCCGCCCCAAGAATTACTCATGATTTTTGCACCCATACGTGTCGCATAATCAATTGCTTTAATGGCATTAGCTAATGTGCCTGATCCGTTTTTATCTAAAAACTTCACTGCCATCATTCTAACTTCCCAATTAACTCCGACAACACCGACTCCGTCGTTACCTTTTGCTCCGATTGTTCCCGCACAGTGTGAACCATGACCTTGATCATCAATTGGATTACCACTGTCATCAACAGCGTTATATCCGTAAATATCATCTACAACACCGTTATTATCATCATCAACGCCAGCGGCCCCGTTAAGTTCAGCGTCGTTTGTCCACATGTTTGGTTTTAAATCAGGATGATTAAAATCAATACCTGTATCAATAACAGCTACAATTGTATTTTGTGATCCTGTTTGGATATCCCAGGCTTTTTCAACATTGATATCCACACCAGCAACACCAGTTTGTCCTGCAGGATCTTTTTGGCCAAGGTTAGTTAAACCCCAAAGTTTTTCGAACAAAGGGTCGTTCGATGTTTTATTAATTGTGTAAATATAGTTTGGTTCAACAATTTCTACTAATTCATTCTTTTTTAAAGATTCAATAACTGATTCTGCATTTTCAAAAACAGGTTTTTGAATCACAACTATATTTTGCCCTGGAATAGTTGTCTTAATTGTACTGTTTAATGTCGTTTCAATTTGTTTAATCGACATGCGGGTCATTTTATTTTTTTTCAATTGCACGACATATTCACCGGGCACACTTGATACCTGAGTCATAGAACTCAAGGCCGTGCTTCCAATTAATAATGATGTAACTATAATAATACTTTTTTGAAAAATTCCTATTTTCATGTGGTTCCTTCCGTGGAAAGTTCATATTTATAATGAACGACTCAAATAGGTTAGCATGCGCCAAAAAACTGGGCAGTCCATATTAAAGTTCCAAATTGAAACTAGCCTATTTGCTAGAAAATTTTATTTTTTTAGTCTGGCTGTCTAGTTGAAAGTCTTCGTAAGAATTATTTTCAGTAAAGTCGAAACTCATCTGTTTTGGGAACTGAACTATCTTATCTGGATTGTCTTGAATTATTTTTTTCTCGGTCGGGGTTATCACATCAACACCTGTTGAAGCTTTAATAAGATGTTTAATAAAAGCTTCTTTAACTGAATCAGGGGCGTCTTTGTTGAAACCCATTTCTTTCATGATGTCGTTAATCTTTTTCATAAACCAACCCCACTACTATTCGACATAGTTAAATCGAAAGTTAAGACTTAGGTCTTATATTGTTTTTTGCTTGGGACTTCTTTGGTGGCTTCAGGATGAAAGTCTAGATGCGTCCGATAATGAGACGCATGACGCGATTTTTAAAGGTTAGTGTAATTAAAAATAATTACTGGCCCGTTTGCGTTAGTAAAAAATGACCAATTGTTTTAGTCGTCCCGTTGGTTAATCGTTCGTAAAAGTAACCACCAAGCTTTTGGCTGTTTTCAATTTTATAAAACTGGTAATAACGCCCGCCTGCTTCGATAATAATACCTTCGGTGCCAACTGGTGTTAGTCCTAAATCATTTTTGCTAAATTCAGATGAACCAATGCTTTGACCTTTACGAAAAATTTTTACATCCCCTTCAAGGCCTTTTTTGTCGGAATCAACTTCTGATAATTTTTCTTTAAGTGAAATAACAAGTGATCCGTATTCTTTTTGATCAACCCCGAATATTTTACCACGATAAGTACCAAATAGTTTTTCACCTTTTTGTTCACTAGTCGTTGTTGCGTTTTTTAAAAGACTATCTAAATCTTTGATTTCTAAATCTTTTAAAATTTTACGGGCTTCTAAATCGGTTTGAGTGTTCTGTAACATCCATTCATAGGATTTAAACTTACTGACTGAATGTTTGCTCCATTTTTTTTCTTTAATCGGTGCTGGTTTTTGAACGATTGGTTTTTCGTCAGCAACTGCTCTTTTGGCTACTGCTTCTGCATTTTTAATAGCGCTATTGTATTCTTTTTGTTTTTCTTCTGTTAATCGCAGACCCAAATCAACCAAAAGAAATGTCATCATTTTACTGTACATGTCTTCTTTTTTAGAAAGATCGTTTTGATCTAAAAGATTTTGAAATTTTTCTTTGATATTTTTAAGTTCAGATTCTGTTTGGCTCATGCGCTGTTCGGCTGAAGACATAGATTTATAATCAGTTGTTTCGACAACTGTTTTTTCACCGTAGTTTCGACCTGTGACAAAAGCGACAACGATAATGACCAATATCAAAAAAATCTTGATGAAATCTTTCACTAGGCCATGTCTCCGCCGCCGACTTCTTCTTTTTTAGATAGGGTAGCGCGTAGTAATTCTTTATTCATGTTGGCGATATTTATTAATGAAATCTCTTTCGGGCAAGATGCAGAGCATGTTCCTGTGCTCGTACATGCGCCGAAACCCTCAAGATCCATTTGTGCAACCATGTCTTGTGCGCGTTGATGACGTTCAACTTGGCCCTGCGGTAACATCGATAAATGAGTGATCTTCGCACTTGTAAATAAAGCTGCCGAAGCATTTTTACAAGAGGCCACGCAGGCGCCGCAACCAATGCATGTTGCAGACATAAAAGCCTCATCAGCATAGGGTTTAGCAATCGGTGTTGCGTTGGCATCAATAGCATTACCAGTATTTACTGAAATATAGCCACCTGCTTTAATTACGCGATCGAATGCTGTACGATCAACAGCTAAGTCTTTTAAAATAGGAAACGCAGTCGCTCTCCATGGTTCTAGTAAAAGAGTTTCGCCATCTTTAAAGTGTCGCATGTGCAGCTGGCAAACTGTTGTTCCTTTTTGTGGGCCGTGCGCATTGCCGTTAATCATGAAGCCGCAACTTCCACAAATTCCTTCGCGGCAGTCGTGATCAAATGAAATAGGTTCTTCATCTTTTTTAACAAGGGTTTCATTGACGGCATCAAGCATCTCTAAAAACGAAGCATCTGGCGAAACATTATTTGCATCGTAAGTTTTAAAATCACCACCAGATTGATTGTTTTTTTGACGCCACACTTTTAGTTTTAAATTAATGTTATTTTTTTCAGTTGCCATATTTAATCCTCAATTCATTACTTGTATGAACGTGTTGCAAGTTTAACATTTTCAAATGTTAGGTCTTCTGTGTTTCTTGTCTGTGCTTTATCCGCAGAGCCGTTCCATTCCCATGCAGCTACGTGACAAAAATTTTCGTCATCACGTTTAGCTTCGCCATCAATTTGATGCTCTTCGCGGTAATGTCCTCCGCATGATTCTTCACGCGTTAGGGCATCGCGACACATTAATTCGCCTAGTTCTATAAAATCAGCTACACGATTTGCTTTTTCTAATTCTGGATTTAAACCATTCGCTTCACCCGGAATGGTAATATTATTATGAAATTCTTCGCGTAGCTTTTGAATTTTTGCAATCGAATCAGTAAGGCCTTTTTTATTTCTAGCCATACCGCAATTGTCCCACATAATGCGGCCTAGTTCTTTATGTAAGCTTTCAATGGTTCTTTCGCCTTTAATTTTCATAAATTTATTAATTTCAGTTTTAACTGTATTTTCTGAATCTTTAAATTCTGAATCGGTTGAGTTCACTTTTTTCAAATTTGTGTTGGCAATATAATTTCCGACCGTATATGGAAGAACAAAATATCCATCAGCTAAGCCCTGCATTAATGCCGAAGCACCTAAGCGGTTGGCGCCGTGATCAGAAAAATTAGCTTCTCCTGCGACAAACAATCCTGGAATAGTTGATTCAAGATTGTAGTCTACCCATAAACCACCCATCGTGTAATGTGGTGCTGGATAAATTTTCATAGGCATTTTGTAAGGATTTTCGCCGGTGATTTTATCGTACATCTGAAATAAATTTCCGTAACGTTCGGCAATTTTATCTTCGCCTAAACGCTTAATGCTATCGCGGAAATCTAAATACACGGCTTCTTCACCGTTAATACCATGACCTTCGTCAACGCGGTACTTTGCTTGTCTTGAAGCAATGTCTCGAGGGGCTAAATTACCAAAGCTTGGGTAAACTCTTTCTAAAAAATAATCTCTTTCTGCATCAGGAATTTCTTTCGGATGACGTTTATCACCTTTGATATTCGAAACCCACACACGGCCATCATTACGAAGTGATTCAGACATCAGTGTTAGTTTTGATTGGTTTTCACCATGTACAGGAATACATGTTGGATGAATTTGAGTGTAACAAGGATTAGCAAAGTAGGCTCCTTTTTTATGAGCTTTCCATGCAGCTGTTACAGCACACGCCATTGCATTTGTTGAAAGATAAAATACATTTGAATATCCACCAGTTGCTAAAACCACAACATCGGCTTCATAAGATTCTATTTCACCAGTTAATAAATTTCTAATTGTCACGCCACGGGCTTTGCCATCGACCATAACTAGGTCAAGCATTTCACGGCGCGTGTAAAGCTCAACTGTACCTAAATCAACTTGTCTCATCATTGCTGAATACGCACCTAATAATAATTGCTGACCAGTTTGTCCGCGGGCATAAAATGTTCGTGAAACTTGAGCTCCACCAAAAGATCTATTCGAAAGTAATCCACCGTATTCGCGCGCCAATGGAACACCCTGAGCAACAGCTTGATCAATGATATTCACAGAAACTTCGGCCAAACGATGAACGTTCGCTTCGCGGGCTCTGAAATCTCCACCCTTAACTGTATCATAAAATAATCTATGAACTGAATCGCCGTCGTTTTGATAATTTTTTGCAGCGTTAATTCCGCCTTGCGCTGCGACCGAATGGGCGCGCCTAGGAGATTCGTGAACACAAAAAGCTTTTACTTTGTAACCGAGCTCACCCATAGATGCAGCTGCAGATGCGCCAGCCAAGCCTGTTCCAATAACAATAACTGTGTGTTTTCTTTTGTTAGCGGGATTAACCAGCTTCATATTGAATTTGTGATCTTCCCACTTGCTTTCAACAGGGCCGCTGGGAACTTTTCCATCTAGTTTTTTGCTTTTATTTTCAGACATTTCTTTTCTCCGTTAGTCAGCCGTGACCTAAGTCAAAATTATTTATTAAATAAAAAAACATATATTGGTTGTGACAAAAATCCGCCAGCAACAACTATGGCATAAGTCCAAGCCAGCTTTTTTAGATTTTTTTGCATTTTTCTTTCAAGCACACCGAACGATTGAAATATTGAATGAGCACCGTGGCTTAAATGAAACATCAATAATGCCAAAGAAATAACATACCAAAATACGTAGCCTGGTTTTTGAAAAATTTCGATGATCAACTTATGAAGATCTCTCATTTTTACTCCGTCGACCATCGTGTCGTAATGCGTTCCATATTTGAATGTAGCCAAATGTAAAATGATAAAGGCCAATACGATTGAACCTTGTACGGCCATTGTTTTAGAGGCTGTCGAGGCCCCTTTTTCACCGTTGGGCTCCATGGCGTATCTTGTGTTTCTGGCTTTTCTGTTTTGAATTGTTAAAGAAATGGCTGTGGCCACATGGATAATTAATGTCAAAATAAGAACTGCTTCTGCACCGTAAAGCAGGGGTTTATTCGAAACTATTGCGTGCCCGTAAGCGTTGTAAAGATCAGCACTGGCGAAAATCAACATGTTTCCAGCCATGTGGGTGAGCACAAAGCCCATCCAAACCAACCCCGTTATTCCCATGACGTATTTTCGCCCAACTGTCGACTTCAGAAAATCCAGCATACTTCACCTTTTGTTTCGCATTTATTCACACTTTGTTATTAATCTTAAAAAATAACGATTTAGCACTGATAAATTTAACTCTCGCGTTATTAAAAGTCACTTTTGTGCGATATGTTTTGCAACACGTTAATATGACAATTCATTGTCTGATTTCAGTGGCCTAAGCTAGAACATTATCTATAATATTTGATTTAAATTATTTGAACTCAACAGGAGCTTATTCCAATATGAAAATTTTTGTCTGTCTAAAGCAAGTTCCAGATACGGAAACAAAAATAAAAATACTTCCAGATCAGTCTGGAATCGACCAGGCGGGTATCAAGTGGGTTCTAAACCCCTACGATGAGTTCGCTGTCGAAGAAGCTGTAAAATTTAAGGAAAAAAATCCATCATCACAGGTCTGGGCAATAAGTGTTGGACCAAAAACCCGTGTTGTTGAATCTTTGCGCACAGCTTTGGCCATGGGTGCAGACGAAGCTATTGTTATTAATGCTGCCGACAACATCGATGCCTTATCTACAGCAAAAGCGTTGTCTTCAGTGATTCAGTCTGAGGGCCCTGCTCATTTAGTGTTTTCCGGCAAAATGGCCATCGATAGCAATCAATCTTCAGTTCCCCAAATGGTTGCCGAATTTTTAAAAATTCCACACACATCTGTTGTTTCTAAATTTGAAGCATCCACTGAAAATATTACCGTTGAAAGAGACATCGAAGGCGGAGCCAAAGAAGTTGTTCAAATGATGACGCCGGCTTTGATTTCAACAAACAAAGGTTTAAATATGCCTCGTTACGCAAGTCTTCCGGGCATTATGAAAGCTAAGAAAAAAATAATTAAAGAAATTGAATTTTCATCTTTAGGAATTTCTGCTTCTGATCAAAAAATAAAGTATGCGCAGTATTCTTTACCTGCAGAAAAGCCAGCAGTTAAATTAATTTCTGGAGATGCGGCTGCGCAATCAGCTGAGCTTATTAAACTACTTCGCGACGAAGCAAAGGTGTTATAATTATGGGTAAAATTTTAGTTTTTACAGAATTTCAAAACGGTAAATTAAAAAGAAGCTCTCAAGAATTAATTCAGTTCGCAGCAAAATCAGGACACACGGTTTGTGGTTTAGCTTTAGGCTCTGCTGCTGCAACAGGTTTAAATGAATTGGCTCATCATGGGGCTTCAGAAATCCATTTTCTAAAAGATGTGGCCTATGACATGTATAATCCTGAATTATTCACAGATTCTGTAGCTCAAGCGATTCAAAAAATTGGAGCAAATATTATTTTAGCTTCAGCGAGTTCTTTATCTAAAGATTTATTTCCACGCGTAGCTGCAAAATTAAATGCTGGCGTTGTTTCTGATGGAACTGAGCTCACAATTGCTGGTGATGATGTCAAAGTTAAAAAACCACTTTATGCAGGTAAATGTTTTACAACAGCAACTTTTGAAAATGCGGCCATTAAAATAGTTTTGATGAGAGCAAATCAATTACCAGTAGCGGCCGCTGATGCTTCAAAAACTGCCACAGTAACTGAACATTCTTTTGGTCAGCCCAGTCTTAAAACAATGATTAAAAATATTGTTAAAGGTACATCTGAAAAATTAGACTTAACAGAAGCTAACATCGTTATTTCTGGCGGGCGCGGGCTAAAAGAAGCAGGGAATTTTAAATTATTACACGATTTAGCTGATGTGTTGGGTGCAACTGTTGGCGCTTCGCGAGCTGTTGTTGATGCGGGATGGGTTTCTCATTCTATGCAAGTCGGACAAACCGGAAAAACTGTAGCGCCTTCTTTGTACATTGCGGTCGGAGTTTCTGGTGCGATTCAACATTTAGCTGGCATGAGTGGTTCTAAAGTGATTGTTGCTATTAACAACGATCCAAATGCGCCTATTTTTCAAAAGGCGACCTACGGTTTAGTTGGGGATGCATTTGAAATTTTACCAAAGCTCACTGAAGAATTTAAAAAAGCTTTGCAGCATTAATGAATAAAGTTCGTGGGTATTTTCTTGGATTTTTAATTTGGGTGATTTATCGATCGCTTTCTTTAACTTGGAAAATCACAGTCTATGAGCCAGAATCATTAAAAAAAAATATTCAGCAAAAAAATCCGGTCATATTGTCGCACTTCCATGGTGATGAACTGGCTTTGGTGGCGCTGACATCAAGATATAAAATCGCAACGATGACCTCGACTTCCAAAGACGGCGAGTTAATGAATACTGTTTTAAAATTACTGGGTGGTCAAACTTCACGAGGGTCATCAACCCGCGGCGGAGTAAGTGCGCTTAAGGGTCTTATTAGGCTTTGTAAAAGCGGATCAAATTGCAGTGTCGCTGTTGACGGTCCCAAGGGGCCCATTTATGACGTTAAACCCGGTGTTTTTGAAATTTCTAGATTAATAGGTGCAAAAATTTATGCGGGTGGCGTTAGCTGCGATGCATTTTGGTCTTTTCCAAAGTCGTGGAATAAAACCTATTTACCAAAGCCTTTTTCTAGGGTTTCAGTTCATTGGTCTGAGTTTGAAACTGTCATCACGAAAGAATCTGATCCTCGATCAGAGGTTTTGGCGATTTCTTTGAAAAATCAATTATTTGATGCGCGCAGTCGGTCTTCTAAAATCGTTGTCGGTTAGGGCTTAGA
Organism: Bdellovibrio sp.; assembly: GCA_043747495.1. GTDB lineage: Bacteria > Bdellovibrionota > Bdellovibrionia > Bdellovibrionales > Bdellovibrionaceae > Pseudobdellovibrio. The sequence goes on from JAYTPA010000128.1 coordinate 10,821, forward strand.
GATTTAGCATTTTAAGTGGGTGTTTTTCATAAATACACCACTCGTTTTATCGAGCTTTAATAACGTGAAATAAAAAAGGACTTAAACATGAAATGGATTTTGATGTTAACTTTGATCGCTTCGGTTTCTTTTGCTCAAAAAGGATCTGATATTGTCGCAACTGTTGGGAACAAAAAAATTACTTTAGATGAATTCAATAAAAAATACACTGAAGTGACTTCTCAAGTTTTAACAAACAAACCTACTAAAAAATTATTTTTAGAAGATCTTATACGCTACGAAATGGGTCTTCAGGAGGCCAAGCGTAGAAATTTAGATAAAGACCCTGTTGTTGCTGATCGCATGAACCAAGAAATGTACAAAGCAATGTTAGAAAAAGAACTGGGCCAAAAAGTTCAAGAAAATAAAGTTTCAGAAAACGAAATGAAAGCTTATTACGCGAAGAATCCTCAGATCAGAATTTCTGATATTTTAATTGAAGTTAAACCGGGCGCAACAGCTCAGCAAAGACAAGAAGCAAAAAAACGCGCTAATGAAATTTTAGATGAAGTTTTAAAATCAAAAAGACCTTTTGCTGAACTTGTTCGTTTATATTCTGATGACGTAACAACCAAAACACTAGGCGGAGACGTCGGCTGGCAATCAAGATTAACTTTGGTTCCTTCTTATTATGATTCAGTCATGAAATTAAAAATCAACGAAACAACACCTCAGTTGATTGAAACTCCGTTTGGATTTCATATCGCCAAACTAACTGGTAAACGCAGCTATGAAGAATCAACCAAGCGCGAAATTCGCATGGCTGTTTTCGACGAAAAAAGAAAAGTTTTATTCGATGGCTTTTTTGAAAAAATAAAAAAACAATATCCAGTCAATGTTAATTCAAAACTTGTTGAATAAATTCAAAAGGAACTTATCAATCTGCTTAAGCCCCGTTATCGCGGGGTTTTTTGCATTTAGCTTGTTTCTTGGTTTAACTTCTTGTGACTATTTAAGGTCTCGCTATCATTCAAAAACCTTACTTCAAGTTGAAGATTCATCGATTAACGTGAAAGAGTTTTCAGACTTATTGGCCAAAAGACTTCGCGATCTTGATGCTTTATCTGCAAAAGATCCTGCAATTATTAAAACTTTTAAAAATAAAATAGTGACTGATTATGTGATTGATCATGTGATTCAGCTTTGGGCCAAAGAAGACAAGTTAAATCTCTCTTCGCAAGACATAGATGAAAGAATTAAAAAGGTCACTGGTTCATACCCTAATGATCTGGCTTTTAGAGAATTCTTGGCTGATAACGAAATTTCATACAGCAACTGGAAGCAATCAATTATTGTCGATTTAAAACGAGAACATTTGTTTAAAAAATTACGAGATAAAATTCCAAAACCGGCGGACGATGAGCTTTTAAGTTATTACAACAACAATAAGCCAAAATACTTTCAAAATGAATCAGTTCAGGCTCAAAGCATTCTTGTGGCCGATGAAAACCAAGCTGATGTTATTAAAAAGCTTTATAGAAAAAATCCAAATTTTGATAGTCTTGTCAAAAAATACTCTTTAGAAAAAATTGATGATTTATCAGCTAAGCCTATTTGGATAGATCGCATCCCGGATTCAGACCTAGATATTTTATTCACCAATAAGAAAAATGAATTGATTGGGCCAATTCGACTAAGCGAGGGCTATCGGTTATTTAAAGTCCTGCTGCGACGCCAATCGCATCAGAAAAAATATGAGGACGTGCAGGATCAAATACTATCCGAAGTCATGGCCCTTCGCGAATCTGCTGCTTTTTCTTCTTGGCTTGAAGAGCAAATCAAGAGATACAAGATATACAAAAACACTCAGGGTATTGATGCGCTGACTGTCGAAACAAGAGACGAGACATGATTGTGAATTATATTTTATCTTTAATTTTTATTTCCTTATTTCCTTATTTAACTTTTGCTGCCGATAAGAAAGCCGAAGTAGTTGATAAAATAGTTGCTATTGTGAATTCTGAATCAATTTTACAATCAGAGCTGAATGGCTTTCCTTCGCGTCTTAAAAAAGAAGGCTCTCTGGATGAATCTCTTTTGTTAGATCTAAAGCCTACAGACCTTAAATCAAATCGTGCTGAACAGTTGCAGTTTATTATCAGAGAAAAGCTGGTCGAGTCCGAAGTCAAAAAGCAAAACTTAGAAATCACTGATGACGCAGTCAATTTGGAAGTCGATAAATTGGCAAAGAAAAATGGTCTTTCAAAATCGCAGCTCGAGGCATCCCTTAAAAAACAAGGTTACAGTCTGCCTGAGTATAGAAAAACTTTGAAATCAAGAATGGAAAGACAAAACTTTTTTGAATCAGAAATTATTTCTAAATTAAGAATTACCGATGAAGATGCATATAACGAATATAAAAATAAAGTTCCTAATTATCGCCCCAATGTTAACGAATATAAAATAGCTCAGATTTTCTTTGACCCGCGTAAAGGTTCTGCACAACAGGCTTTAAAGCGCGCAACAGATGTTTATTCAAAAATGACTTCGGGCGAATCATTTGAAAGCTTGGCTAATAAGTTTAATGAAGAAAAGTCAGCTAACCCCGACGGTCTTCTGGGACAATTTAAATCGGGTGAATTCAATTCTGATCTGGAAAGAGCTGTGGAAAACCTGGATAAAGGACAAACAACAGCCATTGTTAAATCTAAAATTGGATATCATATCGTTAAGGTTTTAGATAAAAAAGTCAGTTATGACCCACAATTTTTAAGATATAAAGAGCAAATCAAATCAACTTTGATCGAAAAGAATTTTAAACGACAATTGAAAAACTGGTTTGAATCAAAAAAACAAAGCTCTTATATTAAAATCTATGAATAAGTCTTATCACGCTGTTGCAATCACAACTGGTGATAAAGATGGTATAGGTTTTGAGGTCACAGCGAAATCTTTATTTAAGTTAGGCCCTCAGAGAAATATTAATTTTTTTATATTTCGGGACTCTAAACAAGAAACAAAGCAAAAAAAGTTTTTTAGTTTAATTGATAAAAAGTTCAATCGCTTCACGTTTGATTCTGTAGATGCGGCCATTTCATTTTATTCTATCTTAAGAGCCACCGACAGTCTTGATTCAAATTTCATTTTTGATTTAAGACTAACTACGCCGGCAGTCGACTGGGTTATTAAATCCACTGAGTATTGCAAAAAATCTATATTTTCGTCATTAGTCACTGGGCCTTTATCAAAAACCCATATTATTGATTCTGGCTATAGCTATGTAGGACACACAGGAATTTTTAGAAAATTTTATCCTAAAAATAATTTATTTATGGGATTTATTGGTAAAGAATTTAACGTGGTAATTGCCACAGACCATATTGCTTTGAAAAGTGTGGAATCCAAAATAAGTAAAAAATTAATCACACAGGCAGTCGCGGCCTGCACAGATCTTAAAAAATTAACCAATGATCAACGACCTATCTGCGTTTTGGGGTTAAATCCGCACGCAGGCGAAAAGGGAATCATCGGCTCTTTTGAAAAACAACATTTGAATAAAATTGTGTCTAAAAATAAAAATCTTGTTGGTCCGGTATCGCCTGATGCTGCTTTTTTTAAATCTAATTGGAAGAAGTATTCATCATTTTTAGCTTTATATCATGACCAGGGGTTGATTCCATTTAAGATGGTTCACGGTCAAGACAGCGGAGTACATATTACTTTGGGTTTACCTTTTATTCGAACAAGTGTTGATCATGGAACGGCTAAGGATATTTTTAATAAAAATGTGGCGAATAGCCATTCTATGCTTGATGCAATCTTACTTAATTTGAAATTATTAAAAAATAAAGATAAGATTTCTGTTTAGGGAGTTTCTATGATTATTAGTCCTATTATTTTTAGAGAATACGATATCCGCGGTGTTTACAATGAACAGTTTGATGACGAATTTGCATATCATTTAGGAAAAGCTTTTTGTTCTTTTGTAGCTAAAAAAACAGGCTTGAAGAAATTTAGATTATCACTGGGCTATGATGCTAGATTATCTTCGCTTTCGTTAATTGAAAACTTAAGAAAGGCTTTTGTTGAATCTGGCGCCGAGGTCTACATGTTGGGTCTTGTGACTTCTCCGATTAGTTACTATTCAACTTTTCAATTAGATCTTGATGGTGGAATTATGGTAACGGGTAGTCATAATCCATCAGAATATAATGGGTTTAAAATATCTTTCGGTAAAACAACTATTTTCGGTGATGACATTCAAACACTCCATAAAATTATCGAAGCAAAAGATTACATTTCTGGATCTGGGAAATCCCAAGACTATGATATTTTCCCAGAATATTTAGAGCGTTATAAAAAAGAATTTGGGCAACTTAAGCCCATCAAAGTCATTCTTGATTGTGGTAACGGTGCTGGTGGTTGCATAGTTCGAAAATTATTTAACACTGTTGGATTAAATCCTGAAATTTTATTTGAAAAACCAGATGGAACATTTCCCAATCATCATCCAGATCCAACGGTTGAAAAAAATCTAAAACATCTTCAAGAAAAAGTCTTATCTGAAAAAGCCATCGTAGGAATCGGTTTTGATGGTGATGCAGATCGTATTGGAATAGTCGATCACACAGGTAAAATGATTTACGGTGATGAGTTAATGACTATTTATGCCCGTGCTATTCTAAAAGAACGTGTCGGTGAAAAAATTGTAGGAGACGTTAAGTGTTCTGACCGCATGTATGCAGATGTGAAAAAAAATGGCGGTATTCCTGTTTTATGGAAAACAGGGCACAGTCTAATTAAAGAAAAAGTAAAAAGTGATAAGGCCCCTTTCGGCGGTGAAATGAGTGGTCACATATTTTTTGCCGACAGAAACTACGGGTATGATGATGCTCCTTACGCAGCACTAAGGCTTTGTGAAATTTTATCTAAGACAGGTAAAACAATTCCTGAATTATTAGAAGGGCTTCCGCCAGCATTTAACACGCCAGAAATTAGAATCGATACAACAGAAGAGAAAAAAATTACTATTGTTGAAAAAGTTAAAGAAGCTTTTTCAAAACCATCTGATGATTACAAAGTAAATTTGATTGATGGAATTCGTATTAGCTTTAATGATGGTTGGGCTTTAGCTAGATCATCAAACACTCAACCAGTATTAGTTGTGCGATTTGAATCGTCGACTGAGGCCGGCTTAAAAAGAATTCAAGATTCAGTGATGAGTGTCGTAAATAAGTATTTATAACTTAGTATTTACAGCTTTTTAATTTTTAAAATCTGATAAAAACATTTAAACAAATAAAAAGGACCGCTATAAGCGACCCTTTTCTTTTTTAGACTTTTGATTTTCTAAAATTAGAAACCGAAAGTACCAGCTGGCAACTTAACGAAAGCAACTAGGAATGCTAAGATTACTAGTGATTCGATAAGAGCTAGCGATAATATAAGTGGTGTAAATAATTTATCAGAAGCGGCTGGGTTGCGAGCCATTCCTTCTAATGCTGCTGCAGCGGCTTTACCTTGTGCAGAAGTTCCACCTAAAACTGCTAAACCGATTGCGATTGCTGCTGCAATAGCTACTAGTCCGCTGTTTGGATTTGTTGTTGCTGCAACTGCAGCTGCTTCTTGTGCGAATACGCTAACAGAAGCTAATAAAGTTGTTGCAATAACGATTGCTGTTTTCATAATTTCTCCTTGGGTTTAATTAGTGGTCATGGGCTGTAGCAAGAGCCACATAAACCATTGATAATAAAGTAAATACGAACGCTTGAATTGTACAAACAAGCATTCCCATTAAATAAAATGGAATCGATGGACCAACCGGAAATAAATCCAAGAAGACCGCAAGAACTGTGTGATCACCAGTCATTACGTTTGCTAAACGCAATCCCAATGTAAGTGGTCTAATAAAATGAGAGATTAATTCAATAATTAACATCAAAGGGGCCAACGCTAAAACAGGTCCTAAGAAATGTTTTAAGTAACCCATGCCGCCTTCTTTTAATCCAACAACATTATAAGCTAGAAAAGAAAACATACCAAAAGCAAAAGTTGTATTGAAATTCTCAGTCGCCGGAGTCATCCCTGGGATTAATCCGATGAAATTATTAATTAAAATGAATGTGAAAATAGCAGCGAAGTACGGCGCAAAAACACGACCGTGATGACCAATTACTTGTTGCGATAATGTATAAATGTAATCAGTTAGCATTTCAAAAAATCCGCGAACAGAAACTTTTCCTGCGGGAATAATTGCGGCGTCGCCTTTTCCTAAAGAAAGTCGTGCAACTAAACCTAGAATCATAATTAAACTTGTAGCAATAATTAACGTAGCAACGTGAGCATAATGATGACCCACTCCTGGAATTAACTGCGTCCAATTAAAATGCATATGCTATCTCCTTAAACTAAAAACAACTACTGAAAGTAAAAACGCTAAAAACCCTGTTGCTAACCCTAATTTATTAAACCACGGTTCGCTGATTACAATAGCCGCGCTATAAGCTAATACAGGATACTTTAATATAATGATCGCTAGTCCCTGTGCAATGGATTTTTTATAAATTATAACGGTCCACAGAGTATAAATCCCAAGCATATTCACAATCAGAAATAGGGCCGTGATAGCGGTCGCTACTCCTATACTTGGGCTGTACAAAAAACCAAGCCCTAGCCCAATCACAGAACTTAAAATCAGAGATCTAATTGCTATTTGTTTAATCATTTTTGGATTTTTCTATACTTTTAAGCTTTAAAATCAAACTAATAAACCAAACTAAGAAAGCACCCACAATTAAAAATGCCTTTAAATACGCTGGATATCCCTCTTTGACTAAGTATTCGCCCAAGTAAATGCTAACAAGCAATAAAGTAACTAGTTCAAAACCAATAGATGCAAAAATAAAGTATTTGTTCTTTTTCATTATTTTCTAAGTCCTATATTTTTATGCCTATTTTCTAATTCCACGGGTAAATGGCATATTTTGCTGCTTTTCAAAAAGGCGCTTCAACCGTAGATCTAAAAACATTTGGTCTTCTATTTCGTTTTTATTTTTAGTCAGGTATTCAATCGCTGCTTTATAATCTTTTTTTTCTTCATAAACTAAAGACAGGGCAACGAATAAGTTTTCCTTTTTAAAATATGCTGGATGTTTTTTTGCTATTTCAAAATACAACGCTAAGGCTTCGTCATACTTTTTCATAGAATTTAAGACCTGAGCTTTTAATTTTAAAAAAGCTTCTGGATTTTTAAGATTTTTCTTAAGGGCTGCTTCAATATATTCAAGGCTGTCTTTAAACTGGTTTAAGTATTTGTACGATTGAGCTATTTTTAATTTCGTGTCTTCGGCCGCGTCACTTTTTTCAATCAGGGGTTCCAATACTTGAAGCTCTTTAAGTGCTGCTTCGTAGTCTTGTAAATGATCAAAATAAATTTCTGAAATGGCTTTTTGCGACTGAAGTCTAATGAGCGAATCCTCTGATTTTAAAATCAGTTCGCGATAAACAATGAGAGCCTTAGAATAATCTTGTATCTGATAATGAAGAGTTTTTGAAATTTCAAAGTTTGTTTTAGACCACTTGTTGTTGTTTTTCTCTAGTTTTGCAGAATCTTCTAAAGCATCAACGGCTTCTAAGTATTTGGATTGGGATATTTTTTCTTGGCCCAATCTATAAAGTTTTTCAGCTCTGGATTGACATGATAAATTAATCACGATCAATCCAGAAACTAGAAAAATATTAATGGATTTCTTCGCCAGCTTTATCTTCATCATCTACTACGGCTAAGCCAGTTACAAATTCTTGCTTTTCATCTAAATTAATAAGACGAACGCCTTGAGTATTTCGACCTAAAACTGAAATATCAGAAATCTTCATTCTAATAAGTTGTCCTTGATCGGTTGAAAGAATTAATTCCTGGGTCGCAGTCACTTTAAGAGTTCCGATCACCATACCAACTTTATCAGTTGTTTTCTGAGTGATTACGCCAACACCGCCGCGACTCTGGACACGGTATTCTTCAACTTCTGATCGTTTTCCGTAACCTTTTGATGTCACCATTAATAAAGTATCTTTAGTAGCCTTTTCGATCACTTCCATTCCGATAACGATATCATCTTTAGATAAAGTAATACCTTTTACTCCGCGTGCAGATCTTCCCATGCCGCGAACATCGTCTTCATTAAATCGAATAGACATTCCTTCTTTGGTCGCAATAAAGATATCGCTTAATCCATCAGAGATTTTTGCAGAAACCAACTGATCATCAAGATCAGTCGTTAAAGCTATAATTCCTGCTTGTCTTGGATTTGAAAATGCATCTAAAGACGTTTTCTTAATAATTCCTTTAGCGGTTAACATAACAACATATTTATTTTCACTAAATTCATTCACTGGAAGAATGGCTTTAACTTTTTCACCAGCTGCTAGTTGAACGACATTGGCAATGGCTTTACCTTTTGAAGTTCTATTACCAAGTGGCAATTTATGAACTTTGCACCAGTAAACTTTACCCTTGTCGGTGAAAACTAAAAGTTGAGTTTTAGTGCTCGAAATAAATAAATCAGTCACGTAATCCTCTTCACGAGTTTCCATGCCTTTTAGGCCCTTACCACCACGTTTTTGGACTCGGTATTCTTCTGTAGATATGCGCTTGATGTAACCCGTGTTTGTAACTGTCACAACCATTGGTTCGTCTGCTATTAAATCTTCATCTTCAATATCCGTTAAATCACCTGTGATTTCTGTACGGCGCGGATCAGAATATTTCTTCCGAACGTCTTCTAATTCTGCAACAATGATTTTATAAATTTCTTTTACGTCTGCTAATACAAATTTCAACCAATTCACTTGTTTGGTGATTTCTGCTAATTCATCAATGATTTTTTGAATTTCTAAACCCGTTAATCTTTGTAAACGCATTTCTAAAATAGCAACGGCTTGTCTTTCGCTAAATGAAAACTGAGTCATTAATGCTTCTCGGGCAGAAGCGGCTTCTTTAGAGGCCTTAATCGTAGCAATAACAGCATCGATTTGATCAAGAGCTTTTTTCAAACCCTCTAAAATATGAGCGCGCTCTTGTGCTTTCTTTAACTCGAAAATACATCGCTTAGTCACAACATCGCGTCTGTGATCGATAAAAGCTTCAAGCATTTGTTTAAGATCAAATGTCACTGGCTGTTGAGTTTTATCAATAGCTAGCATGATGATACCAAAACTAACTTGCAGCTGGGTAAATTT
>JAYTPA010000129.1:0-26387 GCA_043747495.1 Bdellovibrio sp.
TAATTTAGCATCGACAATTGAAAAACCTTTGCGTGAATTTATTCGTGATTTACAAATGTCATTTTTAGAAATCAAAAGTGAATTTCACGGAGAAATTCAATCCGTACAACTGTCTGGTGGTTTATCATTGCTGCCAAACCTGGGTGCTTTCTTAACACAAAATCTAGAAGTCCCCTGCAATACCGTTTCTTTAGTTGATCGTTATTTGGATCCAAACAAATCAGCGACTTTTGAAATTCCTTTAGAATCGATTCAAACACGTTTTGCAACAGCTATTGGTATTGCACTTGAAGCTTTCAAAAAACCACGTAATCCAGCTTTGCAGTTTATGAAAGGCGAATTCGCTGGGGATAATAATAAATTTAATATCTTTTGGCAAAATTGGGGCGCCGTTATACAAATCGCTGCTGCGGGTTTAATTGTTTTCTTTGCTTGGGGATCTTTTCGAGAAACATTTTCAACTGATTTAGCTGCTAAGGGTGAAGAAGCTCTTAAGCTACAAGCGACAAGTGTTGCCCGTCTTCCGAAACGCCAAGCCAACGAACGTGGTGTTAAAAAATACATCACAGATAATAAGAAAAAAGCTCAAGAATTTAAAAGTCTATCGAAAGTGGCTATGCTTAACTCACCGCTTGATATTTTAAAACAAGTCAGTGAAGTTTCACCAGCAAAAGATCAAGTTCAAATTGATCTTACATCTTTTGAAATAAAAGATGATTTGGTGAAAATAGCTGGCTATGCAACTTCTCCGCGCGAAGTCACTTTATTAAGCCAACGCTTATCAACTTTAGCTGTTGATAAAAAAACAAAAGAAGAAACTCCGAATTTACCAGCGACACCTAATAAAGTAGCTTTTTCTATCAGTTTTAAAACAGACCGAGGGCTTAACTAATGAGTCGATTTGAAGAGCTAGGCGAACAACTTAAATCACAAGCTTTACAGACTTGGGATAAAATAAAAGACACTGAAGCTTACAATCAACTGCGTGATAAGTATGAAAATTTAACTCCGTCTGGTCAAAAAATTGCACAAATTGTTTTTTTCATATCCCTTATTGGAATATTAATTTATGTTCCTTTTTCACAAGTTCAAGTTTCATCAGCGCAAATCGAACAATTTGAAACTCAAAGAAATTTAATTCGCGATCTTTTTAAAACATTCAGGGATTCGTCTGGCCAATTACAAATGGCCCAGCCCCCAACCGGTTCACAATTAGTTTTAACAATTCAAACCTCTTTACAAAACGCTCGTCTTTTACCGGAACAAATCGTTGGTGTGACTAATACTCAGGCTGAAGGTCGCTTAATCCCGCAAAGTTTGCTAGCGGATGTTGTTGAAGTTAAATTAGCTAAGTTAAACTTGCGACAAATTGTCGATATTGGAACGCAGTTAACAAATTTATCCCCTGCTCTTAAAATTAAAGATCTTCTCATTAATGCAAATACTGAATTAGTTGGTTATTTTGATGTCCAATACAAAATTTATGCCCTTAAGGTTCCTGAACTTTTACCTGAGGCCCCACCAGAACCGATCAATCCTAAAAAGAAGAACTCAAAAGATGAGGACTCTTCAAATTTATGATGAATTTAATAATCAAAACTATTCGTTTTTTATTGGCTCACAAATGGAAAATCGTTTCTACTGTGTTATTGACCGTTGTTTTCTTATTTGCACTGTTTCCTTTTAAAGATTTAAACGATTTCATATCAACACAGGTTTCAAAAATAACTAATAAAGCTGTTTATTTTCAGTTCGATGATTTAAGTCTTAACCCAATCACGGCCTCTGTGAATTTAGAAAATGCTATTGTTGAAACAGCTGCACTTGATGGTTTAACAATGGATCAGGTTTCTATTAAACCTTCCATTTTAGCTTTGATCAAAAAACAGCCCGGCGGGCATTTACATATTGATGGCTTATTGGGTGGCAATTTAGATGTCAGCATTGCTCCTGGTGAAAAACTAGAATCAGGTTTATTTAAGTCAGTCGTTGATCTTTCAGCAGATCAACTTTCACTTAAAAAAATCCATGAAACATTTAAGTTATCGATTCCCATCACGGGCGCCTTAAATATGAATACAAAATTAACAGCTGATTTAACTTTTGCGGAACAACCAGATGGTGAAATTAATTTTACGATTTCTAATTTTGAATTGCCTTCAACGAATGTGCTTCTAGGTGAAATGGGAAATTTAAACTTGCCTGAAATTAAAATGAAAAAAATTGATATCAAAGGTCGTTTAAATAACGGCAAAATGGTCATAGAAAATGCACAGCTTGGCCAACCCAGCGATGATTTTTTTGGAAACGTTAAAGGTGATATCGGTCTTCGTTTTGTAAACAACGGTGGGCAGATTACCCCTGTTCTTGGTGATTATAATTTAAGTATTGATTTATCAGCAAAGCCTGCTTTTAAAGAACGAGCAGGATTTTTTCTGAACTTTATCGATACCTATAAAAAAGAAGATATCGGCGTAACCCGCTACCGCTTTAAACTTCAGGCTGCAGGACTTGGTCTGCCTCCTCAATTTTCGACCCTCAATTAGTCATCAAATATTGGCGCTCATTAACCAATAAATCCCCCGCTAATCCGAAAAGCGAACTGCATCTATTGCGAGCACTTGTTTGACCCATAGCTGAATATGGCCCAAATCATGCTTATTCTGTCTGCAGTAACAAAGTCTTAATTGACTCATCAGGCACCCAATAGCAAAAAATAGAAGGGAGGGTTTATGTCTGGAATTAACAAAGTTATCATCGTAGGTCGTTTAGGTCAGGATCCTGAAATGAAAGCCGTAGGACAAGGTTCTACAGTGACACGTTTAAACGTAGCCACAAGCGAATCATGGACGGATAAAGGTGGCCAAAAACAAGAGCGCACTGAATGGCACCGTATCACTGTTTGGGGTAAATTAGCCGAACTATGTGGTAAATATTTAGCTAAAGGTCGTCAAGTTTATGTTGAGGGAAAACTTCAAACACGTTCTTGGGAAGACAATGGCCAAAAAAAGTACTCAACTGAAATCGTTGCTTCAACAGTTCAGTTTCTAGGAGCTGGCGGGGCCACTGCTGGAAACACAACTGATCAATCAATGAATCAATCTGCCGCTGGTGGATCTGATTTTAATTTTTCAGATTTTGGACCAGAGCCAACTTTTAACCAATCAGAAGATATTCCGTTTTAATTAATTAAAACAAAAAGATCATCACGAACTAGGCTTAAGTCGACGACTTAAGCCTTTTCTTTTTTGTAAAATAAAGTCAAAATTAAACAGTGAATTACTCTCTGATAAAACAACTTTTACTGCCTGTCATTTTGCTTGTTTCAAGCTGCACTGTTTACCGTTCTGCAGAACGCGATCAATTCGAATCTGATTCACCACAATTTAAAATTCAAAACCTAATTCTTGTCAGTTGTTCAACAGAATCTGTTCAAACGCAGGCTTCTCAGTCTAAATTAGTGACTGTAGAAGGTGATCTCTTTATTTGGGAATATATTATTGAATCTGTGTCCATTTACGAATCTCAAACAACATCTAACAGCGAGTACTGCCTCTATGAAAAAAAATCTTAGCTCATTGTTTATTTTAATCAGTTTTTTAGTCAGTCCTGTGGCGCAAGCTGCCACTTTAATGCAAATTAAAAATCAAAAAACTTTAATCAGTCTTGAAGGCCTTGATGCCACTGTTGGTGAAGTCTACGATGTTGTAGGTGCTTCTGGAAAATCTGGTCAAATCAAAATCGTTCAAGTTAAAAACAACAAAGCCATTGCGCAAGTATTGAACGGCTCAGTGGCTGTTGGACAAAAGCTTAGAACAAACTCTAGCGTTCAAGCTCCATCTAAATCAATTCGCAAAAAAGATATCGTTATCAGACATGATCTGATGCAAATTTCTGTATTAGGTAAATTAATGATGAATACGTTTGTCACAAAACAAGCTGATGCGAACGCAATTCCAAGAACAGAAACAGTCACCATGAATGGAACAAATTTTGGGGCTACAGGAGCATTAGATTACCCGCTATCAAGCCAGTACACATTTCGAGGTCAAGTTGGCATTGAATCGATAGCTGTTAAAGGCACAGCCCAGTATTTATCATGTAACGGTAAAACCTCAACAGACTGTAATGTAAATATTAATTATTTAGTCGGCGGTGGGTTTTTACGTTATGATTTTATTAAATCTGAAAATGTTGTTTGGGGCGCTATCGGTGGAACACTTAAAATGCCAATATCTAAATCTTCAACTGCTTTAAGAAATGATGACATCAACATGGCAAATACTTTAGGTTTGATGTTTGGTTATGATTATAATTTTGATAACAAAACATTTATCCCAATGACTTTTGAATACCATTATTCATTTAATACATCTGAAACAGTTCCAGCGATTAATCAAATCGCACTTCAAGCAGGATACGGCTGGAAGTTCTAATGTTCAAAATTTTAATTCTATTTTCTTTGCTAGCGACTGGCTGTCAGTCTATTTCAAAAAAAGCTGACAGAAAATCAGCAGGCTTTCAAGATGCCGCTTTTTTTGAAAATTCGGTTAGACGTGATCCCACACAAAATGAAATCAAGGCTCTTGTCAAAATTGAAAATCGTGTCCAAAAATTAAATTGCTCTGCTTTTTTTATTAAAAACACTCAAGAAAAAATATTTGTAGGCACACAAAATCACTGCGCCAGATATATTCTATCTTCATTTTGCGGAGACAGTTCTCAAGTCGTTTATTCAACCAGCGGCAAAAATAGCGTTACAACTGTTAAAGATAGCATCATCTTCAAATCTTTAGCGGCGCCAAATACAAAAGGCTATTGCAAGCGAGTCGTTGCGCAAAATAATTATAATGATTTTATGATTATTGAAGTGGGTTACCGAAAAAAATCTGACGAAGCTAAAGTTAAAAAATTAGCTCATTTTTTACGTTTGGCTGATTTCGTACCACGTGAAGGAACAAAACTTAAAATGCTTGGCCACCCATCTGATCCAGAACGCCTAAGCCAACCAACTGTCACTGAATCGTGTATGATCTTATCTGGAAATAGACCAATACTTAAAGAAGCCTCTGATGATGAAATTGCTTATCAGAAAACTTTCTTATCACCCCAATCCCCTTTTGAATCAGACAAAAGAAATTTATTTTTAACACAGGCCGAAAAACTCAGTCATAACTGCACAACTTATTCTGGTAATAGTGGTGGTCCGATTTTAATTCATGGGACTGATATTGTTATTGGATTACCGGCAAGTTATTTACCGCACATATTTCGTAAAATGCCAGCGGACTCATCGACTATTCTTGAAACCACTCATGGGTTGGTTGATAGCATTCGTGGCGTTATTGAAGCTGAAGAAATCACGACAACAGTTCTTAATCCTGACACGTCGATTTAGTTTTATATCCGCTGAACGCCGATAATACCTTTGATTTTTTGTAGTTGTAAAATTGCATTATTTAATTGGGTTAAATCTTTGACTGAAATTTCAAAAACACAAATTGCTTTTTTATCACGTGTCGTTCTGATTTGTGCAGATTCAATATTGATGGCTTGCACAGAAAAAGCTTCCGACATTAATTTTAATAACCCCGGCACATCTTGGCTGATGACTTCAAGTTTAACTTGTCGTTCTTGACCTGCAGCTGCTGATTTAGTTGTCCATTCAACTTCGACGCGTCTCATTTGATCTAATTCAAATACTTTTGAACAGTCTGATCGGTGGATGATAATTCCTTTTCCCCGACTGATAAAACCAGATATTGAATCCCCCGGGATTGGTCCACAGCATTTTGCAAAATGAACAAGAACATCATCCATACCATCAACAGAAACCAGAGAACTGGTTTTACGTTTTTTAGTTCTAGCTGCTTTAAGTACTTTTTCCATAAAAGTACTGGTTTCATCTTTTTCATTATCTTGCTTAACAGCATCAGGATTAAAAATAGTCACTAAATGACGGGGCTCAAGCTTACCGTAACCTGCTCTGACATAAAGCTCTTCCAAATCGACGAATCCACTATCGCTTAAGTATTTATCAAATTCAGGGCCTTTTAAATGCTTAGCCGCAGCCATTCCGAATTTTCTAAATTCTTTTTCTACAAGTTCTTTACCTAAACTTAAAGCGTTTCTGCGTTGCTCTTCTTTTACATATAATCTGATTTTTGATTTAGCCTTATTTGTAACAACAAATTTTAACCAATCTTTAGATGGGTTTTGAGTTTTTGAATTAATAATTTCAACACGATCCCCGTTTTGCAGCGGGTATTTTAATGGAACAATACGGCCGTTAACTCTGGCCCCTGTACACGTGTTTCCTAAATTGGTGTGAATGGCGTAAGCCAAATCAACCGGTGTCGCATTTTCAGGTAATTCTTTAACATCACCTCTTGGGGTAAATACATAAATATCTTTTTCTAATAAATCTGTTTTAATCGTTTCTAAAAATTCATCCGGTGAATCTGATTGCTGATGTAGATTCACCAATTCACGTAACCAGTTAGCTTGTTGTAATTTATCTTCGTTAATTTTACCGCGCTCTTTGTAATTCCAGTGGGCTGCAATCCCTTTTTCTGCAATCAAATGCATTTCTTCAGTACGAATTTGAATTTCAATACGATCCCCGCCTGGGCCAATCACAGTGGTGTGAAGCGATTGGTAGTTATTCGATTTCGGCATGGCTATGAAATCTTTAAAACGACCAGGAATTGGTTTCCAGATGGAATGGATATAACCTAAGACTTCGTAACATTCAACAACGCTACCGACAAGAATACGAAATGCCAACACATCATAGACTTGATCGTAATCTAGATTACGTGAAGTCATTTTTCTATAGACTGACCAAAGATGTTTCGACCGGCCATAAATTTTATATTTTTTAATGGCTGTGTTTTTTAAAACATCGCTCACATTTTTTTTAACTTCGTCGATATATTTTTGCGTATCGCCTTCAGTTTTTTTAATCGACTGAACTAATTCATAATACTTATCAGGGCGCGAATATCTAAAACATAAATCTTCTAATTCAATTTTTAAAGCGCTGATACCAATACGGCCTGCTAATGGACAGTAAATTTCTAAAGTCTCCTGTGCAATGCGGGATTGTTTTTCATAGGGCATGTGATTGAGTGTTCGCATGTTGTGAAGACGATCAGCTAGTTTAACTAAAACAACACGCACATCTTTTCCCATGGCCACAATCATCTTACGAATATTTTCGCCTTGTTTATCAAAGCTATTTCGAAAGTTCATTTGGCCAATTTTTGTGACTCCGTCGACTAGATACGAAACGGTTTCGCCAAATTCTTTTTTGATTTCATCAAGGGATGCTTGAGTGTCTTCGACAGTGTCGTGTAAAAGTCCTGTCATGATCGTATCGACATCAAGTCTTAGATCAGCCAATATCGCTGCCACATTTAACGGATGAGAAATATACGGCTCGCCGGATCTGCGAAGTTGTCCTTCGTGGGCTTTTTCAGAAAACAAATACGCTTTTTCAATAAGGCCGACAGGAAGTTGTGGATGATACGATCTAATTTTTTCAACAAGTTCGTCGACAGTCTTAATCGGTTTTTGAGGTAATCTGTCGTCTAAATAGATCTCTTGCATCTTATTATTTTAAAATGAAAAATCCTGCAATTTGAGCAGGATTTTCGTGTTCATCAACAATTCGGACTAAAGGCGTAGGCCTTCAGCCAATACGTATCAATACAATTATTTGTTAAGATCTTTCAACATGTCAGTTCTTGCCATGACTTCATCAACTTTAGCATCGAAAATCACATTTCCGATAGCAACTTCACGAAGAGAATTTACAATGTATTTGTTATTGCGAGTAGCCACTGTGCATTCGCCACCTTTAAGAAGTTGTTTAGCTCGTTTAGCAACAAGTAAAACTAAGGCAAAACGATTAGGAACTTTATCTAAACAATCTTCGACGGTAACACGAGCCATTATAGACCTCCACAGGAAGACTATATTTAACCCTAAGCTATCCAATTCTCAACAATTTTTTTGAATTCTGCAAAAGATCTAGCAAAGTCATCATTGACGACCCTGACATCAAACCAGTGAGCTTCAGCCATTTCTTTTTCAGCATTACTCATTCGAACTTCAAGATCCGCAGGGGCGCCACCATCACGCTTTATGACGCGACGTCTTAATTCATCAATCGAAGGGGGTAAAATGAACACTGTCTTTGTATCAGGGAATTTAGCCTTAAACGTCTTCACGCCCTGAATATCGATATCCATAATAACGACTTTCTTTTCCGACCAGGCTAGTTCCAGCTGCTCGTAAGAGGCCCCGTAATGATTTGTGTGCACTTGGGCGCTCTCAATGAAGAAACCATTATCACGGCGCTTGATAAACTCATCATGGCTAATGAAAAAATAGGGCTTCCCTTGGCTCTCGCCAGCTCTCATTGATCTGGTTGTGTAAGTGACCAAATCATGAAGTTTATCGTTTTCAGCTGTGATCTTTTCGACAAAACTACTTTTTCCAGCTCCGCTGGGGGCTGCAACGACAATAATTCGTGGTGTAGTTTTAACATTCGACTGACTCATTCGATGTTCTGAACCTGTTCTCTGATTCGTTCAATCAGTGTCTTAGCTTCTACAACAGATTCGGTAATTCCTGCAATCTGACTTTTTGATCCGATCGTATTAACTTCGCGCAGTAATTCTTGTGTGTAAAAATCAAGCTTTTTACCTTCAACTTTTTCAAGTTCAGTTATTTTTTCAAAGTTTTTTGTGTGCTCTGCTAACCGTGTTAATTCTTCATTGATATCGGCTTTTTCAAGTTGAATGACAATTTCTTGTGTAATTCTTTGGGCATCAACGCCATGGCCAGCAGCTTCTTTCGGTAAACGTGATTTAATTTTATTTTCAAATTTTTGCTGCAATACTTTATTCGCTTCATCTCGCAATTTTGAAATTTTTTGAATATAACGTTGCAATTCTTTTAGATTTTTTTGCAAATCTTTTTTTAACGCTAATCCTTCACGTGATTTTTCGATATCTAATTTTTTAAGAGCCGCATCAAAAGCTTTTTTAAGTAAAGCCACTTCATGGGAATTTAAGCCATCTTGTTCTTCAACTTGAATCACATCGGGCTGTCTTGAAATTAAATCAAATCTAATCGCATCATTTAATTTTAATTCTTTCGCTAGTTTTTTAAATGATTTTAAATACTCTTGCGCTAGTTTAGAATTGATCACAACTTTATTTGTACTCGCATTATTTTTTAATTTTCGATTTATATAAATATCAATTGTTCCGCGCACAACGTATTCAGATAATTTTTTTTTCAGATCAGCTTCAAATAAATAATAATTTTTTGGTAAGTGAAAACGGGTTTCCAAAAAACGGCCGTTCACTGCCCGAATGCTAATTTCCAAAGACACATCTTGAGTGTTTGCGCGGCATAAGCCGTAGCCAGTCATACTTTTCATTGGTCTATTATCAGACGAATTCATTTTTTGGTCAATTCACGACCATTTTTCTAGCCCCAAAAATGCATAAAGCTTATTAAAGACTTTAGTCCAAACCCATTTCTTTCATAACTTTGCGTGCTTTGTCTGACCCATGTTCTTTGATAAGGCTCTTTTCGATTTGCAACTTAAGATCATCTCTTTTTTTGACCATCAATTCGAATTGATCATCTAGTTTTTTATTATTCTCCCAAGAATCGCCAACTACATCTTCATTTCTGTTTCTTTGAATTTGTAGTCGTAAATCTTGATCCTTGTATTGTCGTGCTAAGTCCCAAGCGCTGCCCCGCTGCTTGCTCGCCACAATTGGATTAACCATGGCATCTGGAAACTCCATTTTTTCGACTGAAATGTAATTTTTAACCTGTGGAGATCTCGCAATGTCAGATACTATTTGATTATAAGCCTCACGATATTTTAAAGGATCTGCATTTTGTAATATTCTGGCTGCTTCTATTTTTTCTTGATAGGTTTTTAAACCACCCTGACTCATCACTTTTTCAATATCTTGTGCAGCTAAATTATATTCTTTTGTTGCTTGACCGTAACTGCGACCAGTCGCATGAAATTCAGCTGATTCACGAAGTGTTTTAGCACGATTTGTTAATAACCTATCTGTTTTAAGTCCATTCGCTTCAGCAATTTCAATTTCTAAGCTTTTTGATCCAATTCTTCGTTCTAAGGAAGCTAAATTTGCAGGGCCCAATCCAGGACCTATAACGTCGCCACCAAATAGCTCGTCTTTGTACGTCGAAATATTATTTTGGCTGTCTTTTATTTCTGTTTCTAATTCTAATTTCTTCTGAGGACTGAGGCCACCACGTCTAAGTTCTGCTTCAAGATTCATTATTTTAATATCATCTTTATCCATTAAACTAAATATTTTTTGCTCTTTTTCTAAACTCATTTTAGCGGCCTGTAAGTAATCGTCGAATTCACCTGTGATTCCGGATCTCATTAATAGATTTCTTTCTTCTGCTGTGAATCCAGAATTTTTTAAAATTTCAGCTTTTCCTTTTAAATTACCTAACTTGAGTTTATGAGCTTCTATAAGTGCTTTTTTTTGCTCTGCTGTCATTGAACGTGTCAAAAGTAATTCAGCTGCATCAGTACGTTCTGAATCATTTAATTTATTGGCTTTCATTAGAATTTTAATTTTGTCAGCTTCTGAAATTCCTTTCAACGCTTGAGATTTAGCTGCTATTTGAGAGACTTCAGCTGCGAATCTTGAAACTTTTAAACCTGACAAAGCACTCATGGCCAGTTTGGGTGCCCCTAAGCCTAAAGTGGCAATATCAAATAGAGCTTGGCATCTTAGTGCTGCTCTGGCTTCTAAATTATAGCATTCAATATGTATATCATACTCATCAAGTGCAGCTTCTGCCATTTCAATGAGACTTGAATCGTTATTTTTCGTGAATCGTGAATCTTTAAATTTCCAATTCAAATATTCGTTTTCTTGTTTTGACAATGTTGCAGGTTTTGAATTTCTTTTAGACTCATACCTTTTACTTATCCAGTTTTCACGTGCAGCACGATCTTTTTCAAAAGTCGCATAGGCCTGTGAACAACTGTACTTTAAAAAGTTATTTGGCTGCTTCAACTTTAACAGGTCTGGCACAGTTTTATTATAAGCAGAATATATTTTTCCAATAGTCTCTGGATTACTTTTACAATCATTCATTCTATCATTTTTTTGTTGAATCGAAATAACAGCTTTTGCTGTTGATTCACCAAGAAATTCGCCCAACTGTTTAACAGGAACAACCAAACCATCGACAAGTCCGCCTTTAAGGCATGTGATATAAGAAACAGAAAATTTTTGTGACGTTGTTAAATCTGTATCTACTTCACAGCGAAGGGCTTTTTCACTGAGTTCGCCGCCGTCATCTTTAATTTTTTTATATAAATTTTGACAGCGTGCTGATGCTTTCGTTTCTTCACAGTTTTTTCGTGATAGCCCCACCAAAGATTGCTGGATCGTTGTTTTTTTCGCGTCACATTGGAGAGATTTGGCCTGAGCCACTTCTAACAGCAAAAAGGGTATAACAAGAAGCAAATATTTCATGATTTTTTATCGGATATTTTGTCTAAACTCTGAATAGATTAAAGACCAAAAAAATCAGCAACTTGCTTTTCAATAATGCTCGTATCTGATCGAAATAGATCAGACCAAAGTACAGTTGGGTCACGCTTAAACCAGTTTCTTTGTTTTTTAATCAGCTGCATAGTGCTTAGTGTGATGGCGGGCTCTAGTTGTTCTAATGTTATTTCATTTTTTAAATACTGAACTGTTTCTATATATCCCACACTTGATAGCGGAGTCCACTGATCAAAACCACAATCTAAAAAAGATTTTGTTTCTGCAATCAACCCATTTTTGATCATCTGCTGAATTCTATTTTTCACACGTGCACGCATTTTTTCTTTATCATCAGATGAAAAATTTAAGCCAATT
This sequence comes from Bdellovibrio sp., assembly GCA_043747495.1. Taxonomy (GTDB): domain Bacteria; phylum Bdellovibrionota; class Bdellovibrionia; order Bdellovibrionales; family Bdellovibrionaceae; genus Pseudobdellovibrio. The sequence continues at coordinate 11,952 of JAYTPA010000129.1, forward strand.
TTTAAATAAGGAAATGGCAATGCATCTTTGTTGTTTGCATTTTGAAAATCAGACATTTTTTTATTAAAAGCCCGCTTGATTTCTAAAGCTCGGCCTAATCTGTAGTGATCATTAGGATGAATGACTGTTTCAGCATCAAAATCTTTTAATTCTACATACAACTTGTCTGCGCCGTATCTGTCTAAATCATCAAGCACTTGCTGTTTAATTTCAGTTGTGACTTCTGGTAAATTAAACATACCCTTTTCTAAAGCCTGAATGTAAAAACCTGTTCCGCCAACGATAAATAAATTTGTATTCGGTTTTAATTTTTCCATCAGTTGATAAAAATCTCTGATATATTGGCCTGCTGTCATTTCAGTGGGTGCCGTCACGTAGGAAAACAAATGATGGGGAACTTTTTTAAGATCATCACTTGTTGGTGCAGCTGAACCAATTTCGAGCCCTTTGTAAAGTTGCACGCTATCAATATTAACGATATGCCCATTGTGTTTTTGTGCAAGTTCAATTGCAAGTTGGCTTTTACCTGTAGCTGTGGGGCCTAAAACAAAAACACATTTCACGGTATTCGACCGAATAATTTTTCAATTTGATTAAAAGTAAATTCAATCGAAACGGGTCTTCCATGCGGGCAAAAAGATGACATCGTAAATTCATCCATTGAAATTAATAATTCTTTCATTTCATTTTGACTAAGGCTTTGCCCTGCACGAATCACTGAATGACAAGCCATCGTTGCAAAAAGATCAGCTATCGATTTCTCTAAACGATAGCTTTCACCGTGTTCAACAAGATCATGAGACATTTTTTCAAAAACTGCTGGCAATGAAGATTCCTTAATAAACAGCGGTGCCGATTTTATACCAATAACTGCGGGGCCTAGTAATTCAAAATCAATTCCCATTTTTAGAACATCTTCATGTTTTGTCATCAGGGCTTCAACTTTTTCAACTGATAGATCAATAGCTAAAGGAAACAGATAGGTCTGCATATCAACATATCCCCCTTTCCATTTCTTCATTAGTTTTTCAAATGCTACCCGCTCATGGGCTGCATGCTGATCGACAAGAATCATGCGATCATTTTTTTGACAAACGATATATGTTAAATCAAGCTGTCCTAAGATTTGTAAACTGCCCCAGAAACCGAGTTCTGTCGTGTCTGTAATATCAACGCTGAGTGATTTCAAACTTTCTAATTGATTCGTTTTAGTTTTAAATAATGTTGGTGATTCAAAAACTGCAAAGCTAGGTTGTGATGTTGTTGTTGAATGATAGCTAGCATGAAAAGACTGTGGTCTTTCTTGCTGCTGGTGTTGTGTTTGCTGTGCTGGTTTCTCACTGGTTTTTTTTAACCAGGGTGCTGATTCAAGACCGTCTCGTAAAGCATTATGGACAGCTCTAAATGCATCTGATGAATTTTGAAATTTGATCTGACTTTTTGTCGGATGAATATTCACATCAATTAATTCGGGTGAACATTTAAGACTTACACAGCACTGCGGATATTCCCCGTGCATTAATAGGCTACGGTAAGCATCCATAATCGCTGCTTGTAAAGCTCTGTCTTGAATCCAGCGGTCTTGCACAAAAATCCAAATATTTTTTGATGTTTTTTGCACATGATGTGGAGATGCAAAATAAACATCCACTTCATAGTTTATTTTTTTACTGTGTTGATGATAAATTGTTTCAACATCCAAAACTTCTTGCATTCTTTTTATAGAAGTATTTTCATTAGATTTTTTGTAGTGTAAATCCAACTGACCATTAACTTGCAAAGTAAATTGGATATGTGGATGCGATAAGGCAAATGCTTTAATGACATTTCTGACTTGGGTGTTTTCAGTTCCATCTGTTTTTAAAAATTTAAGCCTGGCTGGTACATTTTCAAAAAGGGATTCAATATAAATAGATGTGCCTTTTTCAAGTGATGCCGGCATAACATCTGAAACTACTCCAAAATCAGATTTAATTTGAAAAGCTTGTTCTTGATTTTCAGGACGGCTGGTTAAGGTCAATTTTGAAACAGCAGCAGCACTGGCTAAAGCTTCGCCTCTGAAGCCAAATGTGTACAATGACCACAGATCATCAGTTTTATTAATTTTACTGGTGGCGTGTCTTTGCAAAGCTAACGCTAAATCACTTTTTTGAATTCCTAAACCGTTATCAGTGATTTTAATATAGCGTCCACCTAACTCAATCCCGATATGGATTTCAGTGGCTTTTGCATCAATAGAATTTTCAACTAATTCCTTAACCAAATGGGCTGGGCGTTCGACAACTTCACCAGCCGCAATTTGATTGATCACTTCGTGAGATAGAACATGTATAACTGAATCAGGTAAGGACATGATTTTTTATATGCGAGCTAAAATAAGATGGCAACACCAACGGCACCGTAAGGCTCATCATCCCAAAAATAACGCAATCCAAAGTCTAAATTAGCCCACGGCGTGTGCCAAATAAGCCCTGCTTGGATATCAACACCCACAGTTAAATCCTGCAGACTGTAGTTCCGAGCTGCTGTTTTAACATTAAATAGTGAGTAGCGTAAAAATGGCCCTGCACCGTACCGAATTGATGTGGTTGGCGTATATCCATTCATATTTGAAATCTGAGTACTGACCCAGATAATTCCACCACTGACTTTACCATTTACAATATTCTCAGTGTAATAGGTCGGCGCTTTGGGGGATACAAATAGCTCGTAGGATAGCTTAGATTCAAATCCGCCAGTTGCTGGCTGATGTTTATAGCCTATCGCCAGCAAATCAGCTGTTCTGATTTTACCTAAAGTGTTTTCACGAAAGTTAATCATTTGCAAACTTGCTCCACGATAAACAGTTTGAATACTCTGTTGATCTTCAGCGTCTTCTTCGTCTTCATCTTGAATGGGCTTGTTTTTTTTCTTATTTTTCTCTTTAGCTAATTCTACGTCTTCTACGAATGGCTTAGGTTGAAACGGACCAATTCCTTCTATATTTAATTCAGTATCTACAATATAACCTAAAGCACCGTTCTTAAATTTTACTTTATAAAAAGGGCCGTAAGGTTTTTTAGAGACAATAAAACTTTCTTCAGGATTTACAGTCCTAGTCACATCAGCATCAAAATCTGCAGCATCATAAACTGGTGTGTCACGCTCGATAACAGTGGCTTTTCTTTGCGCATAAACATCAATGGTTAAACCCAAAATTATAACAAGCAAACAAAATAGCCGGGCGCATTTCTCGAAAAGATTCATTATTTTTATAATTCATGACCTAGACTAACCGTGCAAGGATAAATTTTCACCTTTGTGACTGACTCTGCGCACTGGTAAATTTAAAGCCGGTTTTAATAAATAAGCAGGGCTTTCTGAACGCATGTGAATAAATTCTTTTATTTTTTCTCCAGCCAGCGATGGATCTCTCACGTAAACGACTGGGTCAAATCCACAATTTTTACAAATCATCGATTGCCTCCAGCGTAACTGACAGAATAACTCAGCTACAAAAAGCATAAGACCTAAAGCAATCAAACCACGACTGTCAGGATGATCCCAAATCACATAAGTGAAGACATAGCTTAACAAAACTAAGCCAACGATACCAAATGTATTCAAATGTTTACTTGAGTAAACTTTACGCTGAGTTTTACAAAATGCACAGTAGCAGGATTTTCTTTGTTGTATCATTAATACTAGTTTGCCAAACATGCGTCTTTATTTCTATGCTGTTTTCATGTTCAGGTCTAAGGCCCATATAATAACTTTAGCAAACGAGCCCCTAAGTGAAACTTAAACCCAATTGCCTAATAACTCGAAGACCAATCAGGCTGATCACTGGACCACGCAGCATTTTTTTCTACAATCACCCTTGGGGTGGACTTCCCGATGCCCTTTATGAACACGGCTACAAAGCCGAACTGCTGCATCTTCCATTTTCAAATACTGCACTCCGGAAATCCGTGCTTAACCAAAGGCTTCATGATTCAGAAATTCAAACCGGAGTCCATTTCGTTGTTGATCTTAAAACCTATCAAGAACTCAACATTCAGCCTAACTACAGCCCCCAGTGTACTTTTACGATCATTGCCTCAAAAGAAAATATAAATTTATTTCATCTTAAATCAGAAAATTTATTTTTCTTTGATCCAGAATACAAAACACAGCAGCTGGGTTATTTTTTACACCAAAAATGGTGCACTTATCGCCAAATCAACACACCTGAACCACAGGAATTGTTTTTAAACGCCACTCTGAACACGTATTATCGCTTTATAGACCATTCTGTGATGTTGGCAGAGCTTGATTTCCTTCTTAAATCATGATGCCATTATCTCATGAGAGAAGTTAACCCTGACATCCCACCTAAAGATATTCCGCTGAATGAGATATTGAATTATTTAAAACAATTCATCCAACATCCTGTTCAAAAAATTGCTGAAATCCCCGACTGGAATTGGAAATCACTTTTCTTTGTTCAAATCACTTTTGCTGTTGTTTCAGGTTTTCTTGCTGGATTAATCAAATTTAATTTTTATAGAATGGCTTCAGGTCTTTTTTTGATGCCGTTTGTATCGACGATTTCCAGTTTGCTTCTTACAACATTTTTTTATTATTATTTTCAGTTTTTTGAAAAACGCACAGAAAACTTTAGAAAAATATTTGCCCTTGTGACTTTGACAACTATTCCATTTTATATTTTTCAAATCGCTTCTGAATACTTAGCACCCGTGACTTTGATTGGTTTTGGTTTTACATGCTTATTATCAATTGTAGGCTTAACTGAAAATTTTAATGTTCACAAAACACGGGCCTACCAAATTGCTGGATTCTTATTTTCGATTGTATTGCTCACATGGATTATTAATATCTATACAGTTTAGGTTTTATTGAATCTATTTCTTATTCACAAAAGCTGCGACAGCTTTTTCGTGATCAGATGTGCGTTGCGATATTCCCTGAAATGCAGCAGCTAAATCTAAGTTAGCTTGTAAAGAATCAAAATAAGCCACTTTCATTAATTTTTTAGCCATTTGAACTGATGCCGCTGGCAATTGACTGATTTTATCTGCTAATTTTTCAGTCTCAGCGATCAACTGATCATGTGGGACTAAATAATTCATCAATCCAAATTCAAAAGCTTTTTGGCCCTCTAATATCTCTGCAGTGAGTGTCATTTGCATGGCCTTAGCAAAACCCACAATGCGGGTTAAGAAAAAACTTCCGCCGTCACCTGATATCAATCCGATTTTAGCAAATGTTTCCCCAAATTTAGATTTTTCACAACCAATGCGAAGATCACACATCATGGCCAAATCACATCCAGCACCGATCGCTGGCCCGTTCACCATGGCAATAATAGGTTTAGATAAGTCTTCCATGCATTTAGGAATTTTTTGAATACCTTGCATGTATTTCATTCTTAGTTCGTTCGAATCACCAGCAAACATTCCTGATTTTTCATGCATGCTTTGCACATCTCCACCAGATGAAAATGCATTCTCACTACCCGTGATCACTATCACTTTAATTTGTGGGTTTATTTCTGCATCAAATAAGGCTTCAGTCAATGATGTGATCATCTCTGGACTGATCGCATTTAGTTTGTCTGGATGATTAAGTGTAATCCATAATTGATGATTTTTTTTAACTTCAGAGATGATGTGTTTCATTTTTAGTTCAGATTAATTTGTTTGGTGCAAATTTTCTTGTTTGCCTGTTGAACCAAAACCACCTGCACCACGAACTGTATCTGATAATTCGTCTACTAAATCAAATTGGACTTGCAACACAGGGCAGATCACAAACTGCGCACAACGATCTTGATCATTAATTGTGACAGCAACTTCACTTAAGTTCACAACAATCACTTTAACTTCACCGCGGTAGTCGGCATCAATAGTTCCTGGCGTATTTAATAATGTTAAGCCTTGCTTAGCGGCCCAGCCGCTACGAGGACGAGCTTGGATCTCATATCCCATTGGAATTTCAAAGCTAAGACCAGTCGGAATCATCGTTCGTTCCATTGGCTTTAGTATAATTGGATTTTCTAATTGAGCACGAACATCAAAACCACTGGCACCTGCTGTTTGGTACGCTGGTAATTCACCTTTAAAATGAGGCCATTTTTTAATTTTAATATTCATGAGCTTCTCCTTAGTATTTTCTTTTTTTTGAGAAATTAAAATCTGATAACCATGATTTATTTTCTGAAGCTTTTGGCCCCATCAAAATCACAGACATCTTTTCTAAATCAAAAAAGTTTTTAATATAATCGTTCACTGATTTCTGATCAATAGCTTCGATTTCACGGATCACGCGATCAACTGGGCGGTATTCTTGAAAAATCATTTCATTCACACCTAAAGATGACATTCTGTTTTCACTGTCTTCAGAACCCATTAGCAATTGGCCACGAACTTGAGTTTTAAATAAATTGAGATCTGATTTTTTAATTCCATCTTTTTTAATAGCTAATAATTCATCATGTATAATTTGAATGACTTTTTTTACTTTTTTAGGATCTGTCGCTGCATATATTGTGATATTGCCAGAATCTGTTTGTGTGTTTAAGCCTGAGTAAACTGAATAGGCTAAACCCTGCTTTTCACGAACAGCTTGGTATAGTTTTGATGTCATACCACCACCTATAAGCGAATTCACAATGAAAGCTTCAAAACGGTGTTTGTCATGAAAACTAGCTGCTGGTAGCGCCATCAAGATATGTGTTTGTTCTGAATCATCATCATAAAATTTGCGGGATTTTTTCCAGATCGGCGCACGTCTGGTACTGGATAAATTAAATTTTTTACGAGTTTTAAATAATTTTTGTGCTTCAATAACTAAAGTATCATGATCAACAGGTCCCGCTGCACTGACAATTAGATTTTCACCTTGATAAAAAGTTTTATAGAAATCAAAAACTTTTTTTTGTGTCATTTTAGAAATCGTATCACTTTTTCCTAAAATTTGTCGTCCCATGGGATGATTAGCGTAGGAATGTTCATATAAATAATCATAAATAATGTCTTCAGGTGAATCATCACTCATCGCGATTTCTTGAAGAACAACTTTTTTTTCTAGTTCGAAATCTTTTTTAGAAATTTTCATATTACAAACTAGATCTGATAAAACTTCTAGTCCGACTTTCCAGTCATCATTTAAGACGATAGCGTGATAGTTTGTGTATTCACGCGTGGTATAGGCGTTTAATTCCCCGCCTAATGATTCTAAAGATTTTGCAATTTGATAAGCATTCCGCTTTTTAGTACCTTTAAAAACCAAGTGTTCAACAAAATGTGAAAGACCGATTTCATCTGGCTTTTCATCACGGGTTCCAGTTAATACCCAGACACCCAGTGATACGGATTTCGAGTGGGGGTGAAATTCACTGACCACTCGAACACCGTTAGATAAAACTGACTTTTTAAATTGAGACACTACAAAGGACCTCGCATTAAGATATTAATTATTGAAGTAAAGCTTTACGAGATAATTTAATTCTTCCCGAACGATCAACTTCTAATACTTTTACATCGATCATATCGCCTTCTTGAACAACATCAGTCACTTGACGAACGCGTTCATTAGCTAATTCTGAAATGTGTAATAAACCTTGGGTATTTGGTAAAATTTCTACGAAAGCGCCAAACTCAGCAATTTTCATAACTTTACCTTTATAAGTTTTTCCGACTTCAGCTTCAGCACAAATTGATTCGATAATCGCAATCGCTTTTTTAGTTGCAGTTGGGTCAGACGAAGCAATATTGATTGTTCCATCATCTTGAATTTCAATTTTAACACCAGTTTGCTCAGTGATGCTTCTGATAACTTTACCACCAGAACCAATAACTTCACGAATTTTATCAACTTTAATTTTGATCGTCTCAATTCGTGGAGCAAATTCTGACATCTGACCACGAGGCGCTTTCATGACTTTTTCCATTTCAGTTAAGATATGTAAACGGCCATCACGCGCTTGGTTTAACGCAGTTTCCATGACTTGGAAGCTGACAGAATCAATTTTAATATCCATTTGTAAAGCTGTAATACCATCAACAGATCCTGCAACTTTGAAATCCATATCTCCTAAGTGATCTTCATCACCTAAAATATCTGTTAACACGGCTACACGGTCATTTTCTTTAATTAAACCCATCGCAATACCTGCAACGTTTGATTTAACTTTAATACCAGCATCTAGCATTGCTAAAATCGCAGCGCAAACTGTACCCATTGAGCTAGAACCATTACTTTCTAAAACTTCACCGACAATACGAATTGTATATGGAAATTGAACATGATCAGGAATTACAGCTTTTACTGCACGCTCTGCTAAGTTACCGTGACCGATTTCACGACGACCTTGACCACCGAACCTGCCCACTTCACCCACAGAGTACGGTGGAAAGTTGTAATGTAATAAAAATTTTCTTTTCACAGTTCCGTTTAATGTTTCAACAAACTGTTCATCATCAGCTGTTCCCAAAGTAACAGTTCCTAAACACTGTGTTTCACCACGTGTAAATAAACCCGAACCATGAGCACGCGGTAAAAATCCAACTTCACAAGAAATAGGTCGTACAGTTTTTAAATCACGGCCATCAATACGAGAGCCTTTATCTAAAATCATCGAACGAGCCACTTTGTATTTAATATCTTCAGTGATTGTTCCAATTTCTTTTTTACGTTGAGCTTTTAATTTATCATCAGTGATCGGTTCAACTAATTGTTTTAAAGCCGCATTAACGGCTTGATCAACAGCTGCATAACGATCTTGTTTAACTTTCATTGATAAAGCTTTTTCGATTAACGGTTTTAAAACACTGTCTGCTTGAGTTCTGAAATCCGCATCGATAATAGCTGGGACAAATACGCGCTTAGCTTTTGATCCTGTTTTTTCACGAAGCTCTTCTTGCATTTGTAAAAGCGGCATCAACGATTGGTGACCAAATTTTAATGCTGCTAATGCATCTGATTCAGAAATAAATTTAGTTTCGCCTTCAACCATTAATAAACCATTTTTAGTTCCAGATACGATCATATCCATATCTGACTTTGCTAATTGTTCAGGTGTTGGATTTGCGATGAATTGACCGTCTACACGACCAACTTGGCAAGTTGCCACAGGTCCTGCGAACGGAATGTCTGAAATATGTAATGCAGCTGAAGCGCCTAATGAACTTAATACGTCCATAGAAAAACTACCATCAGCGCTAAGCACTGTTGCAACAACTTGAGTGTCATTTAAATAACCTTCAGGAAATAACGGACGAATCGGACGATCGATCATACGTGCGCTTAAAACTGAATCGTTTGAAGGTTTACCTTCACGTTTAAAATATCCACCCGGAATTTTTCCAGTGGCGTAAAATTTTTCAATATATTCAACTGTTAAGGGGAAAAATCCCTGATCTGGTTTAGCTGTTTTATTAGATACAACTGTCACTAAAACCATATTGTTGCCTGAAGTCACCAAAACTGAACCATCAGTTTGTTTAGCTAAGCGGCCTGTTTCTATTGTGATCTGCTTCCCTGCGATTGAGGTCGTAACTGTATTGACCATTTTCATTATCTCCTGTTTTTTTCTTTTTCTTTTTATTCTTTTTTGTTTTTTTTATGTTTACTTAATTACTACTTAATAACTACTTAATTATTTTTTACTTATTTATTTTTTTGATTTTTATTTACAGGGCCTAAAAAGAAAAGGCCCGTTGTCGGGCCTTTTTTTAAACATCTTTTTTCGATTACTTACGGATATCTAACGCTTTAATTAAAGATTCATATCGTCCAGTATTTTTAGATTTTAAATAATCTAATAATTTACGACGCTGATTTACACATTGTAATAAACCACGACGACCGTGATTGTCTTTTTTATGAGTTGAAAAGTGACCAGTCATATCATTAATACGAGCTGTTAATAAAGCCACTTGAACTTCTGGAGAACCAGTATCAAGTTCAACTGTTTTGAATTTTTTTAAGATGTCTGCTTTTTGCTGTTTTGTAACTGCCATTAAATACCCCTTTAAGGTTAATATTGTTTGATCCGATGGCCTCGTCATGGCTGACATAAGCTTCAGAATTGTGTTCATAATTATTAGCAATATATGACTGTAAGAGCAAGAAAGTATTGGTTTTTTTTAAAGTGAAATTGGGGCTGTAACTACTCGTACCGAAAGACTCTTTTAAGGCAAAATCCGCGCTCTGGCTCTATCCCCACTAAAGCCATTAATAGCCCTGTCTCGGCTGAAATAACTTGGATAAATTGATCGAAGTCAGGTTTGAACATGACGATCAATCGCGATCTTAACCCGTGGCTAATTTGCCCATTCGACATGAGAACTTGGTCTTGACCAGAAATTTTGATGGTTTTAACGCCATTTAATGCCTGGTTAATTGGCACCAGAGCATTCATCAAAATCTCAGTTTGCTGTTCGGAGTCTTGCAATTTCATCACTGATTCTAAATTAATTGCATTATCTAAATTAAAATCATGGGACGACAGCCGTGATAGCGCTGTCATTGTGGCTCCCACTTGAAGATTTTCGCCCAATAACTTAACCCATGACCTGATAAAACTTCCTTTAGAACAAGCTAGATTAAAACTGTATTTATTTTCTAATACTGGGCTTACGCCATTTAAAAATTCAACATTCCAAAATTTCATTTTTTTTAATGGAATTTCAACAGGCTCATTATTTCTGGCATATTCATAAAGTTTTTGACCATCAATTTTTTTTGCTGAATACAGTGGAATTGGTAAATCAAATTCGTTAGCTAATGCTAATCCAGCATTTATAACTTCATCTGATTTAATATTGACCGGTGTTGTTTTTTGAACTTGGCCTGTGATATCTAAAGTGTCTGTCTCAATTCCTAATTGCAACTCTACGCAGTAAGATTTGTCACCTTCAGTAATGTACGAACTTAATTTTGTGGCTTCGCCAATTAATAAAACCATTAATCCACTGGCCAAGGGATCTAAAGTTCCTGAATGACCAACTTCTTTTGTTCCCAATATCCGTCTGACACGACTAATGACATCATGAGAAGTCAGTCCCGTGGGTTTGTTAACCAACAGAAGACCATGAAGATTTTTTCGTTCTTTAGTCTTCATCTTCAATGTCTGATTTTGAGATTTTATTTTGACTGATTTCTGAAATTATTTTTTCAACTTTAAGAATTTTTTCTGTGGATTCATCAGCAAAAAAAGTTAATTTTGGCAAAAATTTCATTTTTAATTGCGTTCCAATTTCTCTTTGAATTTCTGGTGCCCAAGATTGTAAAACATCGACTGCTTCGTCTAAAGTTTCTGGTTTTGGTTTTACTAATAAGTCTAATTGCAAAAGACTCACATACACACGTGCTGTTCGTAAATCAGCCGGTATTTGCACCCGAGTAATGGTCACTAATCCTGGTAATTCGCATTGTAATTTTTGAATAGTGTACGTCGAAATAACGGATTGAACTTCTTTTTCAACCCGCGCGATACGACGACCATCTCCCATATTTTTCATAATAGATTCTTCTTATTTATGTTTATAGCGGTGTTAATTCACGTGCGATTTCTTCTTTAATAAAAGCTTCAATCACATCGCCAACTTTAATATCATTAAAGTTTTCAATACCAAGACCACATTCAAAGCCCTCTTGAACTTCTTTTGCGTCATCTTTGAAACGTTTTAATGAAGCTAATTTTCCTTCGTAAACAATTTTACCCTGACGAACTAAGCGCAGCATATTTGAACGCTGAACTTTACCGTTGGTGATAAAGCAACCGGCAATCATTCCTAATTTAGGAACAGAGAACGTATTTCTAACTTCAGCAGTTCCCATGACTTTCTCAACAACTTGCGGAGCCAATAGGCCTTGCATTGCTTTTCTGATGTCATCCATCATTTCATAAACAATTGAATAGCTTCTGATATCCACACCAATTTGTTTCGCTTTAGCCTGAGCATTATTATCTGGTCTTACGTTAAATCCGATCACAATACCTTTTGCTGTCTGAGCCAATAAGACATCATTTTCAGTCACGCCACCAACAGCAGCATGAATAATTTTATTTTTAACTTCGATAGATGTTAATTTTGTTAACATGCCTTGAATCGCTTCTAGTGAACCTTGTACGTCAGCTTTCAGAACAATGTTGAAATCTTTAACTTCGCCTTGGGTTACTTTTGCAAATAAATCTTCAAGAGAAACTTTTTTCTGACCTTCTTTAGATTTCAAAGTGGCTAGTTTTCTGATGTTAACAACTTGTTCAGCTGTTTTTTCATCTTGAACCACATCAAAACGATCGCCCGCTGATGGCACGCCTTCTAAACCTAAAACTTCTGCTGGTAAACCAGGTGTTACTTCCAGAATGCGTTCGCCTTTATCATTTGTTAATGATTTCACGCGACCTTTCATACTGCCTGCAACAATGTACTGTCCAATTTTAACATGACCATCTTTTACTAGAATCGTTGCAACAGGGCCTTTACCTTTTTCAAGTTTGGCTTCAATGACGATTCCAGCTCCAGAACGTTTTGGATTCGCTTTTAATTCTGCGACTTCTGCTAGTAATTTAATATTTTCTAAAAGTTTTGGAATTCCCGTTTTTTTCAAAGCAGATACTTCACAGAAAATTGTATTTCCGCCCCATTCTTCAGGGACGATTTCAAATTCTGTTAATTGCTGTTTAATACGATCAGGATTTGCGCCTGGTTTATCCATTTTGTTCACAGCAATAATCATCGGAACACCAGCGGCTTTCGCATGATTAACAGCTTCAGCAGTTTGTGGCATCATACCATCATCAGCAGCGACAACGATAATTGCGATATCTGTTGCATTAGCACCGCGCGCTCGCATTGCTGTGAAAGCTTCATGGCCCGGAGTATCTAAGAAAGTAATAAGACTTCCGTCTTCAGCTTTCACTGAATAAGCACCAATATGTTGTGTAATTCCGCCCGCTTCGCCAGAAGCTACATTTGCATTTCTGATAGCATCCAGTAATGAAGTCTTACCGTGATCGACGTGACCCATTACTGTAACAACTGGTGGACGAATAATAATATCTTGATCATCACCATTGAAAGCCATTTCAACAACTACATCTTCAGCTGATCTGAAAACATTTTGCGCTTCCCAACCGAATTCACCAATTGTTAATGCGACTGTGTCAAAATCAAGTGATGTATTGATGTTGGCCATCACTCCATTTTTCATAAGAACTTTAATTATTTGAGAGGCTTTTAAACCCATTTCGTTGGCCATATCGCCAAGTTTGATTTGACCATTCACTTTAAGCATACGCTTAGAAGCTTTTGGTGTAGTGATTTGTGTTTTCATGGCTTCACGGCTCATCAAAGCCTGTTTCTTTTTAGGTTGAAACACCATTTCACGTTTACGAAATTCAACAGCATTAAAATTTGAAATTAATTCTTCTTGTTCTTTTTCTTTTGCAGTTAATCCACCACCACCAGAAAATTTACGAGCTTTTTTCTCAAGATCACGTTTTGAATCATCTTCAAAACTTCCTGGCATTGGCTCTGGCATTGAGGCAGCAACAAAACCTGGACGAATATTTCGACCACCACCAGCACCCGCTGGACGAGGACCCGAAAATCCACCTGGACTTGCTGGACGAGGACCGGAAAATCCAACACCACTGCCCGCTGCGCGCGGACCTGATCCGCCACCACGATATCCACCCGGCGCTCCACCGCCACCTGATTGCGGTGAACCTGCAGGAGCCTGAACACGGCTTAAATCCATACGACCAATAATATTTCTTCGAGAAGCAACAGCTGTTGAACTTGAAACACCACTGTCACCAATAGCGACTTCTTTTTTACGAGAAGCGACAACGGGCTGAACAGCTGGCGCTATGGGCGCGACTTCTTTTGCAGCTTCAACTATTGGTGCTACAACTTCTTTTGCTTTAGCAACAACAGGTTCAATTTTTTCAACTACTTTAGCTTCAACTTTAACTGGCGCAACTTCGATTTCTTCAACTTTTGTTTCCACAATCGCCGCTACTGCTGCTGCTTCAATGTCTTTTGTTTTACGACGAATGACTGGTGTTTTAGTGTCTACGACTGCTGGCGCAGCTTCTGCAGCTTTTTTCGTCACTGCTTTTGGTGCCGCTTTCAAAGTTTTTGAAGTTGTTGCCTTAACAGCTGCTTTCGGTGCCGCTGTTTTTTCAGTGGCTTTCGGTGCTGCAGCTTTTTTTGCAGCGGCTTTTTTAGGTTTAGTGTCACTGTCAGCATCGGCTTTAGAACCGCCATGCAATTTAGATTTTAGCTGTTCTAAAACCTCAGGCTCAAGTTCAGCCATGTGATTCTTTACTGGAATTTGCCACTCTTTGATTTTATCCATCAAAGCTAATGGGGTCATACCTATTTCTTTTGCAAATTCAAAAACTTTTGGATTACTCACGCGTAAATCACCTTATCTTTT
>JAYTPA010000130.1:0-5626 GCA_043747495.1 Bdellovibrio sp.
GTGCAACCCCCGACTTCACAGATTTGACCAAGACCAGGAGCCTCTTTCATTTCTGTTGAAGTGATAAAAACAGCAGGTCGTATTGATTGCAGACAAAGAATATCCACAAAGCCCACATGATTTCCCACAAGTAATGAACGCTCGTCAGCTTCAATAGGGTTATGACAAATGAGTTTTACATTAAAAGCATTCATTAATCTTTGGCTGTATCTTGAACCGTTCTGAATCAAACGACGTCTGCGAAGAACGGGATCTTTATTGATAAAATAAATAATTGAACCATGAATCAGATAAACTGTAATGATCGATACAAATTTAAAAAATCGAAATAGAGCACGGATCTGTTTAAGTAAATTCATTTCACTAGTCTATAATCAAACTTGCAGCTTTGTACAGCCTATCAAAAATACTTTCCCATAATTCTGACTGATGATGAGGCATTTGGATTAAACAAAGAACCTGTGGTTTTCTGTCGCTAGCTGAACGTAACTGACTGTAAATTTCACGGGCTGCTATTTCGGGATTCGATGAAAGCTGTAAAAATTCGATTTTGCTGATGCTTGAAGTGGGCTTGACTATTTTCACACCTTCAACCATGTCTGGCAATTGATTCAGCTTTTCGTTCAGAATTTTGGAAAGTTCAGACAATTTTAAGGTAGGATCTTTACAAATCACAAATGGGATGGATGGCATATAGTGATGCTTCATATGCCCTGGTGCATTTTTTTTATCGATTTGATCATTCCAAACAGTCTTAAATGCTGTTGTTGAGATTGATTTTTCGATATCTGATTTTAAAATGATCCCTTTGCGTAAAATAGATAATTCGTAAGTTTGAACTGAACTTTTATCTGTATTTTTTTTTATAAATAAAACTGTGGATTCAATACCAACTTGGCTGGGTTGATCTTTGATGACAAAAACCTGACTGTTGAATTCTTTTTCCACATGAATGGCTTGGGTGGGACTTGTTTGACCAAATTTGTTGGCGCTTGGAGCAGCTAAAGGAACACCAACTTCATGAAGAAGCTTGAGTGCAGTTTCATTCTTAGGAATACGCACACCCACATTGGGTAAACCCGACGTGATCATATCAGATATTAAATTTGATTTTGGCATAACCAAAGTCAAAGGCCCTGGCCAAAAGTGCGAAGCCAAATGATCACAGAATAAATCCCAATCTTGGAAACATTTTTTTGCCGATTCAACATTGGCTACATGAACAATTAATGGATCAAAAAAGGGACGCTGTTTAGTTGTAAATATTTTTTCAATTGCTAACGGCTGATCAATGCACGCACCTAGGCCATAAACCGTTTCGGTTGGAAATGCAACGACTTCACCATTTTTTAGGCGAACAACAGCTTCACTGATTGAAGCTTTAAGGTTTGGTTGATCGTTAAGTTTCAAATTAAGCCCCGTCTTTTAAAAGCTGTAAAGGTTGCAAATGCCTGATTGGACGAGTCGCAAAAAAGATAATTCCAGTCAATACTGCAGTTAAAAGAATAATTAAAACCCCCAGCGATGTAAAATCAAATGTAAGGCTCAGTGTAAATAAAGTTTCCATGAGGAAATAAGCCATGATTAAGCCAAACAGTAAGCCAAAAAACAGACTAAAAATAATAATAAGAGCAAATTGCTTAACAAATATTGAATACGCAACTGGCAATCCAGCTCCTAAAACTTGAAGTAAATTCATTTCACTGAGTCTTTCACGGACCTGGGTGTTAATTAGAATAATAAATATGAAAAACCCAACAACAAGCGATAGTCCTGCCATAATCTGTAAAGCGAGCGCCATTTTATCAATAAACACTAAAGATTTTTCCACGGATTCACGAACATCAATAATAGAAATATTTGAAAAAGAATTCACGATATCTGTTTGCAGTGTTCTGACTTGGTCAGTAGTTAAATTATTTACAGCGGACAAAAAGACTTGAGGAGCATCTTCTAAGACACCAGGTTGAAAGACGACGAAAAAATTTGGTTGAAAGCTCGTCCAGCGAACACGTCTGATTGATGTTACTTGGCCCTTGATTTCCAAACCTTGTACATCAAACGTCAGCACATCACCCAGTTTTGCGCCCACCCGACCAGCGTAGCGTTCTTCTAAACTGATTTCAGGGATATCTGAAATTGTAGAATTAAACCAGCGACCTTTGACCACAGTTTCTGAGTCCTGCAAATCTTTTTTATAGGTCAAATTAACACCGCGGTTGCGAAACCGGGCTTCATTTTCATCTTCACGAGTTTTAAAGAATTCTGATTCAGCTTTTCGTTCATAGTCTGCATCGTTCAATTTAAGTATTCGTGACCTAACCAACGGAGTTAAATGTATTTTTTGTTGGGTCTTATCTAAAACAATTTTTTCCAATCCAACTACCTGTTCTGGCTGAATATCAAACATAAATAAAGATGGAATCTTAGATGCACTTTGTGGTCTGAGCTCGTTCAAAACGCTTTTTTTAATTTGTGGTAAAAGCACTAAAATCGCAATGGATAAAGTCATTGTCGTAAATATCAAGTAAGTCGATTTTTTTTGTCTAAGTAGACTTGTGATGGCGTATTTATTTTGAAAACCAAGTTGATCAGCGATTTTTTGAATAAAACCTTTAAATAAAAACAAAACCAAAATAGTTAAAAGACCGATAGCTAACAAAGACCCAGTAAAAGCTGATCCAATCAAAACTGACTGACTTTGCAAAATGGCGATCAACCAAAATACAACCAACAATCCGACAAGCACTAAATTTTTTTGTAAGTTAAATTTTTCGCGAATATCGTGGTTTTGCCCTTTTAAAATGGGTAAGGGATCCATTTGATAAATATTTAAATAGCTTGGAATAGCCACAAGCTGTGGTCCAATAACTATAAAAACTAAATTCACAAAAAAGCTTTTAACTGTGAAATCAAGCTTAGCTGATACTTCGAAATAAGAATACATCGCTTGTTCAAGCGGGGTTTTAAGAATAAGCACAAATAATGTCGCAATTGAAAAAGCAAATAGTGATAATACAAAGTTTTTGATAATTTGTGTTTGAACTGCTTGCCAGTGACTAAGCCCTAAGATTTTATATAAAGCTGTATTCTTAATTTGTAATTGAAATAACCATTGAAGCATATAGCCTAAACACAAAAATGACAGTCCGATAGCTACCAAAGAAACCAGATTAAGATAATCTAGAAGGTAATCAAAGACTCTGTTGCCACTGTCTTCTTGTAAAAAAGCACTTGAAAATCGGATCGATGAATCAGTGAAAGTTTTTTCAAGGTCTTTTTTGAGCTGGTTCGCATCCGTTGGTGTTTTTAACTTATACGACATCACAGATGTGATTGTGCTACCGGTCTTTATTAGATTTGTTTTTGGCAAGTCCGTGTAGCGTATATAAACAGTGGGCGCTAAAGCACCAAACCTAAAAGTTCTTGTTGGGTCTGATTGTATTACACCCGACAGATTAAATTTTTGATCCCCCAAGCTAATTTGGTTTATTTTTTTTATATCGATCTGAAACTGATCAATGACTTCTGGATCAACAAAAATGGGGACTTCCTGATTATATTGAAAAATAGTTTTTTTAAACTGACCGTAAAGTGGGTATGATTCTTCAATGGCTTTCACCAAAACTAGTCGGGTTTTGGATTCAAGCTTATCTGTTTTGTAATTTGTCATTGCAAAAAAATCATAATACTGAGTCTTTGCAATAAATTGGTCTTTCAATTTTGAATCAAATTTTTCTTTTTCATCAACAGTCATTTCACGTCTGACACTAATAACTAAATCACCACCCAAAGTTTCTTGGGCTTTGCTTTGAGTTTCTAGGACAAGGCTGTTTTGAAAAATCTGCAAAAGAAAGAACCCCAGAAATCCTAGAGTAAGATTCGTCACAAAAAATGTGCTAATTCTTTTTTGTGAAAAAATATCTTTCATTGAAAATTGAATGAGTTTAAAAAAAGACATCATACCATAGCCTGTAATTTCCCGTTGATCAGTTGGAAAACCCGATCACATTTCTTAGCTAAATTAGGATCATGAGTGACTAACACAGTCGTTGTTTTATTTTTTTTCACTTGATCAAAAAATAAAGACATTATTTTTTGTCCTGTGTCCACATCTAGGCTGCCAGAAGGTTCATCGGCCAATAACAAACTGGGCTTTATCACTAAAGCCCTGGCTAGGGCTAATCTTTGTGATTCACCACCCGAAAGTTGGTTTGGTTTATGGTGCATCCGGTGACTAAGCCCGACTTGATCTAATAAATTATTTACAAAATTTATGTCAACTTTTTGATTTAAAATTTCTAACGGTAGCAATACGTTTTCTAACGCAGTTAAATGCTGAACTAAGTAATACTGTTGAAAAACGATAGCGATGTTCGAAGCACGGAAACCTGTCATATCTTTTTGATTTAGTTTTTGTAAACTTTGATCGTTGATAATAACTTCACCAGAATCAGGTTGATCTAATCCAGAGACAAGCCCTAGTAAAGTGGACTTACCAGATCCCGAAGCACCAACGATAGCAACAGTTTCACCGGTTTGCACAGTTAAATTCAGATGATTCAATATCCGAATGTCTTGTTGGTTTTCATCAGAAATCATTTTGTATGATTTTGTGAGATCATTGATTTGAATCATTTTTTTACTTCCTTATTTGCAGTCTTTTCTGTCATGATTTTTTTTAAATAGGGATATAAGTTAGCAGCCACTTGTTGATGACCCTTTTCATTAGGATGAATCCCATCTGCTAAATTGAGGTCTTTAATGCCAGCGACTTTTTCTAATAAAAACGGGGCCAGTAAAATTTTATTTTTTTGAGCCACGCGTGGATAAATATCAGAAAATTGTTTTGAATAGTCTTTGCCGTAATTAGGTGGCACATGCAACTGACCTAGAATCATTTGGATATTATTTTTTAATCCGAACTGAATTGTTTCATTCAAGTTTTTTTCTGTTTCTTCGACTTTTAAACCACGAAGACCATCGTTACTGCCCAGGATCACAAAGATCACA
The DNA here is from genome assembly GCA_043747495.1 of Bdellovibrio sp. GTDB lineage: Bacteria > Bdellovibrionota > Bdellovibrionia > Bdellovibrionales > Bdellovibrionaceae > Pseudobdellovibrio. The sequence goes on from JAYTPA010000130.1 coordinate 5,014, forward strand.
TCAGGTTTTTGACGAATCAACCATTTCATTCTTGAAATTCCTGAAGCTGTTGTGGATCCGCTAGAACCTGACCCGATCAGTGCCCAATTGATTTTATCGTCTGTTATTTTTTTTTGAAGTAAAACTGGAAAAGCTGAATCTTGTGTTACGCCGTAACCCTCAGTCAAAGAATCACCTAGTATAATGAGCTTTTTATTTTTTGATTCAGCAGATAGTGAAACAGAAAAAGTGTTTAAAATTAAAACCAAAAAAAAGATCCTAGCTATTTTCACAGGTCTCATGAGCTTTCCTTCTTTGAAGAAGTTCTATGTTACTCAAAAAAGCCTTGTGTTAGCTAGGATCAGTTCGTCAAATTATCGAATAATCGACTTTTATGTCTTCAAACAAAAATTAGTACTCGCGTCCGCCGCCGCCGCTGTTACCGCCGCCGTATCCACCGCGACCTCCGCCGCCGCCGCCGCCGCTGCTACGTCCGCCACCGCCGCCGTAACCACCACGACCACCGCCGCCGCCGCCACCATCACCAAAAGAACGACGAGGTCTGTCCTCTTGTGGTTTAGCTTCAGACACACGAATCGCGCGGCCAGCTATAGTTTGGCCATTCATTTTGTCG
>JAYTPA010000131.1:0-4568 GCA_043747495.1 Bdellovibrio sp.
CAGCATCGTTCGTGAATAATTGATCTATTTTCTTTGAATATAAATTTTCATTGGCAAATATTCGAGGGAAAAATAATTGAAAAGCTGATCCGTCCCAAAGTTTTAATAGTGGTCCTTCTTGGCTTTGGTGAATTTCTAATTTTATGTTGTTAAATACTTTTGTCAAAAAAACATTTTCATTTTTAACGTTTCGAAAAAGACCTAACGAAAAGCCCGCACTATAAAGTAGCCTTGCTTCTGAACCTAAGTTTGCAAAGTTATATGTTTCACGTACCCACTGGTCGTTTTCTTTTCTCAAATTTCCACCGATAAGACCAGAATCCTGATCATAATAAATACTAAAATCCATTCGCTTAAAAAGCGCTAATGCTTTTACACCTAAAGTTGTTTTAGGATAGGTTTCACCGATCGTCCAAAGCGCAATGGCCAAATGTAGATTATCGATCGATGACACACTAGGATCTTTTATCACTGGCCTTTTTGTGTCTGAAGAATACCTACTAAAAAATAAGCCCGTTGGTTTATGAATATCAACTTGGCCAAGAATATTTAATAAACGATTTAAATTTTCAAAAGCTTGAACTTTTTGTGAAGGATTATTTAAAAGTTCAGTATTGATTAAAAGATCAACGGCCAAATTTGTGGGTGATGTATCGGGGTTTAAAGTCACAACTTCGAAAGATTTATCAGCTTTATTCTTGACCCAAACCGCATCGCGAAGAAGTCCATTTTTCCCGCGCATCACCGACAGACTATTTAAAGTCGTTTTTAAATAACGACCAACAGAGGCCTGAGTAGCTTGACTGTTTTTTGCTGACGAAAATAACTGATGGCACTGTAAACCCTTGGCTAAAGCTGTGTTCGAGATCAGTGCGAATAAAATAAGACTCAGGCTAAATATTATTTTTTTCATCATAGTTAATATCAAAGCAAATGTCGTACCGACATTGTGTCTTATTATGAGTCAGCTCCGCAGATGAGGCTGTAAGTCGTTGACCCTTAAACTACGACAGCATAGCGTACTACAAAGAGGAAACAACAATGACTACAAACTGCCCGAAATGCAAATCAGAAAATATTTATCAAGATAGTAATTTATGGATTTGTCCTGAATGTTCCAACGAATGGATGGAAGGTAAAGCAGTCGCTGAGGAAGTTGCAGTAGTCGATACGTCGATTGTTAAAGATTCCAGTGGTAATGTGTTAGTTGATGGGGATCATGTCGTTGTCACAAAAGATTTAAAAATTAAAGGCTCATCGAATTCTGTTAAAGGCGGCACTAAAGTTAGAAACATTCGCTTGTACGATGCCGGTGATGGGCACAATATCTCATGCCGTATTGATGGCATGGGTGTTATTAATTTAAAATCTGAATTTGTTCGCAAGGTTTAAGTTTCAAACCGATTCAAAAACGCACATGTTGCCGTCATTAAATTCATGAATTTTTATCCATGATGAATTTTGTAACCACAACCGTGCGTTTCCTTTGGTGATGATTTTAACTTTCATATTCCGAGCAATATTCACCAGCTGATCTAACACATACTTATAAGTTTCATCAGTGAATGAATCAAAAATATAATAAAATTCAGCTTCCGGTATTTTAAAATCGGAAGCTGATAAATCTTGAGTATAAAAGTGAACGTGCTGATCTAATCCAAAACGATCAGCTGAATCATTGGCAATTTGCACACGGTCTTCAACAAATTCGTAACCTGTAAATTGCACATCTGATCTTAATAAACCTAAAACTAATCCGACCCGCCCGTAGCCTGACCCTAAATCAACAAAACGTGTCCCACTTTTTGGGTTTAAATATCTAATTGTATTTAATGTCGTTGCGTAACTTGATTGAACACCAAGTCCAGCACCTTCATACAAACGTTCTTTTTTTGTGTCTTCAGATGTTTTTTCATTCGCTAAGTAATTTAGATCTAAAACTTGATCAAAAATATCAAAAGTTCTATACATCGACAGACCAGAATCTTGACCATTACTTTTTTTATCAATATTTAAATTGGTTTCAAATTCAAATAAATTAGACATAAGCTTTAATGAAGTCTTTGCAAATTCTTTCTGGTCAGAATTTTCTTTTTTACTTATTGCTAAGACAATATAATTTTTTAAAGCTTCAGCATTGATTCCTATTTCAGAAAGACTATGCAAATTCGATGATTCTAAAAAAGACTGTAGCAACAGAATTGGCTGAAGATCAGACTTACAATGTTTTTGTATAAAATGTTGAAATATAACAATAGAATCAGTATTTTGACTTTCTATCCAATACTGATCTTTAATAAATTGCATAGCGTGGGTCATGTAAGCTGCATCTACAAAAAGATGTGACAGCTGATTGAGACTTAGTTTTGCAAGTAAGCTTTCACATTCCTTTTCAAATAAAGCACAATCTAGTTTTGATAATTTTTCCCAGAAAAGGGCTTGTTCAGCAATCACTGAAACGCCCCGAAGCTGAATTCAGATTTATTCCGTGGGCTCTGCAGCTGGCGCTTCTTGGTTTGGCTTTTCATGTCTTGATTGTCCATCATGCTTCTGACGATAGATCGCACGACTTTGTTTGTCTTGCATTTTTTCTAAGCGTGCTTTTTCTTTTCGACTCAGTTCGCCGTCTTCTTGTGCTTTATCTTGATAGTTATCAATTTTATCTTGGCCGTGTTTTAATTTTCTAGCTTCGTTTCTTGTTAGGGCACCTGATTTAACACCCTGGCCTATTCGGGACTCTTGCCGTTTTTCACGGTGTTGATTTCGGTTTGCTTCTGCAGATAATCCAACAATAGACCCAAGAACAACTAGAATAAGTGTTTTCATTTTGCCCCTCTAAGAGATTAAATTTATTTTATTTAATTATCTAGGTAGAGGCAAAAAATAACAACATCGATCTGAAGTTTGTCTCAGACCGAGTCAGTCAGCGACTAGACGTCTTTTTTCTCAACTTCTTTTAAATATTTACGCGTTGCTGCTGGTAATTCTTTCCACAATTTAAATGCGAAAAATAAGCCTAACAAAGTAAACGGCATTAAAAATGAAGGCCAGTAATGCCAAGTTTCTTTTGTGATAAAAGCACCTAACACAAATTCTTGGAATGATGATCCTAATTTAGAAAAGCCATCAGCAACACCCGTCGCAGTAGCTGCACCTTTGCGGCCACCAAAATCAGCTGTGGCAACACCCGACATGATCGAATGCACACCAATGACGGCCATCATAATAAACAACGCGGCAATACCCATTGTGACGGCGTCAGTTGGGTTCATAAATAAAATATACATCATCACAGCCGTTGATAAAAACATGATGATTTGGCTAATTGCTGCAACCGGAGCACGTCTTGAATGAAAAAACTTATCAGAAGCCCACCCTGCTAAAAATGAACCGAAAATACCAGTGGCTGCCGCCCACAGACCCCAGTTATCACTGATTGCTGGGACAACCATACCAGTGTCTTTAATAAAAAGTCTGTACCACTTCATAACACCGTCACGTAATACGCCTGATGTAAATTCGATAACACCAATCATTAAAATCACACGGTTACTTAAAATATCTTTAATCACGTTAATCCACGAGCGTGATTCAACAGTGTTATCGCCATGGGATACGTCGTGCGTATCTAATCTTGGAAATCCAGCATGATCCGGAGAATCTTTAATTAATAAAATATCTATCAAAGCCCAAATAATTAGAAACCCTGCAGGGATAAAGAAAATAAGCCAAACAGCAGGAATCGTACTAGCCTGAAGAGCAAAAAGATTTTGAATCAGATCACGAACAGCAGACGGCGCTGGATTTTCTTCGATCTTCACAGCTTTGGCGATAGCCTCAGTCCAATCGAAAGCGAAATAAACACCTAATGAAATGAGTGTTCCAAAGATCGCACCAAAGGTTCCACGTTCACGAACGTGAAACCAATATGATTTCACTTTGATCGTTGAAATCGCACCGAAACTTTGAACAAACATATTCATTGCGTAAAATATTGTAAGCCAAAAAACGATGTCAAGCGGGTGACCATGAAGATTTAAATAAAGTACCCAACCCATGCACGTATTAAAAATGGCAGCACCAATAGCTGCAATGATCATTCCTTTTTTACCACCAATACGATCGATCAGTGGACCTGTAACGAATAAAGAAGCTGCGTAAACAAAAAAGCCCCAACCAGAGATCTGACTTTTTTCTGCTTTCGTGATGACGTCGGCAGTTGCTAAGGCATCAAGATTATACCTAGCCATGTACATGAACGCGTAAGTCATCCCAAGCGGGAACCAACTTAGAAATCGTCTCCACATAAAGGCATCAGTGTGTTTTAAAGGATTACGTAAAAAATAAAGGGCTACAGAAGATAACAACAAACCTAGCATGAAAAACACCGGTGTGAACAGAATCGAAAAAAACAAGCCCCAGTACAAAGCAAGTATTGTTTTGATAACAGCAGGTTTTTGCATAAATCCCCCAATGCATTTTCTGATTTTAGTCCGAATGTAAGGTTTTTGTATCCACGGCTTGAATCAGAGTCAACATGCTAAATTTATTAAGATTTTGTTAGAATT
>JAYTPA010000132.1:0-58690 GCA_043747495.1 Bdellovibrio sp.
TCTGGCCATTGATTTTTTATTGTTTTTTCTAATTCAGTCGCCGAGAAATTTAATTTTTGACCCTTATTAAAAGCCATTAATAATTTATCAACTGTAGCTAAAGTTGTTGTTTCGTTAATCGAAAAACCTACGCCATCAGCGTAAATCTTTAAATTGATTTCAAAAGTTTCAGCCATAGAAACTAAACTTTGAATTTGATCAGTTTTAATTTTAACAGTGTCAAAAAATAAATTCGACGTCGTCTTGAAGCCTAATTTTTCTAAACCCAGAACTGCAATCTGAGTTAACTTGTGAACTCGTAAAGCGATCTTCTTTAAACCCTGTGGTCCGTGGTATACGCCGTACATCGCTGCCATATTGGCTAACAGCACTTGGGCTGTGCAAATATTTGATGTGGCTTTTTCACGGCGAATATGTTGTTCGCGTGTTTGTAAGGTTAAACGAAGTGCTTTTTGTCCGTTGCTATCAACTGACACACCAACAAGACGACCTGGCAATGAACGCTTGTATTGATCTTGTGTGGCTAAGAAAGCCGCATGAGGTCCACCGAATCCCAATGGAACACCAAAGCGCTGTGAATTACCAACAACAATGTCAGCGCCCCATTCACCCGGAGGTGTTAGAACTGTGAGTGCTAATAAATCAACGCTCGCAATGACCAAGGCGCCATGATCATGTAATTTTTGAGTGATCGCTTTATAATCTTCGATCGTGCCTTCAGTTGTTGGGTATTGAAATAAAGCTGCGAAGACCTCTTTTTTAAAATCATATTGAGAAGGCTCGCAAATAATCATTTCTAAACCCAAGGGCTCAGAACGTGTTTGTAAAACTTCAATCACATGCGGATGCATAGCAGGGTGAACTAAAAATGCATTCACATCTGATTTCTTACATGCAGAATAAGCCATCGCTAAAGCTTCTGCAGCAGCAGTGCCTTCATCTAATAGCGAAGCATTTGAAATTTGCATTCCCGTAAGATCAGCAATCATCGTTTGAAAGTTTAATAAACTTTCAAGACGTCCTTGTGAAATTTCAGGTTGGTAGGGTGTGTAGGCCGTATACCACACTGGATTTTCAAAAACATTTCTTAAAATTGGTGATGGTGTAATTGTATCGTGAAAACCCATGCCAATCAGTGATGTATAAACTTTATTTTCTGAAACAATTTTTTTAAGCTGGTTTAAAATTTCAAATTCAGAAACTCCATCACCGACATTCATTTTCGCAGGATTGTAAATTGATTTGGGAACAACTTTAGTGATCATTTCTTCCATATTTTGGAAGCCAAGATATTTAAGCATTTCATTTTGCTCATCAGCTGATGGGCCAATGTGCCGACCAGTGAATTCATTTTGCGGTGAAAGGGATGATAAGTTTGAGTTTAAGTTCATGAATGCCCCCAATTTGTGATGCCATAAGCTAGCATATTGGGGGCCGTGTTGACGAGCCTGAAATTGAGACTAGTGACTGTTGACAAGGGGCTTCAGGGTCAACAGCGCTTTTACTAAGCTTTACGAGTTACTTTTTTCTTTTTAGGAGCTGCTTTTTTAGCTTTTGGTGCTGCCTTTTTAGAAGAAGTTTTTGCTTTCAACTTTGATTGCACCATTTTTTCGATTTTTGCTCGTTGTGCCTGAGCTTTCTTTTTGTATGTTATAAAGTTTTTTTCAACATCATGAGCAGACTTTTTAACTTGAGTAACAACTTTTTTAACTTCTTTTTGCAATTCATTTTCAGCAGCAACAACTTTTTTAACTAAGTTTTTGTATTTTGCTTTGTACTTTGCATTTGCAGGATCATTTGAAGCTTGTTTGATTTTAGTTTGGATTTCTTTTGTTAAATCTTGGACATCGACAATCACTTTTTGAACATTTTTAGATTCACTTAGTTTTTGAACTAATTGTTGGATTCTTGACAAAGCCATTGCGTTCTCCTTTTAAAAGTTATCGTATTCGTGCTTGCTTACTTTATAGATGAGATTGTTTATAAAGTAAAATTAAAATTATTAATTAATGCCCCAGGAACTTGTATTGCGCCTAGGCTGCGTTTTAAATATGTACCTGTGCTCACATAAACTGAAGATTCATCAGTTAAATCAACTAAGTTAGATCCAAAAATATTATAGAGTGACTCATCAAAACGTAAGTCCTGTATTGGTCCGACGATTTCACCTTGATCAACCCAGAAACAAGCAAAGCGGGTCATACCAGTCAATCTAGCTGTTTGGACATCACTGAAATTAATGTAGTGAAGATTCGATAAATAGAGTCCTTCACCTAGTTTTTTCACGGCATCAATAGGCTTAAGCGAGCCTGAGCCCAAGATCAGAGATCTTGGATTTTCCCCAGCTTCAGCCTGATTAGAAACTAAATTATATTCTTGGGCTGTTTCTGTGCTGACAAGCATAGATTCAAGCTGACCATTTTTTATAAGGTCTATTCTTGGCTGTGAAATTTCACCAGTAGAATTAAACTTCGGTACGTAACCTAAATTAAAATCTTCATACAAATTAAATTTATCTGAAAATAATAATTCTTTATTTTTTAATTTTTTTAATGGGGCATATCCGGAATTAAAAGCTCCTTGGCTAAGGCTGCCGTAAGATAATGTTTCAATAAGTTCTGCAACAGCCATCGGTTCAAGATAAACATTATACTGACCACGAGCAATTTTTTGTTGCGGACGCGAAAGCAAGTTTAATTTATTTTTAGTATTTTGCGCTTGTATTGAAAACTCTTTTTCATCAAATTTTTCTGCAGCATAATAACCTTTGGCAGCTAAGGGTCCGTTGTAGATCGAATAATCAAAAAAGAAATAATCTGATTCAAAAAAATGAAACTGACCTTCAGAATTAACGGAAGCTTGTCTCATAGGGCCTGAACACCATAATCCAGCTAAATCACTGTCGGAAAAAACTTGGTTAATCAGTTGCGGAATTTCTTCATCAGCAGGTCTGTCAACTTTTTTGTAATTTTCAGATTGGCCGTTATTAACTAATTTAAAAAATTGAGGATGCGGATCAATCAGAGGCAGTTGTGTACGCGCATCAGATAAAAGCATTTGTGCATTTAGTAGATCATTTTGTAAATCGAGCGATAAATTCAATCGCATTTTAAAGAATCTTTGATCTTTGTGAAACTGCAAAGTGATTTCGTGCTGACTAACAGTCGAATTTTGTCTGACTAAGGATTTATTAAACCGAATAAAAGTGCTGTCTTCTGAATGTAGAATCAAACCTAACTGCTCATCAGATTTTAGGTCTTGAAATAATTTTTCAGAAAAATCTTTTAAATATTTTTGTATTGTCATATTTAACCACCAAAAATTTCTATATTTTTAAATAAAGCATAAGGCGACGAATGTCCTACGCGAATAATCTGACTAGGTTCACCTTTACCGCAGTATGGTGACCCATAGGTTTCAACAGTTGAAGGTAATGTCAGTGCAGTTAAGCTTTTCCAGAAAGGGACAGTGACTCCATGGTAGTTTGGATTTTTAACAGTTGATGTGATTTGACCATTTTTAATTTTTTTACCATATTCACACCCAAATTGAAATTTACGACGGTAATCATCAATCGACCATGACCTGTTCGCATGCATGATCACACCATTTTCAATTTCTGAAATCATTTGTTCTAGTGTGTGTTTGCCGCCTTCTAAGTTAATATTAGCCATGCGATCAATCGGTGGGCGGTTCCATGAGCTGGCCCGTGAATTGGCAACACCAGGGATGCGTTGATTAAAAAGTTTTTCAGAACGGTATTGGCTTTCTAAGCTGCCTAGACCGGCCATGAGTTTTCCATTTTTAATCAGATATTTTTTTTCAGCAGGGTTACCGACTTCATCAAATTTGTAAGTCGACATTTCGTTAGACACCGATGGATCAAAAATAACATTCATGATTTCGCTTCCGTACTGAAGGTGTCCAAAATCTTGGGGTTGTACGAAGCTCCAACCTGCAAAATTTCGCTCGTCTCCCAAAATACGATCGAGTTCTAAGGGATGACCAATCGATTCATGAATTTGTAAAAGCATTTGATCGGGCGCTAAAACCAGATCACACGTTATTGTTTCGCAGTTTTCAGCTGTTAATAATTCTAAAGCCTGTTCTGCTGTTTCTACACAATACGGTAATATTTTTTGCAAATTGAAAAATTCAGCTCCGATTTGTTGGCAAACACCACGACCGCCATGAAAAGATCTGGTTTGTGTTTCAGAGCCATCTTGTGCAGTCGCTGATAAAGCACTGACAATAATATTAAAATCCTGTTCAAAAGCTGCACCTGCAGATGATACATATTTCTGATGACACTCAATCACCATGGCATCGGACTGTGCATTCACGATTTTATCAGATACTTTAAGTTTTAATGATGTTTGTTTTAGAAAATCAAAAATTTCAGCTAACTGAACTTGATCTAAACTTTTCTGTCTTTGTGATGTGAATTGGCCAACTGATGGTGGGCGTACGGATAAATCAAAACGGGCAGTCGGGTGTTTTGCAGAAACGTTTGTTAAATGCTCAGCTTTTTCAAAAGCTTTTTTTATTCCGTCAACAGTTAATTCACAAGTTGAACCATAGCCGATGTGTCCGTCTTTAATAATTTCGATAAGTAGTCCGACGTCATGAAAAGAAGTGATCTGATCGGGCTTGCCGTTTCGCGCTGTAAAATCGCGTGTGGTTTCCGAAATCATTTTAAAAGCGACAAAGTCAGCTTTATTTTTATATTTATTAAATTCAGATATAAAAAAAGCATCTTTAGATAAATGAAGGTTTTGCGATAAAGATTGTATTTGCATAGGCCCATTTTATAAGTCATCTTTTTAAAATGAGCAAAACAAGAGATGATTATTTGTCGAACCACTGGAATAAATACCCAGAATGCCCCAGGGGCTTTTTACAATACGGCAGGGTGCATCAGCTGCGATTGGGCACACACCAAGTCGCTGATTTCAAAGCTAAAGATAAGCCTGAATTTAAGGGATCCGATGTTCTTGTCGACGGAGATCTCATTGCATTGATGGCAGCAGGTCAGTTTGTGCTTTTAGCACCAAATTTAACAACAGATTCTGGATTTTATAAAGCAGAAGACAATCCATGGCTGAAAAAAAAGGCCTATTACGAATATATCCAATTGATTCGAAGTTTCTTTATTGAAAAGCGATTCCTTGATGTGAAGACGGCGTCTTTGGTAGTTTGCCCTGGTACAGAACCCTCTATCGAAGTTTTTGAGACCTATTTTGAATTAGGTTCTGAAAAACAAAAATTGTTTTTACCAACATCGCCAGAATTAAATTTAAAAAAATTACTCTCTATTGGTGCAGAACGAATTTTTGAAATCGCGCCGGTTTTCCGGAACGGTGAAAAAACAGAACGTCATCACTATGAATTTTTAATGCTCGAATGGTATCGTTCGATGTCGTACTTAGCGAATATCAAACATGATCTTATAGAACTTGTTGAATACTTAGCTGATAAAATGAAAGTTGAGCGCCCTAAAGAAGTTCTTACTTATACAATGAAGGACTTATTTAAAACCTACTGTCAGTTCGATTTGACACCACAAACATCGACTGAAGATTTTAAAAAGCTAGCACAGAAATTAAATATCGATGTGAAATCAGCCACGACAATCGATGACTATTTTTATTTGATTTTTATGGCTAAAATAGAAAACCAGTGGCCACAGGATCGATTAGTGTTCGTTGAAAAATACCCCCCATACCAAGCAGCACTCGCAAGAATGACAAGCGATGGTTGGGCCGAACGCTTCGAAGCTTATTGGAATGGGTTAGAATTAGCGAATGCATTTCATGAGTTAAATAACCCTCAAGAACAAAGACACCGGGCCACCGAAGATCTAGATAAAAAGAAATCTGCAGGTAAAAAACAAATCCAACTGGATGAAGATTTTTTTAAAGCCCTTGAGTTCGGCATGCCTCCGTCAGCTGGTATTGCATTAGGAGTTGAAAGGCTCTATATGGCTTTAAAAAATGTCAAATCCATTGACAGTCTTGTGCTTAGTACACGTTGAAAAATTTTCTATAGTAAGTGCCGTAAATAGTCGCTACAACTCACTTAACAAAGACGCACAAATCAGCTTTCAAATAATTTTTTGAAACTGAAATTGATGTCATGGGGTTTGGGGAAATTATGTGGGGATTGAAATTTAAAGTCTATACAGGCGCTATTATTTCAATGTGTATTCTCAGTTCTTGTTCTGGCGGTGATCAACAAAGTCACGGGGCTCGGGGGAGTTTGCCAGAGCAAGAATTGACGAATTACGATCAGTCAGTTCCTGCGGCCGATATATTTACAGCTCAGTGTGTAAATGCAGAAGAAAACACATTAAAATCCTATTCAAAAAAATCAATTCATTCGATAGTTAACGGACATAAAGTTCAATCAACTGATGTTGAACGAACACGCTCTATTTTACTGTTAATTAAAGATGAAAAGAATAATATTTCAGTCTGTTCTTCAACTTTGATTAATGATGTGACATTGGTCACAGCAGCCCATTGTATTCAAACGGCAAAAAAAATCATGGCTGTATTCCACACTGATATAACTTGTGAAAACGGTTTTGATCGTCTGAGCCACGGGATCATGGTTAATATGACTGTTCCTCATCCAGACTATAAAAACAGTGAACAAATAAAATCTGAAACAGATTATAATCCTGATATCGCGTTAGTCTTTTTAGAAAAAAAAGCGCCAGTTTCTTACCCACGCTTTGTAATTGCCAAATCTCCTGAAAATTTAAATTCCAGTTTAGTCTTGTTTGGCTACGGCAAAACAGTTCACGGAGATTCTTTGAGCTTAGGAGCAGCAGCTTTAAGAAAAACGACAATTCCACAAGATGATTTTGATTTCAGAGACGGTAATATTGTCATTAATCAGAAGAACAAAACTGGAATTTGCCACGGAGATTCTGGTGGTGGGGCAATGATGCTGAATCAAGATAATAAATTAGTTTTAACAGCAGTGAATTCACTAGTGTATACGACAACGACTGGTGTAACTGATTTGTGCAATGATTCTTCGATGCTGGTTGTTCTAGGGAATTACAAATCTTGGATTGAAGACACAATTCGTCAACAAACAAAATAGTCGATTTATTTATTTAAAGATTCTTTAAGCTCTTTACCCACTTTAAAAAATGGAAGCTTCTTTTCATCGACAGCGATGACTTCGCCAGTTCTTGGATTACGGCCTTTGTAGGCATCGTATTCACGATTAACAAATGAACCAAAACCTCTGATTTCGATACGATCATCTTTCATTAAAGCTTCAACCATTGTATCAAAAATAGTATTTACAACAGCTTCAGCTTTGACACGTGTGATGCCTGCTTTATCAGAAACTAAATTAATTAGATCAGCTTTTGTCATTGTATCCCCTGAATTCGCAATAAACACACTAAGTTATCGAAAACATTGATATTATCGCTAGTCTTTTCGGTTTTGCAAATGATGTTTATTTGTGCGCTGCGCAGCCGTAAAAGGGCAGTTAATGAAGTTTTAAAACTCATAAGTTCAACTTAAAAACAGTAACAGTCAAAATTTGGTTTTTTCAATTATACTTGTATAAGCTGAAAGCAGAGTATCAATCATTTTTTCACGATTAAAAAACTGTAAAACTTTATGACGGGCTTTTTCGCCAAGACCAATCATTGCATTTTGATCTCTAAATATTTTTTTAAATAATTGAGTCAAAGCCACATCATCGGCGGGACGAATCAGAAACCCGTCAATACCGTCCTCAATAATTTCAGAAATGGGGCTAAGCTCTGACCCAATAACCACTTTTTTCTGGGCCATGGCTTCAATAAGACTTGGCTCTAGACCAGTCGATCTAGAACTGAGATCAATATAAACATTAGAAGCTGCAATAAAATCAAGAAGCCCTTCAGCCGATAAAGCCCCAGTCATAATAACCCGACTGCCTAAAACATATTGAAGCATTTGATATTCAACTTCTTTAACTTTAGGGCCATCGCCAACTAAAACTAAATAAATATTAGGTATTTTAAGAACAATTTTTTCAAAAGCTTTTAATAAAGGTTTAACTTCTTGAGCATTCGTAAAATCAGAAACTGCTAGAATAAATTGTGCATCGTCAGGCAATTGCAGTTTCATTTTAAAACTGTTGGATTCTTCACGCGGGGCAAGATCACCTAAGTTGACGCCGTAGGGGACGGTATAAGTATGGTAATCTGGGAACAAATAATATCTTTCTAAAAGTGTTCGCTGCTGTGGAGTTGTCACAAAAAGCCCGTCAGCCGTATCTAAAAGACTGCGATCATGAAAAAAATAATTTTGTAAAAAGCGATACACTAATTTAACTAAAGTTTTTATCTGAGACTTCAAGCTTCCGTCATTTTCAGCTAAAATCGCAAATAATTGTGACATCGTTATGGCTTGTACATCGTAGGCGATACAGGTTCTAAAATTCTTTTTATGTCGACCAATTTTATAGCCGCCATTATCTAACGAATGCACAATATCAAAAGGTTTTTCTTGGTGAAGAGCTGTAAATTTTTTATGAGCAGCATCAGCAAAGCGTATGCTTTTTGAGGGCTTATTTTGATCAAAAACATAATAAGCTTTGATTCCATCACGTTGTACTTCAGCCATTTTCATCGGTGACGTTGACGATATGATTGTCACTTCATGGTTTTTATTCGATAAACCACGAGCCAAAGGCCATAATAGACCTGTGTCCGTTGAACGGCTTTGCACGTGTATCTTTTGACCAACTAAACAGATACGTAATTTTTTTTCTTCACTCATGAAGCCTGGTTCCTTCTGAGAAGTGAATATTTTTTCTGAGATATTTTTAAGTAAGTTCTAGCCAAATCATTTATTTTTTCATCGATGATAACATTTATTTTTAGTTTTGGGTCAGGGTGTATTTCTTGATCAATCGTCTTGAAATTATTTGAAATGATACAGTTTTTTCCATGTTGCCAGAATGGTGCAAAACCCGTGGCCTGCTGTTCGTTCATCACTAAGAAAGAATTTGTTTTTTGTGAATGCTCGATCCATTTTGCAAATCCGGGGCTGTCGATTTCAGTCAAATTCAAAAGAATACGGCAATTTTCTGTTTGTAAAATATTTTCTAAAGTTAATTTTTCTGTAATAAGGACAAATTTCTGAGTAAAGATATTATGAGACTTAAAAACTTCCCAAGACTTCCGCATTTTAGAACTCAAGTTGACGATTGATGTCGCATCAACATAGAAGAATTTATCATTTAGCGGACTAGGTAAATCTTTAAAAACTAACAAGTCATCAAAGTTTTTGATCACTGGCAAAACAAAAGATAAATTAGAGGAATTATCCTGCGATTTGGATACGATCTGGTCGTTTGGTATATACGGTAAAATAATTTTAGAACCACTAAAGTGTCTTATTTTTTTTAGGTCAGAAACAGAAGAGCATGTAATGGCGTCAAACAATGATAAAGATTTCGCTAAAGTCTTACTTTCTTTTTTAAAGCTATAACTTGTAAGCAAAATTGGTATCTGAAGCGATTTTGCAGTCAATACAAACAGCAATTTTTTTAAGTTCATTTCATAATGATGATCAACAAAATGAATCACGTCGTAGCGATTCAAGATGAGTCGGGCTGGGTGTAGGTTCTGTGTGACTTCTGAATGATAACCTAATTTATAGAGCTCAGTTGCCAAAAGCTCTGCTTGTGAAAGTAAATCCGTGCAAACGATAAGAATTTTCATGATTCAATATCCATGGGAATATTAAAGGCTTTGAATATTCGGGGTAAATTTTTACGGTTAGCTTCTGGAATATTACGACTGGCTAATGTTGAGGGTTTGATCCAGTCTAAACTTGTGTGGTGCTGGGCTTTAGGTTCACCTTTCCAAAACAAAACTTCATAAAATAAAATAATGATACCGACTTCACCGTAAGAATGCGTGCAAGCAATTCTTAATTCGCCAATTTCTGCACTGATACCGAGCTCTTCACGCAGTTCTCGGGCTAATGCTTCTTCTGGGGTTTCACCCATTTCAATTTTTCCACCAGGAAATTCCCATAAACCAGCTAAAGTGTGCGTTTCTGGTCTTTGACCAATTAAAATCAGATCGCCTTTTTTAATGAGGCCAGCAACAACAGGAATCCAATGCTTTTTAGTTTTAATTATTTTTTTAGCCAGAGAATCTGTGTTTGGCAATTTTTGCGACCTTTCTAAAAAAGCCAGGTCCTTCAAAAATCAGAGTTGAATAGACTTGGACCAAATCAGCACCTTTATCTATTCTTTCAAAAACATCGTCGGCTGTCATCACTCCACCGACAGAAATTAAACATTTTTTTTCGTTTTTTTGATCTAAGTAGTTTTTAGCAGTGTATAACGCATGCAGAGATTTTTCTTTAAGAGGTTTTCCAGACATTCCGCCATCAACAGGGTAAAAAGGCGTTGTAGTTCGATTTAATGTTGTATTGGTTAAAATGAATCCATCAAGTGCATGGGCAAGGCATACATCGATGACATTTTTCAAATCAGTGACTTCAAGATCTGGGCTGATCTTCAGAAATAAAGGTTGTTTCAAATTCAATGACTGATGTTTTTGCGTGATCGGCTTTAAAAAACTTTCAAAGACTGCTGGTTTAGCTAGATCACGCAAACCAGACGTATTTGGGCTACTGATGTTAATCACAAAAGCGTCAGCTAATTCAGAAAACTTCTCAATTAAGGTTTCGTAATCGCTACTTGCAGCTTCGTTAGTTGTTGTTCTGTTTTTTCCGATATTTACAAACACAGGTAAGTTTGATTCTGATTTGTATTTTTTAAGATTATAATAGGTCTCGTCACTGCCAGCAGACGGAAAACCCATTTTGTTCCAGACAGACTCAGTTTTTAAATTACGCCTTAAGATAACACCAGAGTTCGGACTTTGTTGCTGAGGAGTCACTGTGCCGATTTCTAAAAAACCGCAGCCGACTTTTTGCCAAGCTGTTAAATGTTCAGCATTTTTATCAACTCCGCCGGCGATTCCCAAACGATTTTTAAAAATAAGATTTTTATATTTGTAGCTGTTCCAGACAGGAGTCGCCAGATCACCAAAAATTTGCGAATAAATTTCTAATCCGTAAGGGCTTAAATCATGAGCCCAACTAGCAGGTAAACAAAGCCAAGGTTTTTTAGCGATTTGTACTGCTAGCTGAGTTATGTTCGACATTATCTTGGGTAAAGACCACGTAAAAGCATGGCTTTTTCAAGTCTTTGAACTGAAGCGGCCATACCTGCTAAACGCATATCAATATTTTTTTCTTGATGAAATTTATAAACATGATCGAAAGCTTTAATGATAATGCCTTTAAGTTTTGTATCAACATCTTGTTCGTCCCAGAAGAACGACATAATATCTTGAACCCACTCAAAGTAAGACACGATCACACCTCCACCGTTGGCAACCACATCAGGAGCGATGAAAATACCACGTTTGTGTAAAATTTTAGTCGCATCACTTGTTACAGGACCATTAGCGCCTTCGATAATAAATTTTGCTTTAATTTTTTCGGCGTTGTGATTGTCAATTTGACCTTCTAAAGCACACGGAAGTAAAGCATCACATTCAAGTTCTAATAACTCACTGTTCGAAATAGGTTGTGCTTTTGCGTAGCCTTTTAAATTTTTATTGGCTTTCACGTAATCCATTAATTCAGGAATATTTAAACCATCACCATTAAAATATCCACCAGAGACATCACTGACTGCAATGATACGTGCACCACGTTCAAAAGCAAATTTAGCAGCGAAAGATCCAACGTTACCAAAACCTTGAATGACAATTTTGCTGCCATTCATTTTTTGACCTTTCATTTCCATAGCGCGTTCACAAACATAAATCACACCTAGTCCAGTGGCGTGATTTCGCCCTAATGATCCACCGATTTCAACGGGTTTTCCTGTCACGACACCAGGTTGTGCATAACCACCTTGTTCTTGTGAATATGTATCCATGAACCAAGCCATCGTTTGCGGATCAGTTCCAACATCAGGTGCAGGAATATCTTTTGTTGGTCCAACAAAATGAGAAATTTCAGACGTATAACGTCGAGTTAAATTTTGTTTTTCTGTTCGCGATAGTCGTGTTGGATCAACACAGACGCCACCTTTAGCTCCGCCCAGTGGCAAACCTAAAACAGAGTTTTTAAAAGTCATTAGTGCGGCTAATCCCACAACTTCAGGAAGATCAACGTTTTGATGATATCGGATACCACCTTTATAAGGTCCTAAAGTCGCATTGTACTGAACACGATAACCAGTAAAAACTTTGACTGAGTTATCATCCATACGAACAGGAATCGAAACAGTAATTGATCTACGTGGCCGCTGTAAACGTTCTAAAATATTTGGATCACAATTAATAATTTTTGCAGCTTCACGCAAAGTTGTTAATGTGTTTTGAAATAGTGGCCCGTGCAAATGAGCTTCAGCTTGAGGATTTAGATTATCTTGTATGGCCATGAGAAATACTCCTTTAAATTTAAATGAATCTATTGTAAAAAAAGCACTATGTTCTGTCGAGCTAAAACTCTAATCTTGATTTTCATGCAGCTGTGCGTTTCAACTGCGCTAGCAATAGAGGTTACAGATATATCGAATCAGCTGCCAATAACATCTTATCCTCAGTCTTTGTTTCAATTACTAACTGGACTTTCGGTCTGGAAACCAACACAAACTGCAACAGAGCCCTGTAAGCTTACTTTTTCATCACAAAAGTTAAACCCTGCTAAGTGCGAATTGCCAGTTAAACTTTCAATCATTGATAGTGGCAAAAGCAAGCTTTGGATTGATTTTGACATGAGTGACAAAAAACAATTTCAGAAAATCCAAATTCAGTTGCAACGCAATCTAAAAATTCGAGGTTTTCTGGGGTTACAACAAGGCAATAAGCCGTTAGTGATTATTCGTTTAGGCATTCACGGCAATATCGATGAATTTTTCGCAGAACGATACTTGGCAAAAATAGTTTTTGAAAATTTAGGATATCATATTTTAGTTTTAGAAAACTTAACCAGCCACGGCCATTTATCAACAAACACAGATTATAGCTTTGGTGGAATAGAGGAAGGTCTTCACACTTTTTTTATTTTGCAGATGATCCGTAAAAATAAGTTTTTATGGAGTTCACAAATCAAAGATATTCATTTAATCGGAGTCAGTCTGGGCGGTCACGGTGCTTTTGTAACTCAGTATTTAGATGAGCAATCACAAATAAAATCAGTCAAAAAACCATTGTTGTCTTCAGTGCAATTATTTTGTCCTGTGGTTAATTTAGAAAAAAATTTTTCACGGTTAAGTAACGCAGGTCTTTTTCAAATTGGTGTCGATATCTGGAATCGTATTCGCATTCCTAAATTAGCTGAAAAAATAAATTATAATGTTTGGCCCATGGTTTTCGACTTCAAGCCACAGTTTTTGCCAACAATTTTAAAATCAATGAATAAAGAAAAAACCAAACCCGTGTTAGCCATTAAAACATTTCAAACTGAATTTCCCGATTTAACATTTCCCGAAAAATTTATGAATCATATTGATAACAGTAAAACTTTTTTTGAGTTGAATGATTTTTGGTCGTTTTATGAAAACAAAAAAACACCGATCACAATCTACACCACACCCGATGATCCAGCAGTAGCTAACGACATCAACACAGAAATGATCAGAAGCAAAAAACAGCCAGGCAGTTTTCAAAATATTCAGTTCATGGATTTGAATGGATTGCACTGCGCTTTGGCCTCTGAATACCAATGGCCCTTTTTAGTTGAAATGATTAAAAGGGGAATGATCACGCACTAAGGTCTAGGCCATTTCAGAGCTCATAAAAAACAACCGAAAAGTTTTTATGACCTACGAACAAAGCCTTCAAAATATCGAAAACATCAAAAACTTTGTTTTGCCGTTAGGTCATCAAGTTGTCGTTTTTGATTTTCAAAAAGCTGATTCGTTTCAGATTATATTTTTTTCAAACTATACAGATCAGATCAACGATAAGTTAAGAGCCGATGCTTTAAATAGAAACTGTGCTTTTGCTTTAATTGAAAATGATAAAAATGATATGCCAATTTTAATGTATATTGATGATAACTTAACGACAGCTTTTAATTTACAGTTAAATGAAACTGTTGATTTTTATCATTTGAAAAAAATAGACAAAGAAAAATTAAAAAAAGAATTTTTGGCTTTACTCAGTCATTTGAAAAATACTTAATTTAATGTCATTAGTTAAATCTGCTATAGTCTTATTTTTGTTTAAAAAATTAGCTATATAAATCTCCAATTCAGGGTAATATCCTTCTTTAGAAGTTAGCCAGCGCTTACTGCTTTTAACGCATAAAAGGACCTTTTGGTTTTTTGATAGAGCTGCATATAGTGCATTATCCAAAATAATAAATTTGAGTTCTGTGTTTTCATTTTTAGTTTTATTCGATTTATTAAGATCTCTGATTAATTTAAAATAGTCTTGTTTGATAGTTTCATTCATAAATCGAACTTCATGCAGTTAGGAATCGCACTTAAAAATAATTAGGCGCTGAACTAACAACCGAATTTCGGATTTAGACTAACTGATTCTTCCAATAATCTGATTTCGAAGACAGTTCTTGAACATAAGGCTTAATGTCCAACTGTAAGTTTTGTGGCAGTTCAGAAAAAGATTTAATGTGATCTTTAGGAACATACCTGAAAGTAAAATTAATTCTGCGGGTTTCAAAATCTGTGGTGTTCATGTTTTTAAAAAGAAAACCTTTTTCTTCAACACGTTGAACGCGGTGAAATAATTGCTTTTTAAATTTATCTCCGCCGAAAACTTGCAACGATGAATCTTCTAGCCATTGTTGTAACACAACTTCGCTTCTTTTAGATTTACTTTCGCTTTTTACAAATTGAAACATAGCTTTTTCGCCAAACGAAATCGATCCCACAGGGCCTGGTTCGAAATCTTTATGTTCGCCAACACGGGCCACATCAGCGGATGTTTTATTTTGTGGGTCAATTTTATTGCCGTAGAAATTAATGAGGCATGTATTCAAATGCCAACCACGAGGTATATCTTTTTCGCTAAAATTTTCATGAACAAGGGCTTCAATTTTTTGAACAATTTTGGCAATCACTGGTGGGTAATTTTCAGCTTCAACGCAGCGGTTTTCGATTCCCTTAGGCGGATGGTAGTAGTTTAGACATGCAAACTGCCAATTACCCAGCCAGTACACAGGACGAAGAAGTGATCTGTTGCCTTCGCCTTCGGGGGGTGGATTAGATTGGGAAAAGCGCATTTCCCAAATAGGATGTAAAGATTCCAGATAACTAATGATTTCATTTTTTTCTGATGCGGTAATATACGCTGGTTTATAAATCAGATTGTGGTTTTTTTGAAATTGTGGTTTTCTGTCTTCGTAGCGCATATTAATGATGCAGAATATGATTGAAGGACTCACGTTATGTCAAACTCTATAACTCAATTCAAAATCGATCAGGCTGTTAAGTCTAAACTCATTGAAAAAATGTCATTGTTTTCATCTCAAAAAATTTTAGTCGTCGGTGATGTGGGTGTTGATGAATATGTGATGGGTGCTGTCAAACGCATTAGCCCTGAAGCTCCAGTGCCAGTTTTAGAGGTCACGAACGAAGATAAGTGTCTTGGTTTGGCGGCGAATGTGGCGCAAAATGTGGTTAGTCTTGGCGGACAAGTTGAATTAGTTTCTGTTATGGGTGCTGATGCCGGCGCCGAAATTCTTAAAAAATTATTAGGTCAATCAAAAGTGGGGCATTCAAATCTAGTCATTGATGATAGTCGTCCGACGACACGCAAAACACGGATGATGACAGGTCACCATCATTTAGTCCGCGTTGATTACGAAGTCCGTAAAAACTTATCTATCGAGACTGAAAATAAAATATTAGCCAAAATTGAAAGCTTAATGCCTTCAATAAATATTGTTGTTTTAGAAGACTACGCAAAAGGTATTTTTTCAGTTTCTTTGATTGAAAAAATTGTTTCTACAGCAAAAAAACATAAAAAATATCTCATGGTTGATCCCCATCAAACAAAATTCGCTGATTTTTATAAAGGTGTTGATCTTATTAAGCCGAATTACAATGAAGCTTTGGCCCTAACAAAAATTCATGAAGACGACATTGAAAACTTTAATGAACGTGTTGTCACAGTCGGTAAAGCTTTACAAAAAATGACTGGTGCTAAAGATGTTGTTTTGACCCAGGGTAAAGACGGTATGTCGATTTTTTCAAGTGATTCGCAAGTTGTTCAAGTTCCAACTTTCGCCAAAAAAGTGTTTGATGTGACCGGTGCCGGCGACACGGTTATAGCGGCGTTATCACTGGGCGTAGCTGCTGGATTAAGTGTGGCCGAAGCCTGTGTTATGGCTAATTATGCTGCGGGAATCGTTGTGGCTAAAATTGGCTGTGTGCCTTGCGATATAGCCGAGCTTAAAGCAGCTATTCAATCGACATAACTTTTTTACATTCAAATCAATCGTCTGCTAGACAAAGCCTTACTTTTTGGTTAAACCATCAATTCAAATTCAATCGACTGTAATAAGTCACAAAAAGGAGGGCCAATGACGCCTGCCGAACTGCAAACTGAGCAAAAAGAAGCTATATTATCTCCATCTATTTCTACAACACCTGAACCTATTAATTTTTACTCTTTCACTTTGCCAGATTTAGAAGCCTACCTTAAAAAATATGGTAAAGAAAAATTTCGCGCTCAACAAATTTTTAAATGGGTGTATGAAGCCCGCGTTACTGATATCGAACTGATGTCGAATCTTTCAAAAGATTTACGTGCTGAGCTTAAACATCTTATTTCTTTTGATCTACCACCAGTTTTAAAACATCTCATTAGTGTTGATGGAACTCAGAAATTTTTATTCGATGTTGGAAATAACAATTCAATCGAAGCTGTTTTGATTCCATCTGATGATCGCTTAACGTTGTGTGTATCTTCTGAAATTGGTTGCAACATGGCCTGCCAGTTTTGTTACACAGGTAAACAAAAATTAAAACGAAGGTTAACAGCTGGCGAAATCGTCGGACAGTTTATGGTGGCTTACGATGCTTTAAACAAGGCTGGAAAAGGTCAGCGCATCACTAATATCGTTTTTATGGGTATGGGGGAACCATTAGATAATTCTGATAATGTTTTTAAATCAATAGAAGTGATTCATTCGCCGTGGGGGATTAATTTATCCCGCAAAAAAATCACAGTTTCAACATCAGGTCTTATTCCTGAAATGTATAAAGTCGCTGAAGCTAAAGTGCGTTTAGCAGTCAGTCTTAACGCTTATAGCGACGAAGTAAGATCTTTAGTTATGCCGATTAATAAAAAATATCCTCTTAAAGATTTATTAGACGAATGCCGCCGCTATTACCGCGCGACTGGTGAAAAAATCACCATGGAATATGTTTTATTAAAAGGTGTTACAGATCAAATTGACCACGCCAGACAATTAGTTAAACTTTTAAAAGATGTGCCTTGTAAAATTAATTTAATCCCATTCAATGAACATCCAGGTTCTGGTTTTGAAAGACCAGATGATGCCACAGTGCAGGCTTTCCACACTGAGGCCATGAGATTAGGCGCACAAGTGTTATTGCGCCGAACAATGGGTCGGGATATTTTTGCAGCATGCGGTCAGTTAACAACAAAAGTTGACCGACCTGAAACAATGGATATTTCAAATTCAAAAATCGGAGGAACCAATGTCAGAAGTTTTAGTAGTGGGCAGCTTAGCCTATGATTCAGTAACAACACCTTCAGGAAAAGCAGAAAAATCTTTAGGTGGATCTGCAAACTATTTTTCAGTATCAGCAAGTCTTTTTGCTCCGGTTCGCGTTGTTGGCGTTGTCGGCTCAGATTACTCAGATGCTGACCGTGAAATACTTAAAAAACGGAATGTTGATTTAGATGGAATGCAAGTTGTTGCTGGTCAAACTTTTCATTGGGAAGGCACCTACGAGCAGAATTTAAATGAAGCTGTGACGCTAAAAACAGAATTGAATGTATTTGCTGATTTTAATCCTCAATTACCATTAAAATATAAAAATTCAAAATATGTTTTCTTAGCGAATATTGATCCTATTCTACAGTTGCAAGTGCTTTCACAAATTGAAAATCCATTGTTTGTCGGTATGGACAGTATGAATTATTGGATTATGTCTAAGAAAAATGATCTGCTTTCTGTAATGAAAAAAGTAAATATTGTTTTTATTAATGAAACAGAAGCTAAAATGATTACAGGCGAAACGAACGCAATCACAGCAATTAAAAAAGTGGCTGATTTAGGCCCACAGTACGTTGTCGTTAAGCGCGGGGAATACGGCTCTACGATGTATTCAAAAGCAGATGGATTTTTTCAGTGTCCTGCATTGCCAGTTGAAAAAGTGGTGGACCCGACAGGTGCTGGTGATAGTTTTGCCGGTGGATTTTTTGGTTATTTAGCAAAAAACGTAAACCAAAAGCCGACTTGGACAGATCTTAAAAAAGCTACACTTGCTGGCACAGTGATGTCGAGTCAAACAATACAAGACTTTAGTCTTAAGGCCTTGGCTAAAATCGACCAAAATAGCTATCAGTCGATGAACCAAGAGCTTTTAAGCATAATATCAATTTAAGACAGTTCTCTTATAAAGTTCGCCGTTTCTAATGCCGATAAAGGATCGTGAAATTAGAGGTTTAGAAACGGTATGAGCCAAAACAATGCACGCACTAAAACAGCTGATGATATTTTAGAATCATTAATGGATGATTTGAAAGATATCGACGCATCACTTTCGCCCTCTGACAGCGGTATAGATATATCTGATGAAGAAGACACAAGTATTGAATTATTAGATCTAGGGCAGTCTGACGAAGTGGTTAATGTCGACGATGAAGCTTTGCCGCTAATGGCTGATTTGAATCCAAAAAATGATAAGCACAGATCTTCATTCATGATTAATACAAGTATGAATCAGGCTGAACAGCCACAAAGTGCGGCTAATGATCTTGTAAACGAAGTAAAAACTTTAAATCTTCATTCTGATGAAGAAATAAAAACATCTATTCAAAATTTTGATCTTAATAAAGAAGAAAATAAATCTGAGATCGAAGAAGTTCATGATAGTGCAGACGAACGCACTATGATGGTCGCAGTTCCGCAGCGAAAAAGTAAACCCGCAGATAGCGATGAATCGACAGTGGCAGTAAATGGCTTTGCTCTTAGAGAAAATGAAAATTACGAAGACAAAGTTAAAGTCAGTGTTGGGCAAGTTCGAGGGCCTGGCTATTCTTCAGGATATAATTCGTGGGGAAATACAGATTCAAATTTAGTCCAAGCTGAAAAACTAAGAATTGCTCAAGATAAAATACTAGAGATTGAAAAAGAAAATGAAAAATTACGTTATCAAAATAACGAATTAGTTTCAGCTGCAGAAATCGTTAAAGAAAGAGCTGAGATTTTAACATCACAAATTAACGAATTTAGAAATGATCGGGATTCATTAGAAGCATCTTTTAAATCAGAAAATTCTATTTTAAAAAATCAGTTATTAAGAAAAGACAGTGAATTAAATAAAGTTGTGATGAAAGTTGAAGAGCTTGAATCACGTTTAAAATTTGACATGAAAAAGATTCGTGTTCGTGAGCGTGAACTTGAAAACAGATTAGAATTAATCAGAGCAGAAAAAAATGCCTTAGTTAAATCTAAGGATGAACAAATTTTGGAGTTCAGAAGAAAAATGGATCAACTTCAATTAGAAGTTGAAAGTTATAGGCAAAAATGCGTTGAGTTAAACAAAGTGATTGAATCCAATCAAGATTCGTTTAAAAGGACTACACGAGCTCTTCGTTTAGCTATGGCTAATTTAGAACTGCTCGATGAAAATAAAGTCACTCTAAAAAAAGCGGAATAATTTATGAATGAAGACGTGGTCAGACCACAGAAGAAGATCAAGCTGGTGATTAGCGATCTTCATTTGGGAAAAGGCCGACTGCTTGAAGATGGCGGTGTTAATGCTCTTGAGGAATTTTACTATTCTGAAAAGTTGGTAGAATTTTTCCAGTATTATTCGACTGGGGCTTATAAAGATTATGATGTTGAAGTTATCATAAATGGGGATTTTCTTAATTTTTTACAAGTTGATTATAAAGGTCACTATTTAACGACCATTACAGAAACTATCGCTGTTGAAGTCTTAAAATCAATTATCAAAGGTCATAGCCAAGTATTTAAAGCTATGGGCGAGTTCTTATTGCAGCCTTTTAGGCAAATCACTTATGTCATTGGCAATCATGATCAGGGCATGATGTTTCAAGGCTGCAGAGATCATTTAGATCAAACAGTCGGTAAACCCTTATTATATAAAAATATTATTTATTTTGTAGATGGAATTCATATTGAACACGGTCATATGCATGAAGCTGCAAATCGTATGGACCCCCGCAAATTCTTTATAAAACAAGGTCTGCCTGAACCTATCTTAAATTTACCATTTGGCTCGCATTTTTTTATTGAATTGGTATTAAAGGTTAAAGAAAAATACCCACACGTTGATAAGATTAGACCTTTCGGGCAAATGATGCGATGGGCATTGGTGAACGAAACAATGATGTTATTCAAAGCCACTGGTTTATTTTTTAAATATGTTTATAGTCTTATTTTTTCAAATGACGCACGTTATTCGTGGTCCATTAAAAGACTTCTTAAGATTTTTTTTGAAAGTGCGATTTTCCCAGATTTAAGTATTGCAGCCAAAAAAATATTAGCTGACGAAAGAGTCCACTCAGTTGTTTTTGGACATACACATGTTTACGAATATCGAAAATGGGGATCAAGAAAAGAATATTTTAACACTGGGACTTGGACCGAATTGACATCTTTAGATGTGGTTTCATTAGGCCGAATTACCAAACTGACGTTTGTACTTTTCGAGTATTCAGATATGGATACGACGCCGCATGGTCGTCTTAAAGAATGGCGTGGTTTTCATCGAATTGAAGAAGACGTTGCAGTCTCATAAGCTGACATAAAATTCAGTTTCATGAGTTCATATGGCATTTGTCTAGTCCAGTTCATTTCTGCTATGTAAAGTTGGTTGAACCCCTTATAAAACTCAATCATAATGATGGAATATGTCTGACAATAATCAAGAATCTACAGTCATTGGCCAAGTCAGTGATACTTTTAACGGAGCCATCAAGCAAGCGGGTGATGCACCACCTGCATTAGTTGTTTTAGTTGGCCCAACGGGTTCAGTCGGAAAACAGTGGTTAATTACAAAACCAGATTTAACAATCGGACGAGCAGTCGAATGCGATATTTACATTTCTGATGCATCAATTAGTCGTTCGCATGCTAAAATTATTCAAACAGGTCAAGATACACTGATCATGGATATGAATTCGACAAATAAAACTTCTGTAAACGATCAAATGCTTCCGCCAATGGTTCCGCGTAAGTTGATGAACAGTGATAAAATTAAAACTGGAAATATTATTTTCAGATATCTTGAGCGCGGAAGTCTTGAAGTCATTACTAACCAGCAAGTATTTGATAAAGCCCAAAAAGACGCGCTCACAGGAGCCTACAGTAAAGGTGCACTTTTAGAAAAAGGCCCAGAATCTATCAAGAGAGCCTTAAACCTTAAAGAGCCTTTGTCGGTGATTACATTTGATTTAGATTTTTTTAAAAAAATTAATGATGGATACGGCCACCCAGGCGGAGATTACGTTCTCAAAGAATTAGGTAAGCTCATGCAAGATAAACTTGTCAGATCAAATGATTTTTTTGCCCGATATGGCGGCGAAGAATTTGTTCTTATTTTGCAAGCAACGCCTATAAAAACTGCCAACGAAGTCGCTGAAAGAATTAGGCACACTGTTGAATTTCATCCGTTCATCTTTGACGGAAAAAAAATAGCTGTGACCATATCGATTGGAGTAACGCAACACCAGAACGAAGAATCTTGGGAGGCTGCTTATGATCGGGCTGACAAAGCTTTATATCAAAGTAAAAAAAATGGTCGCAACAAAGTCACAGTCGTCTGATAGGTAAAAAAATTGAGCACAGTACAAAACTTTTTTGAAAAAGTAGATCGACAAGAAGTAGAAAATATCTTCATTAAAGGAATTTTTGAAAAAGGACAGCTGACTTTAGAAGACGGCAAAAAAAATATAGTTATAAAAGTTAAATTAGCGGTCATGAGCCAAGATAAATTTGGTAGACTTTATGTGATGCCACAAGACATTCATGAGCTTAAAGATCGCACTTGTGCTTTTAGCTTTAGAATTGGAACACGAATATTTTTTTTCAAATCTAAAATTCAACTTGGTGGCAAAGGTTTTTTCGTTGATATTGGTTTCGATCTTATAGAACTGCGTCGTCGTAGACATATAAGATTTATCATTCCCGAGTATTTAACCTACGAAAGCTCTATCATAAGTCAGGTTTACAAAAACTTAAGAATCAATGCGCAGCTAATTAATTTTTCTGAATCAGGTGCAAAAATTAAGTGTCGCGAAAGTCTGACAGGTATTCAAAAAGGGGCAACTATTATTTTGTCGGTGAAAGCTGAACGTCGTCCGGCATTCATGGTTGCTTGTGAAGTGAAATTTATTTTAAGAAAGCAGATATCTCAGCCTGAAATCGGATTACATTTCGTTAATCCTGATCGAATGACGCAAAATAAAATCACAAACCTGTGTGAAGATTTAAGCCGCTTACATATTCAAAAAACAAAATCTTTAAAATAAAAAAGCCTTCAAACCGATCTTCGTGTAACATAAGTGATACTTATATCTAAAATTAATAAAATATTAAAAAGCTAGTTATTTCGTATATTTAGGCATTTTGACACTAAAATGTCTGGCTTCATATTTGCTGTATACATAAGCAAGGTTAATAGATACGGGAAATGGTTCCCTTTTGTCACGGCTGACATGCATTAACCGAAACTTACAAAGGGAGTGTCCAATGAAAAGAGAGATCGACTCACAATTGGGGACCAATCTGATTGAAAAATCAGACCTACAATTAGTCGAAGAAGTCCGAAGTGGTCTGAAGGCTTCTTTCTCAGAACTTGTGAAACGGCATCAGAAGGGTTTACTACGGTTAAGTATGAGATTTGTTAAGGATCTAGATAACGCGCAGGATATAGTGCAAGAATCGTTCATTAAGAGCTATGAAAAACTAAGCTCATTTGAAGGACGATCTTCATTCAAAAGCTGGCTTTATCAAATCACAGTTAACACGGCCAGAAATCGCTTACGCGAAAATCGGTATGACTTCTCCGACATTGAAAATGTACAAATCGGAATTGAAGCTGTAGCTGAAAAAAATTTAGTTCATCGTGCAGTCGGTGATATTTTAAATAAAGAAGTTGAAAAACTTCCTTTCAAGCAAAAAACAGCTTTGGTTTTAAGAGTGTACGAAGATTTAAGTTTTGCCGAAATTGCAGCCATTATGGAATGCCCATATGACACAGCAAAAGCGAACTACAGGCATGCTCTTTTGAAACTTAAAGAAGCCCTAGAAGACAAACATGAACTTAAAACGTGGACTCATGAAGTCGGCGGATTTTTAACAGAATTAAATACTAAATATTTGGAGGCAGAATGAAACTTGAACAATTAAAAATAATACAAACTCTTAAAGAGCATGATCCCGTCGAATTACCGATGGATGACATGTTCTTTAATCAACTTCATTCTCGTATTATGAAAGAAGTTGATAAGACAGATATCAAAGAGGCTCATCGTTGGAGTAAGACGTGGGTTTTTCTTGAAAACACGGCGAAAGCTCAAAGATCAAATCCACGTCGGTAATAGTCTAGAAAATATCATAACTTGGAGATGGATTTCCAGTTGTTGATATCCTGAAATTATGTGGTATTTTTATTCTGAATGAAAATACTGATCGTCGAATTAAGCACATCACATACTGAGATCATCGAACCTATTTTAAATGTTTTAAAACCCTGGACTGTTGACTTAGCCATTCATGAAAATAGTTTTTCCAAAGTTCAAAAGCTTAAACATCAAATCAAAATTTATAAATTATCAATTAATTCTGTAGTTTCTGAAGCCCAGGCGATTATAAAAAAAAATGATTACGATGTTGTTATTTTTAATTCGGCCCAAGGAAAAAACGCTTTGTCTTTAGTCATGAAGACATTTTTCGTGAAATCACAATATGTTGGTTTTCACCATAATCCCGAAAAATTAGTCAGAAGCTTTACTCAAAGTCTTATAAAATTAAAAATTAAAAAATATGTTTTGTTAGCTCAGTTCAATAAAGACTATCTAATCCGCAACAATGTTGATGCGAAAACACTGCATGTGTTTTATCCAGTCACTGATCAGTTCACCGGCCAATCGCAGGCGGTGGCAGGCAACGATCGACAGCAACGATTGATTGCCATTCCTGGTGTTTTAGAACAAGCCCGCAGGGACTATTTTGGACTTATCGGGGCTGTTAAAAAAAATCCCGAATCATTTAAAGATATTAAATTTGAACTTCTGGGTAACAGTTTAACCCACGACGGACCAGAAATAAAAAAACGCATTAGCCAACTTAAATTAAATGATCATTTTCAGTTTTACGATGGTTATGTTGAACAAACCACATTGGATCAATGTCTTCTTCAATGCGATTATGTGATGCCACTGCTTCATCCTGGCACAAAATATTTTGAAAAGTATTTACACACAAAAATATCAGGAGCCTACACTTTAGCTTTTTCATTTCATAAGCCATTACTGATGCATGATCTATTTTCAGTGATTCAAGATTTTAAAGAAAACTGTCTTTTTTATGATTTAAATAATCTAGGCGAACAAATTCAAAAAAATACGACTATTAATCATCAATTTTATGATCAATTTAAAATTGAAGTTCAAAGTCAAAAATTTAAAGAGTTTTTAAATCAGCCATAGGATCTTCAGATTTCTCTAACAGTTTCATTTTTTCAATAAATAAAAGTAAATCACTATTATATTTTTTATAAACAGCTTCAAAATCGTCCATATCTGACATGTAAGCTTTATAGAGACCTAAATAGGCATTATTCATTTTTTTACTAAAAGCTTTGCTATAATTTTTAGTCTGCATTTTTTTTGATTCAGATAAATTGAAGTTATTTTTTATTTTTTCGAATTGAATTTCTCGGTCAGCTTCAGATCTGGATTTATTATTTTTGTACCAGGTTTCAAGTTGATCTAATTCTTTGGATATGAATTTTGAAAAAACCACGTCATCTTCATTTTCTTTTTTTATTTGATCAATAGTTTTTGAATTTTCACCTTCAAGTTGTTTGTAAAATAATTCAGTGCCTTTATTGCCAATGAAGACAGCTAGTCGTTCATTAAAATCAGCATTATTTTTTATATACAAAGTTGAATGTACAAGCTCATGAATTAATGTATTTACAAGATCATGCTCTTTGTAGTTCAGCATTGATGATAAGACTGAGTCCGTAAAATATCCTAAAGTCGAATAAGCACTGACCCCGCGAACATAAGTATCAAAACCTTGGGCTTCTAATATTTTAGATTCTTCGATGGCTTCATCTTCACTGAAGAAACCTTTGTAAGGCATTTTACCTAGAAACGGGTAGGACCATTCATAATTTTTCATTTCCCATTTGTAGGCTCCGTGCACAACCCATGTCACATAAGGGCGATTTAGATTAATATAAGTTTTATAGTTATCTGTTTTTTTTAATTTTAATGTCTGAAAACTAAATTCTCTGGCTTCTAAAGCTAAATTTAATTTTTTTCGCTGATCATCAGATAGGTCATTTTTTTTCAATTCATCTTTAATATCAACCCGTTTCGTCATCATGGAAAACTGCTGATGGGCTGAATTAATGATATAACCCATTTGACAGCTATTAAATGCAACTAATGCGAAAAGAAGAAAAAAATATTTAAGACGTAAGTTCATTACAAGTACCAAGTCAGGCCTGATTTGAAAGCGGTATCATCAGTGCTGGTGCCGTCATCAAGTGGCGTCTTCCACACATCGTAGCCTGCGCGAATCGATAAACGATCAGTGATTTTATATTTTAAACCAACACCATAACTGGGGGCTAAGCCATCTTTAGTTGGAATTTCAAAAGCATCAGCGTTGGAATATTTGATGATCGCTTTTTTGCGAATGTAAGCAGCTCCGCCTTTTATGTAAGGTTGAAAAGCGCTGCGTTGGTCGGTAAATATATAAATAAGATCAGCCCCAGTGATAACGGATGTTTGTTGGATCACTCTTGATGATGTTGCATCATTTTCTTGATTTTCATAAAATGAATCAGTGTAGCTAAATTCAAGAGCTATTTTTTCAAATAAATAAAATGATAAAGAAGCTGTCTTGGTTTCTGACTGATAGTAATTAGTTGCATTGAAGCTTTTTTTAGAAAAACCGTAAGTGAGCCCTAGTTCAATAACGATGGCATTGGCTTTAGTGCTGAAAAGAAAGCTGCTGAGTAAAAATAATGTGACTGCAAATTTATTTAAAATCATCCATTAAGTTTAGCTTACTTTACAGGTGATTACCTTGTGATAACTCTAATTCTGTACCTTAGACGAATCAGCCCATCGGACTCGACTTTAGCTTTAGGTGGGTTAGGAAAATACTGCGCGTTTTTAAACGCTGCAATGCCAGCTTGATCAAATGGTGGGTAGCCTGATTTTTTTGTAATAAAGCCTTTTTGGAAAACACCTTCTGCGTTAAGCCAGATTTCTAGATCAGTGGTCCATGATTTGCCAGACATTTGTCTTTTGTAATCTGTCGACAAGCGATCGCCAATGGCTTCGATTCTTTCAGCCCAGCGCACATAAAATAATTCAATCACACGATCATAAAAAGAAGCATATATATGAGAATCAGCATTTAAATTAGTTGTTGATCCATGGGCAATCGAATCAGGAAGTTCAAACGGAACGCTGGAAGCTTGCATGGCCACTGTTTGACTTTGAATGGCTTTTGCAAATTCAGGAACTCCATCTGGATCATCAGTAGAATCAATAGGTTTATTCGAAGCTAGTTTTTTTTGACCCTTTTGATTTTGTTGTGCAGTTTGATTTTTAAACACACCTAAATCTTTGGCCCGTGTTTGTTTTTCAAAACGCTGATTTTTTTCAGCGATAAAATCAGCAGGTGTTTGCATTTCAGAAGGTGGTGTTTCAGTCGTATTTTTGACAACAGTTTTTTCAAACTCAGGTGCCTTAGCATCAGTCGTTTGATCAATGATTTCGACTAAAACAGTTTGCTGTTCATTGGGCTTGGGGCTAGGGACCCAATTCAGCGAAAGAGCTGATATAAAATGCAGAGCCAGACTAAGGCCCAGCAGGCTTATAAAACGAAACATAATGATTCTGAGTGTATCATTATTGGATCTCAAGTTAAGACAATTTTTACCGATAAGGAGTGTGTCATCAAACGGGGGATACATGTCTAAAATTATTGATCTAGTGCCACGTCTTAAAACAGTTGCAGACCCACAAAGTCATCAAATTCAGTTAGATAGAAAAGATATGCCTCATATGGATGATGAAAAATCAGGATTCAAACCGATTATTCTTAAAGAACGCCGCTTAGTCGATCGAACGATTTTATCAGACATGGTTAGCGGAATGATTGTGTTACCACAAAAAGGTCTTCTTAAAGTTCAGCTATTTGATATTTCTGAGGAAGGTTTATCTTTTGTTTTAGAACCACAAATGGGTTCATATTCTGTCGGAGAAGAAATTGCTCTTCGAGTGTACTTGAATCACAAAACTTATTTTCCACTTTATGTAAAAATTAAGCATGCAACTTTCGATACTCAGGAAAATGTGGCTAGACATGGCGTTGAGTATGTTAGAGGCGATTCAGATGTTGCGCTTCGGCATTTTGTGAACTTCATTATTTCAGTCAGTGAAGGTTTAAAAATTGACGACGGTGACTTGATGATTGGTTCAAGTTCGTAATTACAAATCTAAAAAATATCCAGTGACTTAAACACCTGTTTGAGGTCGAATTTAGGAAGACATATTCTGGTCTACTAAACTTGATTCAGCGGGGGTTACATCTTGAGTACAAATGCAAAAGCTAAACGTCGTAAAGTTGTTATAGATACAAATGTGATTTTATTTGATGCTTTTGCATTACTGAAGTTTGGTGACGCTGATATTCATATCCCGTTCGCAGTTATTGAAGAAATTGATAAATTTAAACGTGATCAAGGTGAAAACGGCCGTAATGCCAGACAGTTTAGTCGCTTTGTTGATGTCCTAAGATCTAAAGGCAGCCTTGCTAACGGCGTTCAAATCGACAATCACGAAACGATTGTTTACATCACAACAGACATGATCATGGCAGGTTCTAATACTGAGCTTGATCAAAACAAAGCTGATAATCGAATTTTAAGTACAGCGTTAGCTTTGCAAAAACAACATCCCCGCGCAAAAGTCGAATTGATTTCAAAAGATATTAATCTTAGAATTAAAGCCGATGTTTACGGAATTTTTGCTTGTGATTATGATAATTCAGATTTAACCCAAGGTGACATGTACGAGGGTTACTTAGAAGTTAATGTAACACCAGCGGCAATCGATACTTTCTACCGCGAGAAAAAATTAGTTGTTGATCATAAATTATATATCAATCAATACGTGATTCTAAAAGATGCTTCAAACGAAAATCATTCTGCCATTGGCCGCTATTCAGGAATCGAAAAAGCGATTGTGCCTTTATTAAATCCACCGGACAGCATTTGGGGAATTCACGCTAGAAACGTTGAACAAAGTTTTGCGTTAGATGCTTTGTTAAATGATGAAATCATGATGGTGTCGCTGGTCGGAAAAGCGGGAACGGGTAAAACATTATTAGCGATCGCTGCAGGATTATTTAAAACTTTAGATGAAGGTCGTTTTCAAAGATTATTAGTGTCTCGTCCAATTTTTCCGATGGGTCGTGATATTGGTTATTTACCAGGTGATATCGAGCAAAAATTAAATCCATGGATGCAGCCGATTTTTGATAACGTTGAATTCTTAATGGGTGCTGATAAAAAAGCAGCAGGACGGGCCCAAGAATTAATTAATCAAGGAATGCTTAACATTGAACCTTTAACTTACATTCGCGGACGAAGTATCCCTAAGCAGTATTTGATTGTGGATGAAGCACAAAATTTAACTCCGCATGAAATTAAAACGATTATTACACGCGCTGGCCGTGGTACTAAGGTCATTTTAACAGGCGACGTTTATCAGATTGATAATCCTTATGTGGATTCAGCAAATTCAGGATTAACTCATGCTGTAGAAAGATTCAAAGGTCAGACTATAGCGGCACATGTCACATTAACGAAAGGCGAGAGATCAGAACTTGCCGAATTGGCTGCAAACATCCTATAGTGTAAAAGCTCTAGGGGTAATTATGGTCGATGTATCGATAGATTTAAATAAAATAGTCGTTGGCTATAAAGCTTCGGTTACTGTGAAAGTCACTGACAAGATGGTTCGCCAGTTTGCTGAACTATCTGGTGATTTTAATCCGATTCACTTGGATGAAGAGTACGCGGCTACAACTATTTTTAAAAAAAGAATCGCACATGGTATGATTTTAGGGGCCATTGTTTCACGCGTGTTAATTGAAACAATTGGCACCGGTGGAATTTATCGTGGGCAAACTTTAAAATTTTACAATCCAGTTTATATTGATGAAGATATCACTTTTAATATTGAAATCACAAAAGTTCACCAAGGCCGCGGTTTAGCTGTGGTCAATACAACAGCTGTGAAAAGTAACGGTGATTTTTGTGTTAAAGGCGAAGCTACAATTATTATGGCCAGCGGAGTTGCGGGCAAAGCAGAATGAAGCCAGTTCTGACTTTAAAAGAAATTATTTTAGACATTGAAAAAAAATCAGAGCCAAACGGCTTAACTTTGAAACAACTGATTGATCTCTTTCAAAACCGCAGTCATCCGTTAATTATTTTATTCTTAAGTTTACCCTTCGTCCAGCCATTGCCATTATTTGGCTTATCTTCAATATTGGGTGCAGTGATTTTTTTAAGTGGTTTATTAATGATTTTTCAGATTAAACCTTGGGTGCCAAAACGTTTTCACGAAAAAATAATCCAGAAAAATTTATTACAAAGTTGCACATCAACATTGATCAAAGTTTTAAAACGCACTGAAAAATTAATTAAACCAAGATTTACTTTTTTATCCACATCGCTACCAGCAAAAATTTTTAATGGTTTATTAATCATGCTATTTGCTTTTTTATTGGCGCTGCCTTTGCCAATCCCATTTACGAATTCGGTTCCAGCTTATTTTTTAATTATGAATGCTGTGGGTAGCTTAGAAGAAGATGGTCTACTGATTGGTTTAAGCTATTTAGTGGCTATCGCGGGTGTTATTTTTTTTCTGACGTTAGGGGTTGGAGTTGCGGAAATTATGCAATTGCTTCTCATTAAAGTTCAAAAATATATCTAAGGATTAAACATAAAAATAATGTTTTGTCTTATTTTGGTCCAGTTTTAGGATTGTTGATTTGCTTTTTCAGCTCTAGATCTATTTTCACAAGCTAACTGTGCTATAATTTGAGGTGTGTTTACATTATTAAAACTGCACGTTTTTAGAATACTTTTTTTCGTTCTTGCGTCTCTGGCTGCGCAAAATTCGTTTGCTCAGATATATATTCCATTTTCTTACTGGCAAAATCTTGAATGTGTCCCGAGCAAATATATTTATACATTTGCTGTATCGGGAACATACAACATAAGTGTTCCATACCGCTGCAACACAATGACTGTTCATCTGTGGGGAGCCGGCGGTGGTGGCGGTTTTGGATCTGGTAGTGCCTTGGGTGGAAATGGCGGAGCTGGAGGTTATGCCTCCAGTTCGACAATAACTGTTACGCAACTGAGTTCTATAGTTGTCAAAGTCGGTCAGGGCGGTAGCGGTGGTTCTACTTTTTGTACCTCACCTGCACCTGGTTCAGGTGGTGCCGGAGCTTACGCTGGTGGAAGTGCGGTTCTTGCTGCTAGCGGCACTGCAGGTGCAGGTGTTGGTATTGGTGGTCTTGGTGCTATCGGTCAAGATGGAGGATCCAGCGGCGGCGGCGGCGGTTACGGCGGCGGTGGCGGTGGATCAGGATCTGCATCTGGTTACGGCGGCGGCGGCGGTGGTAGTACATCAATCACTGTAAATGGGACTGAAACCGTTATTGTTGGCGGCGGCGGCGGCGGCGGTGGTCGGCAAGGCGGCGGTGGCCAGACAGGGGTAGGTGGTCCAGCTTGTTCAGGAGGCGGTACAGCAGCAAATCCAGGTGGTGGTTCTCCAAAGGGCGGCGGTGCCGGTGGCGGAGCTTGTAACGGTGTCGGTGTAACATTTCAAAATGGAACTGGAGTCACTCCATCTGTTGGTATAACTCCTGGTGTAAGTTCAGGGGTTAATGCATTCGGCGGAGCAGGAAGTAACACCAATACGATTTGTAACAGCGGTACTGACGGCTACGTTTATATTTCTTTTTCTCGATTATAAATCATAAAAAATCAGACAATAAAAATTCAAATCAAAATATCATGAAAATAATGTCATGGAATCTTGTTTTATATATTCGTGCTTAATTTTTTGATTAAATTAAAATTAAAGAAACATGAATTGTAAGTCAAAGTGGACGACTTTTAAAGATTCTCATTTTTTTGCAAAATTATTAATTGCTATCGTTTTTTTTATATCGTTGCAAGTCGATGCCCAAGTTTTTATTCCGTTTGCTTTTTGGCGAAAGTTAGAATGTACACCAAACACTTTTATTTATACTTACAATGCTTCTGGTACTTTTAATTTACCTGTTCCCTACGGCTGTAACACGATGACCGTGCATTTGTGGGGCGCTGGTGGTGGCGGTGGTTATGGCAGTGGTGGATCAATTGGTCAAAATGGTGCGGCTGGTGGGTATGCGACAAGTTCGACAATTCAAGTTGTCCAATTAAAAAATGTGATTGTTAAAGTCGGCGGACTAGGCAGCGGCGGATCCACAGCTTGCGGAATAAATGCCGGCAATGGTGGAACAGCCGGCGCTTACTTCGGTGGAAACGCTGTACCTGGTGTCAGTGGAACAGCCGGATCTGGCGTTGGTATTGGCGGACTTGGTGCAGCACCTGCGGACGGTGGAACATCTGGTGGCATGGGCGGATACGGCGGCGGCGGTGGCGGATCAGGAATGGCATCAGGTGCCGGCGGCGGCGGCGGAGCAGCCAGTTCGGTCACAGTTAGCGGAACAGAAGTTATCACTGCTGGTGGCGGTGGCGGCGGAGGTGGTCGGCAAGGTGGCGGTGGTCAGCCTGGATCAGGCGGCCCTGGGTGCTCACAACCTGGAAATGTGGCCAACACAGGTGGTGGGTCTGCTAAAGGTGGCGGCGGTGGTGGCGGTGCGTGCAATGGTGTCGGCGCTACTTTTCAAAACGGTGGTGGAGTAAATCCCTATTCAACAGTGACTCCTGCAACTATGCCAGGGGCTAATGCAACAGGTGGAGCCGGAAACGCAGATAACACAATATGTAACAGTGGAACTGATGGTTATGTTTATGTTTATTTTTATAAGTTATAAAATTTCTAAAAGATATTTTTTTAAAACTGATTTAAAAGATTCAACATCTGGTTTTTTAAGATTTAATTCTTTACATTTTTTTTCAACAGAAATCATGGTCTCGGTTTTAAATCCGCAAGGGTTAATTCCAACAAAGGCAGAAACATCATCCAGGAAATTTATCGCAGCACCGTGATAGGTCATCCATTTTTTCACAGCAATGCCAAGTGATGCGATTTTTTGTGATCCCACCCAAACGCCGGTTTCATCAGTTTCAGCTTGTTCTCCGGGAATTTTTTGCGGGGTTTTACCAACAGCTTCGATACCAAATTCTTTCAGCGTTAGCACTATGGCTTTTTCAAAATCACGAAGATAACCACGAATTTCCTGCGCACCTCGGAATTTGCGGGGATTTTTTAAATTGATAATCGGGTACACAACAATTTGTGAAGGTCCATGATAGGTCGCGCGACCGCCACGGGAAATTTCAATCACATCACCTGTCCAAGAAAATATATCATCAGGTTTTGTTTGTCGACCCGTCGTGACCACTGCGGGGTGCGTGCAAAAAATCAAGAAACCCGGATGATCTTCACCTTTTGATAAAGCTGCATCCAGTGTTTCTAAATAACTTAATTGTTTGTTAAGGGCTTCGCCGTAAGGAATCAGTCCCCAGTCTTCAAAGATCATAATGATTTTATATATGATTTGTTCAAGGAAGTCATCGCTGGATTAAATCCTGCTGCCCATTTTACCACAACTTTTGATGTTTCGGTCATATCTTTTCTTGCGCGCAGCCACCATACAGAGACTTCATCTTTAATGAATATCGGTATGTCTATTTTTACTAATTTTTTATGGGTTAAATAATTATGGACTGACATCGCGGGTAGAACGCTCCAGCCCTCGCCATTAACAACGGCTGATCTTAGTCCAATGACAGCATCTGCAGTCATTGACCCTCGGTTCATAGGTTGAAATCTAAGAGCATTTTCGGGATTCAAATCAATGTGGCGAATAAAATTCTTTTTGTTAAGTAGGTCGATAGTTTGAGCTTCGCTAAGTCCCGCAAACGCTTTTTTCCAGGAATAAGGACCTACAACAACCCAGTTGTGCGATGAAATTTTTTTATAAGCTATTGAAGGATCGGTCGGTGCATGCCCTTGAATAACAAGATCTGTTCTTCCTTGAAGTAATTCTTGCTCTTGGTTGTGGGCTGTTAATTTGAAAGTGCATGATTGATTTTCGCCCAGAAGTTTTTTTAGATTTGGGAATTCAGGAATCAACATTTCTTCTGCTAACCAGGCAAATGACGAAACTCGAAGAGTCGATTTTTCCATGGCAAGTTCGTTTTGGCTTCGAATGATTTCCTCAGTCCATATGGCTACTCTGCGCCCAGCTTCTGTAACGGCCCATCGGTTACCCACTTTTTGAAGGTAGCCAAATTCTGAAGCAATCTTTTGCACTTTGCGAACCAGCGATGGTGGGTCCATTCCAAGAATTAAAGCAGCGCCTCGAAGTGAGTTCGCTTGGTTGAAAGCGTTGATGATAAGGCAGTATTCTGGAGGAATTGTAAATTTCAGCATGTTGTATATATACCAACATAACGTACAAAAATAAACAACAGACATAATCGCTTGTTTATTTTATAAGGTCTTAATCGCAAACAAAACCAATTGGGAGGTTTTCAATGTTAAGATTAGCTTTTTTGATTCTTACTGTAGCAGTTTCCATTCAAGCCAGAGCCGTCGAGACAATGACGAGTAAGCCTCTGGGTGCAATCAAAGGATTGGTCATCATTGCTCCAGCAAAAAAATATCTTATGCAGGAGAGACTTTTTTCAAGTTTGGCAGAAAATTTAGCGATCCGTGGATTTTTAACAATTCGCTTTAACTGGTCTGAAGACACACCACAAATTTCAGAATTGGAACTTCAAAGAGCAGAAAGAGATATTCAAAACGTCATTCTGAATGCTCAGAAAACATATGGTTTTCAATCAGATCAAACAACTCTTATTACAAAGAGCTTTTCAACAAAAGCGATAGGTCATTCATTAGCTTTGGCAAAAAATCATATTCTTTTAACTCCAAATTGTTCTGTAGAAGCTCCATTTCAAAAAACATACAGTAATGTTCTTAATGATTCAAATATTCAACTTAAGATGATCATTTCGGTTGATGATCCTTACTGTAACGTGAATGAAATTTATGAGACTTTGAATTCACTTGGTAGATCGCAGCTTCTTGCTACAACTAAAGGTGATCACAACTTTATTGTTATTGAGCAATCCACGGGTAGTGCATCTTATGTCTTCCAAGATTTTGTTTCTCAATATGTTGCTGAACTAGTATCGCGACAAAATAGCTATAATCAGCCCTTAAAATTATCTGAGAACTGACCCAGAACTATGTCTTTAAACTTTTTGGTTGCTGCTGACAGTTCTGTATCCTTTTTAGTAACAAAGTAAAAAGAAATCGGCAATTTGATTTGGTTAATACGGATTTCTGTTAAAACCCCTTTTTCTAGTTCGTTTGCAATGAGGTATTTGGGAATAAATGTAGCCCCAGCACCAAGCAGTAACATTTGCTTAAGGGTATCAAAACTTTCTGTTTCTACAGGGACATGACATTTTTTTAGATGGGTTCCAAATTTGGCTTCAACAGTTTTGTAACAAAGGTCATATCTTAAGGGATAAGAAAGAAAATCAAACTTTGAAAGATCTTTCGGGCTGATCTGTTTTATTTTTGAGTCCTTTCGTTTTGTTGAAATAGCAAACACAAGTTCATCTTTAAAAAAAATATCTGAATTTAATAAGTTATCAAACGGAACATCTGTAAGTACGGCACAGTCTAAGCGGTAATCTTTTATTTTTTCCAATAGCAACTTGCTTTCTGAATAGTCGTAAGACAAAGACACTTTTTTATTTTCAGAAAGAAATTGATGAGCTGATGCGGCTAGTAAATAAGATGAAGCGGTTGTGTATGTTCCAACACGAAGGCCTCCTGACGGTAAACCTTCAGTGCGTTCAATAAGACTAATTAATTCACTTTTGATCTCTAGTAGATGCTTTGTCTTTTCAAGAAATTGTCTGCCGAAAGCTGTTAAAATCAGGCCTCGGTTATGCCGGTCAAAAAGCTGTCGGCCAACTTGATCTTCGAGCCTTTTAATTTGAAGACTAATTGCTGGCTGTGAAAGATGCAGTGTGGACGAGGCTAATGAAATACTTTCATTATAGGCTACAACCTGAAAGCATTTAAGAAGATTAAGGTCTAAATCCATATCCTACCTATTTATAATATTTATACCCAACATTTAACAATTAAAATATATTAATAGCAAAAAAATAGATACAAGTCCATTTAATAACTAATACACAGGAGTATTGAATGAAAC
The DNA here is from genome assembly GCA_043747495.1 of Bdellovibrio sp. Lineage (GTDB taxonomy): Bacteria > Bdellovibrionota > Bdellovibrionia > Bdellovibrionales > Bdellovibrionaceae > Pseudobdellovibrio. The sequence continues at coordinate 35,997 of JAYTPA010000132.1, forward strand.
TTATTAGATTTTTAGTGTTTGTAGCTATCATGTTAAATATCGCAACAGCTTTTGCAGTCGATCAAGCACCGCGTGTTCTTATGATTGTTAACGAAGGCTTCTGGGCCCCAGAACATTATAAGCCAAGAGAAATTTTTGAAAAAGCAGGTTTTGTAATTACTGTCGCTGCAAAACAGGTAGGTGATGTCTATCCCGATGTTCGTAATACTGAATACTCTTCTGTCAAAGCTGACTTGGTTTTTAATCAAGTTAATCTTAAAAACTACGACGCCATTGTCTTTGCAGGTGGAAACGGTGCCTGGACAGATTATTTTCCAAATGAAGAAGTTCATCGAATTTTAAATGAGTCTTTAACCTCTGGAAAGATTGTAGGGTTAATTTGTTCATCGACAGGTTTACTTGGGTTGGTTAATAACTTTGACGGACAAACTCCACTAGCTGCTGGTCGAAAAGTAACTGGATATTACCGTGTGCGGGGATTATTAGAAAAAATAGGATTAGTTTCTTATGATGCTGGTATTGAAGGAAAACCCCATGTGGTTGTCGATGACAAACTTGTTACTGGCAGAGACCCGATTTCTTCAGAATTGTTTGGTCAAATTCTTTTAAAAGTTATTCTTGATAGTAAAAAATAAGTAACCGATTGGGCTTAAAAATGCATAAAGCTGTTAAGGTATGAGCCTAACAGCTTTATGTGCGTACAAATATCCGACTTTTTAATCGGAGGTCCGATATGCGTAAGCAGAAGTATTTACGTTATCGACGCTTTATCAGGTTATCTAAAGAGTTTTTGCAGATAATTATAATGGTCGTATCGATCATTATAATAATACGCGGATTTTAATGATTTTACCTGCACGTTAGTGGAAGTTTTGATTTGAAATCAAGACCATCGGAGGGGACTTAAAATCCCGGCTGTTTGTATGCAAGGGAGAAGCTGTTAGGCTCTTTTTATTTAGACGGAAATGAGTGGGTCGATAGACACTTAAGTAAGCAAAATGTACACTTGAAACTGATGACAATAATACAAATTCTCGAAAATTTAAATTTAGGATTATTGCGTGAGGGTAGGGTTGAACTTAAATCTTGTCCACTGGATTGGAGAAATGCCTTTGAGATAGAAAGTACTAGAATCCAAGCTGAACTTAATGACCCCAGTTTTAAAATTCACCACATTGGATCTACAAGTATTCCTTTAATTCTTGCGAAGCCCATTCTCGATATTCTCATTGAAGTATCTGCACTCGAGATCATGGATCAAAATCACCAAAAGCTAGAGGCATTAGGCTACGAATACAAAGGAGAATATGGTATTAAAGGACGAAGATACTGCGTCTTATATAATTTCGAAAAAACTGTAGGCTTCGTACATATTCACGCTTTTGCCAAAGGTAATGTAGAAATAGAAAAGCATCTGTTATTTCGAGACTACTTAATTGCTCATCCAAAAAGAGCAAATGCATATCAAAATCTTAAATTAGATCTTGTTCAGCAATCACAAGTGACCCGTGAGAAATACACAGAATTAAAATCTAATTTGATTCAGGAAATTCTTGCTGAAGCAAAAAAATGGCGCCAAAGCTGATTGAAAACCCCGGATTTTACAAACACCCATTAAAATTAACTGTGAACTGATCGTGTTGGCTATTAACGTGTAACTTTTTGCTGTCGATAATTTTTGAATCACGAGTTCTAACCAGGTTTAGTAAATAATCACCATCAGCAGTACGGCCTGCTATTGTGTAGGTTAGCTTTTCACGATCAACAAGACTGAACAGCTCAGGCTTTTTAGCATTTAATTTAACAAGCTCAACAGCATGATTCGTCGTCGTGAAATAGCATTTTTCAGAAAGCACTATTTGACCGGTGATTTTTACGTACACTTTTTTTGATGAATCATCTTCATTGTAAGCATTATTAAGTTTGTTCACACCCAAAGTCATCGCAGTCTGAACACCTTCGCTGGTATTAGCAACTTGAGTGCTAGACGAACACGAAAAAACTAATAAACATAAGCCAGCTAATACAATCCTAAGCATGTGCCGATTTACCAGCCAAAGGTTTTTGAATAATATGAATCGCGTGACCTAACGTTGCCTCTGCGGATTCCATCATGGTTTCACCCAATGTAGGATGTGGATGGATCGATAAAGCGACGTCTTCTAACCTTGCGCCCATTTCGATGGCTAGAACCGCTTCAGAAATTAAATTTGAAGCTTCAGGGCCTACGATGTGAATACCAAGTAGCACATGCGTTTTTTTATCAGCGATCATTTTTACGAAACCTTCTGTTTCTGACATACTGACTGCGCGGCCATTGGCTGCGAATGGAAATTTAGAGATTAATAAATCAGTAAAACCTTTGGCTTTACATTCAGCTTCAGTCATTCCGGCAGATGAAATTTCTGGATCTGTGAAAACCACTGCAGGAACTGTTTTTGCATCGTAAACGCGGTTAACGCCAGAAATAATTTCAGCGACCATCACGCCTTCATGCGAAGCTTTATGCGCCAACATCGGTTGGCCACAGATATCACCGATTGCAAAAATGTGCGGAATATTAGTTCTACGTTGAGCATCGACTTTAACAAAACCACGTTCATCAACAGCAATGCCTGCGCCTTTTAGATTTGATTGATCACCGTTGGGTCTTCGACCAACAGTAACTAATATTTTATCGGCCTTGATGACTTCGTCTTTACCATTGATTTCAACAGTGACTTCATAACCAGTGCTCGTTTTCTTTTGGCCCTTGGCTTTTGCGCCAAGTTTGAAAATGATTCCCGCTTTTTCTGCTTTACGGTGGACTACTTGCGCACAATCTGGATCAACAACACCAGCAAGTAATGAAGTGTTGGCTTCAACAACAATAACTTCAGAACCTAATTTGCGTAAGTACGAAGAAATTTCTAAACCAATGTAGCCACCACCAATTGTGACAACGCGTTTTGGGATTTCATCAAAATTTAAAGCGCCTGTAGATGAACAAATATCTTTTTCGTCAAAAGCAAAACCTGGGATTTCGATTGGACGTGAACCTGTAGCTACGATGAAGTATTTGGCTGTGATGTTTTCAGTTCCAGTTGCAGATTTAACGGTGATTTCTTTAGCTGTTTTAAATTCAGCTTGGCCTTTGATGACTGTGACGGTGTTGCCTTTTAAAAGTTGGTTAACTCCACCAGACATTTTATCGCAAACAGATTGTTTCCATTTCACTAAAGTTTTCATATCAACGTCGATGCCACCTTTGATATTTAACCCCATTGTTTTGAAATCATGCTGAGCTTTATGTAATAAATGAGTCGCAGTGATCATGGCTTTTGAAGGAATACAACCTACGTTGAGGCAAACTCCGCCTAAAGCTTCACGTTCAACGATTGCGGTTTTAAAACCTAATTGCGCAGAACGAATTGCAGAGACATAACCGCCGGGACCAGAACCAATAACAACGATGTCAAAATTTTGCATAATTAATTCATCCCCATCATTAAAATTCCAGGGTTTTGAATTTTCTGGAAGAATGATTTTAAGAAATTAGCAGCCACTGCGCCATCGATTAAACGATGATCTGCAGTGATTGTGTAATTCATGACTTTGATTGAAGACAGTTGACCGTCTTTGATGATTGGTTTGTCTTGGATTTTGTACATACCAAGAATCGCCACTTCAGGATGATTAATGATCGGAGTCGCATACATTCCACCCACTGAACCGATGTTCGTGATCGTGATTGTAGCGCCTTTCATTTCATCTGGTTTTAGTTTTCCATCACGGGCGCGTTTTGAAAGATCAATAATTTCTTTTGAAATTTCTAAGATCGTTTTTTGATCAGCATTTTTAATGACAGGCACCATTAAACCGTTCGGCGTGTCAGCAGCAAAACCAATATTGAAATATTTTTTGTAAACGATTTGTGAATTTGCATCATCAATCGAAGCATTAAACATCGGGAATTCTTTAATAGTAGCAATCATCGCTTTCATTGCAAATGGTAAATAAGTAATTTTAGTTCCATTTTTTTCAGCGTAATCTTTTAAAGATTCACGTAAACCTACCAACTGAGTCACATCAACTTCATCCATCAATGTGAAATGCGGAATGATGGCTTTGGCCATTTGCATGTTCTGTGCAATCTTTTTACGAATTCCTAATAGATCAACACGTTCTTCAAGCGCAGCATTCGTTGAATTGTAAGCTGGTTTTGGAAAATTCATTGAAGGGCTTCCAGCAGAAGTTGCACCTGTTCCAGAAGTTGCTTTAGTTCCAACCGATGCAGAACCTGTTTTAGTTAAAACATCTTCACGGGTTACTCGGCCAGCTAAACCTGATCCAGTAATCACATTAATATCCACATTTAATTCGCGGGCTAATCTGCGAGTTGCAGGAGTTGCAAGAACTCTTGAATCGGCTACTGGCGGATGAATTTGTCCCATAGGTGATACTGAAGCTGCGGACATAGCCTGAGGAGCAGTAGTCGTTGGTGCTGCTTGTGCATGACCATTAGCGTGTCCGTTTGTGGCAGCTAATGGTTTTGAAGTGCTACTAGCGCCAGATAAAGTCAGAATGATGGATTCAACTTTGATCACATCACCTTTTTTAAATTTAAATTCTTTAACAACACCAGCAGTTGGTGTTGGAACTTCAACAGTGGCTTTGTCAGTCATGATCTCAGCAACAGTTTGGTCAGCTTTAACCGTGTCGCCAATGTTCACAGTCCATTTGACTAATTCACCTTCAGTAACGCCTTCACCTAATTCAGGAAGTTTCACATCGAAGGATGCAGAAGAAGTTGCTGATGAAGAAGCAGCTGTTGATGTAGGTGGTGTTGCAGCGGCAGCAGGAGTGGCGGGTTTAGTTGGAGCAGGTGCAGAAGTTGTGGTGCCAGCTGCATCTAATTTTAAAATCACAGATTCAACTTTAATCACTTGGCCTGGTTTAAAAAGTAACTCTTTAACGACACCAGCAGTTGGTGTTGGAACTTCAACAGTGGCCTTGTCAGTCATGATTTCAGCAACAGTTTGATCGGCTTTAACAGTGTCTCCTGGTTTAACTAACCATTTAACTAATTCGCCCTCTGTAACGCCTTCGCCTAATTCAGGAAGTTTAATATCTGCCATGTTATGGATTCCTTTCAACTGTCGTATTCAATGATTTTTGTTGTTTAATCATACCTTCTAAGAAAAATTCACCAGCGCGGTAAGAGCTTCGTACAAGCGGGCCAGAGGCCACATACAGAAACCCCATGTCTTCGGCTACTTTTTGCCAGTGATTAAATTTTTCAGGAGTTATAAATTCTTGAACTTTTAAATGTTTCGTTGTCGGTTGTAAATATTGACCAAAAGTTACTACATCACAATCAACAGCACGAAGATCTTTTAATGTTTGCACGATTTCTTCATCTTTTTCGCCTAAGCCCAACATGATTGAAGATTTTGTATAAATTTTTGAATCAAATTTTTTAACTAAAGCTAATAGATCCATCGACTGTTTATATTTTGCTCGGGGATCACGAACTGACGGAGTTAATCTTTCAACAGTTTCGATATTATGAGCAAATACATCTGGGTAGCTTGCAGCTAAGTGAAGAATTAAATTTTCATCACCACGAAAATCTGGAGTTAAAATTTCAACAATCAAATCAGGATCTAATTTTTTAACAGTTTTTACAGTTCTAGCGAAATGATCAGAACCTTGATCGGGCATATCATCGCGATCAACAGATGTGATCACTACGTATTTTAATTTCATTTGAGAAATTGAATAAGCCACTTTTTCTGGCTCGAAAGGATCAACAGGAGGTAGGCCTAATTTTGCGTTTCCGGTTTTGACATTACAAAAACGACAACCGCGTGTACAAACTTCGCCCATCAACATAAACGTTGCCGTTCCGCCAGACCAACATTCACCCATGTTTGGGCATTTGGCTTCTTGGCAAACAGTAGCTAATTTTAATTCGCCTAGCATTTCTTTGATGCGCATATAATTTTCGCCTGACGGCGCTTTGACTTTAAGCCAATCAGGTTTTCTGATGACTGTTTTAGGAGGGTTTTGATTGGTTTCCATATGCCGCCTTTTTAAGCAATACATTAAGGTCGTCTTATCATAATTTAGCTCAAATAATTCCAAGGTAGTTCTAGCTCTAATGTGAAATTCAGGCAAGACTTTACAATGAAATTGTGAGAAAAGAAATTTCGAGGTTTTCAAATGACATTAATTCATGAACCATTGCGCGTATTAGTTTCAGAAGTGCTTTTAAAATGCATTAAAAAGCACCTTGCTGATGCAGACGTGGATTCAGAAACTATCACACTTGTTGATATTTACAAATCTTTGGTCGATCCACCAAATGTAGCACTTGGGCATTTGGCTTTTGGTTGTTTTATCACAGCCAAACATCTTAAAAAAGCACCTCCGCAATTAGCGCAAATTTTGGCTGCAGATATTAAACAGGAAATTTCAGAAAACAAAAAATTAGCAACTGAATTGGGTTCCGTTGAAGCCGCTGGGCCTTATTTAAATATTAAATTCAGTTCTGAAACTTTATTTAAATCAGTGATAATACCTGTTATTTCTGGGGAAACTTTTAAAACTAAATTAACCACTGACACGCCGAAAATGATGATCGAATATTCGCAGCCGAACACTCACAAGGAACTGCATGTGGGGCATATGCGAAACATGTGCCTGGGTGATGCGATCGTCAAACTTTTGCGTTATTCAAATTATGATATTTTGTCTGCGACTTTTCCTGGTGATGTGGGCACACACGTTGCAAAATGTTTATGGTACATGAAATTTCACAATACTGAAAAAGCCCCAGCCACAAACAAAGGTGAATGGTTAGGCGCCATGTATTCTAAAGGAAATTTAAAATTAGAAGACGAAGAAACCACACCTCAAGGTGAAATTAATAAAAAAACATTAACTGAAATTTTAAAACAATTAGAATCAAAATCAGGCGAATACTTTGATCTATGGAAAGAAACACGTCAGTGGTCGATCGATCTGATGAAAGATGTTTACAAATGGGCGGGGATAGAATTTGACCAATGGTATTTCGAATCTGATGTGGATTCAGCGTCTGTTAAAACAATTAAAAAATACTTTGCTGAAGGCAAACTGCAAGAATCACAAGGCGCCATCGGTTTAGATTTTGAAACTGATAAATTAGGTTTTTGTTTGTTATTAAAATCCGATGGCACAGGTCTTTATGCGACAAAAGATATTGAACTAGCGCGAAGAAAATTTGAAGATTTTAAAATCCAGAAATCAATTTATGTCGTGGATCAAAGACAAGCTTTGCACTTTAAACAAGTCTTTAAAGCCTTAGAGCATTTAGGTTTTGAACAAGCAAAAGATTGTTTCCATTTACAATACAATTACGTTGAGCTTCCAGATGGCGCAATGAGTTCACGTAAAGGCAACATTGTGCCGCTGACAAAATTAGTCAGTACGATGAAAAATCATATTCAAGAAAATTATTTGAAGCGCTACGAAAACGAATGGTCTGCCACCGAAATTGATTTAGTCAGTGAACAAGTGGCTAAAGGCGCTATTAAGTACGGAATGCTTAAACAAGACACGAATAAAAAAATAGTTTTTGAAATGAATGAATGGACAAAATTAGACGGGGAATCTGGTCCGTTTATTCAATATTCTTACGCACGAATTAATTCATTAGTTAAAAAATTAAACTATAACTTGGATGATAAAGCAGATGGTCAATTATTAATTCACGCTTCTGAATTACAATTGATGCAGCATTTGATGAACTTTAATACTGTCATATTAAATTCGGCTGAAAATTATAAGCCCGCATCTGTTTGTACTTATTTATATGATACGGCCAAAAAATTTAATAATTTTTATCATGACTGTCCGATTGGCACAGCTGAAACAACTGATCTAAAAACTGCACGATTAGCATTGGCTTATGCAACGGGACAAGTGATCAAGCAGGGCTTGGCTTTGTTGGGAGTTCCTGTTCCTGAAAGAATGTAATAGTTTATGAAATTTGAAAAAGAACTGATCGAAGGAACATTAATTTCACGCTATAAACGTTTTTTTGCAGATGTAGAATATACGAACGAAAAAAATAAAATAGAAAAAGTCACTATTCATGTTCCGAACACAGGGTCTATGAAAGGTGTCATCGATAAAGAGGCTAAGCCTGCACAAAAGTGTTGGTTTTCCTTACACGGCGATGAATCTAAAAAGCTTAAGGGTACACTAGAATCGGTTCAGACAGTCGATGGAACTTGGGTCGGTGTGAACACATCAAATCCAAATAAAATTGTCACAGAAGCCATTCAAAATTCATTTAAAACAGGGAAGCCATTTTTAAAACACTGGTCAGAATACACATTTTATAAGCCTGAATATAAAATTTCAAAAGAATCACGCTTGGATGGTGTTTTTGTTTTGAAAAAAGATGATTTAGACAATGACAAAACAAAAAAACATTTTATTGAAATCAAAAATACAACTTATAAAGCAGTTATTGGCAAAAAATCTCATGCGCAATTTCCTGATGCTGTGACCGAGCGCGGTCAAAAACATATAGTTGAAATGATTGATCTTATGAAACAAGGTCATAAATGTGAATTTATTTTTACAGTGCAAAGATCAGACGTGGATGTTTTTTCGCCTTGTGATGAATTTGATCCTAAATATGGCCGATTACTCAGAGAAGCTATCGGTCAAGGTCTTTTGGTGACTCCGCTTCTTGTTGATGTTTCAAGAAGCGAAGTTGTATTAACAAATAAAGTTTTAAAAGTAATTGTTTAGCCTTAACAGGTTATTTAATTATGTTAATATTTTGTTGTGTAATTTTAACCGTTTGATTTGAACCATTTACTTTAACATTGCGTTCAACAACAATTTGAAAACCAAAATTATAACCTTTCTTCATATAAGTTTTAATATCTTGTGCGCTTAATAGGTCAGTTATTTGATATGTTCCTATTCGACTAAGAACTTTATCTTTGATCAGAACAACTCTTTGGCCTTTTTTAAGACTTGAGTGCTGCACGCCTAATGTCAGCGTGTAACTAGACTGTACATGTTCTGATGCTATAGTTAAGTCATTGATTGAGATGTTTACAGCTTGGTTTGTCGTATCAGATGATAAAACAATCAAATTTTTATCTTTTAATTTGATGATATCTTCTTCGGTTAATTCTGTGCGATCAATTTTTTTGATCACATCGAATTGAATCGTTTGGTTTTCGACAACAATGCCAGTTCTGATAACTTTAACAATAACATCAATTTTCATATTTTTTTGAATTTTATATGTTGATTGGGCTTTATAAAATCCATCTACTTTTATTGGCGTTAAGCTTTCAATCAGTGACTGGTTTGATTGATCTATAAGATCAATTTGAACAGATGAGTTTACTTTTGTGTTCAAGATAAGATCTTTTAAAGATATTTCTAACAGTTCAGTATTTTTATTCACATCTATTTTTGTTAATTCAATAGACTGAATTCCTGCGTTTGTTAAATTCAAGTGTGACTGAAGTGCTAAATCAATCACGACATTGCTGCCAGTGACTTTAGTATTAGCTATTTTGTAATGATGAACTGAATTTAAATTTTCGATGTCTAAACTGATTGGGTTAACTTGTTTCAATTTAACCTGAATGTTATCTTTTTCTTGATCATTTAAAATGGCATTTTCAGGAAAACGAAGTTCAACATTAAATTGTAATTGTTTATCAAAAACAGTTCTTGTTTCTGTTTTGCAACAATGATCTTCCGTACGGTATTTTGTGACAGTTCGTGTTTTGGTGACTTCGTTGTAGCGTGTTTCAGTGCGGTATTTTGTCACTGGTTTTTGATAAGGAACGCTGACGTTTTTACATTCTTGTTCAGTGTAAGGAATGCTTTCGTTTTTACATTCACGATCTGTGTACGGTTCACGCTCTGTACGACATTCGCGGTCTATGTAAGGTTCTCTTTCACACACTTGTCTATTTTGACATTGTCTTTGTGGTTCACCATCTGAATCACAAACTCTGCGTGTTTTGCAAATTCGTTGGCCATGAGCATTGGTGCCACACTCTTCAACTTCACGACATTGACCAGGCCTTCCGGGAACAAGATAACATTCTTGTTTGTTTTCACAACGCTCGCGGTAGCGGGTCACATTTTCACAACGGTATTCATCGCGGTATCGGGTCACATCATGACAGCGATATTCATCGCGGTAGCGGGTGACATTTTCGCATCGGTATTCATTGCGATAATCTGTTTCGTAATCAGTGTAAGGGACTTCAACGGTGTAAGGAATTTGTTCTGTGTATGTTTCTTCAACTTGGTAGGGGACTTCAATAGTATAAGGGGCTTGGTAGTCTTCTTTTTTGTAAGTGTTCTTTGAAAGTTGGGTGTTTAAGCTGATGCCTGATTCACTGGTTCGAACTAATTTTTGTGTTTTAGTTTCGCTTGGTTCGGAGAATGCGGCCATACTGACAATTGAACTGATTAAGTTGACGATCAGGAATTGTTTTACCCACAATTGGGTCTTATTTTTTATTTTCGATTGGATCATTTTGTCCCCTTTTTTAATGACTAGTTGGTGCTTTTTTAGTCAATGGGAACAATTTGCAATATGAGTGCCGATTTTTGATATAAAAAAAGGGCTGGAAAAAATCCAACCCTTTTGTTTAAACCTATACTATATGAATTCAGTACTTACAGGCTAAAGTGACAGATCTATTATTTAGCTTTAGCTAAATGTTGATCAATAATTTCTTTGAATGCTGGGAACGGATAGGCACCACGTAATGAAACTCCGTTGATGATAAAACCTGGCGTTCCGCTCATGTTAAATTTACGAGCTTCTTCCATATCTGTATCAATTCTTTTTTGAACTGCTGGGTCTTTTAAAGCGACTTCAAGTTTTTTCATGTCAGCACCCAATTTTTTTGCTGTTTCTTTGAAAAAAGCTTCGCCTTTATCTTTAAGCATGCCTTGATTTTCAAAAACGGCATCATGAAACTTTTCAGCTTTAGCATGATCTTGTTGAGCTAAAGCTTCAAAATATCTAGCTGCAGGCATTGCCAAAGGATGGAAATCTAACGGTAAATGTTTAAATACAATACGAACTTTATCGCCGTATTCTTTCAAGACTTCTTTAACTGTTTGATAACCGCGTGAACAATATGGACATTGGAAATCAGAAAACTCAACGATTGTGATCGCTGCAGATTTGTTTCCAAAAATAACGCGACCATCTTCGATAGCAGCTTGTAATGGATTTTTAAATTCTTCTTCTCTTTGTTTTTTCTCGTCATCTTGAGCTCTGTCTGCTGCAACTTTTTGAGCGTTTTGCTGAGCTTTCATAACAACTTCAATAAATTTATCTGGGTGCTTTTCGATAGCATTAAAAACGATGCTTGGATCGCTTTCGATAGTTTCTTTTAATTGTTTAGCTGACGGTGTACAAGCTGTGAATAGAAATCCAATAACAGCAAGTAGTGTCGATAGTTTTATTTTCTGGTTTACGTTTTTCAAAAGATCCTCCGTGTTGACTACGTTTGTTTGCGAAATTAGTGTGACATAGTATGACAGAAACTAAAACTGATTGTGTGGCTAGTCGAGCCCCGAATTATTAACTGGAACCAAGACCACCCAAGACTTACGTCTAGATGCAGATTTCAGCATGGATTGACAGTTATATCTATCAGTTCAAAATAAACTATGTAAAAACACTTTCACAGGAGTCCCAGCATGTTCAGATTACTTATTGCTATGATAATGTCGTTACAATTATTTTCATGCGGGACATCGAACAAAAACAATGAACAAGCCCAGATAAATTTCGAAAGTCGTTACACCGATCGTCAATTCAGTAAAATTGAAATTAAGGAAAACTACAAAACACTTAAAACCCTCGATTTGGATCAAATGAGTGATTTACTGTATGGAAAAGTAAATGACTACAAAGTCAACGAGCAGACACAATACTTGAAAGAAGGCGTACTCATCGCTTTTTCAAGACCTAACGAAGATGTCATTTTAGACAAAGTTTTGTCTATCGTAAAAAACCCTTTAGATGATTTAACAGAATGGCAAGACACTTTATTTCAAATCACTCAACAGTCCATTGAAACAATTCAGCAGGACTCAGAATCAGCTTCAGCGCAAGTGACGGCATCAGTCGTCTTAGAAAATATTCTTTCTGAATTAAAACCTGATTTCACAAAACAGTATCAAACGGGTGGTTTTGAAACAGATCTGATCGGTAAAATTGCAGCAGCTGATTTGAAGCTGGGTCAGAATCTTCTGAAAGAAAAAAAACTAAATTTAATGCGAACGAACTCATCGCCTTCAGCGCTAGCTAAAAAGCTGATTGAAAACAAAAATAAGCAGCTTAAAGCCGATAAAAAATCTAAAGAGGATTAAAGTCTAGTTTCCTAAAAACTGTCTCATAATGTCTCAAGTCTTGCAAAAATCTTCCGATAAGTAACCTGTCGGTCACTGATTGTTTTAAGCAGTCAGACCACACGGAGGTTACATGTTTATTCAAGGAGATCTACAAGCTGTGTTTGATGCACTCTATACAATAGGGGCTATCGATCCAGTTTTACATTCTGATTGGGAAAAAATCAGTTCTGAAATGTTCAATCAACCTCAAGTTGTGAACATGGCCTGCGATTCAATCAACGCGTGTTCAGGCAATCGTCAAAAACTTATTGAGACATTATTAAATATGGATAAAAAGGCTTTAGAATTTGTTGCATTGGAGGTCGCTCGTGAATTCAGTGAATTTCAAGACAGAAAAGAATTACACTAGTTCTTACTTAAAATATTTCTTGTTTTCATTCTTTTACTTTATACAAGTAACAGTGCATGCACAGTGGTCTATTGATTTATCGCGAAGACAAACTGATTTTACGCGAATTGAAAACCAAAGAATGCCTGCTGCAACAAATATGAATGTATCTGTTGATGATGCTAAAAATGATTCTGAAATTTTCAATGCTTTAAAGAAAATTGTTAATCCGATCGAGCCCTCTGTGGAAATCGTGATTATGCAAACTGAAACAGGATTTGTACCTGCGATGATTCATCTTAAAAAAGATGAAGTTTATAGAATTCACATTGTTAATCTTAATCAAAAAGAAAAAAATGTCAGTTTTATGATGGATGCATTTTCACAGACACATAATACACTTTATGGAGTCGTGAAAACGTTTACAATCCAGCCTAAAATTGAAGGTGTTTATTCTTATCAAAGTCCTGAAACCGGAGCTTTAGGTAAAGTTGTTATTGTGCCAACAGGAACAAATGCAACCAGACAAATCGCTTCAGAAATTTCAAATACAAACGCCAAATAATTAGATTAATAATAGGAATTTATGGCCAAAGATGATCAATCAAATTTTAAAGAAGTCATTAGACGGGCATTGTATCCCGTCGATGAATTTTTGAATGATCCGAATGTTTCCGAAGTTCTTATTAATGGACCTCATCAAATTTTTGTAGAGAAAAAAGGTAAGCTGGAATTAACAACAGCTCAGTTTCCCGACGAAGATACTTTGCAAGCGGCAATTAATACCATTGCGCAATCTGTGGGCCGAAGAATCAATTTAGATGAACCACGTTTAGATGCACGCTTACCCATGATTGAAGGCTATGCCGCCAGCGGAGCGCGTATCGCAGCAGTGCTTCCACCAATTTCTAGACAGGGAACTGTCATCAGTATTCGAAAATTCACAGCCAGTAAAGTCACACCAGCAGAATATATTAAATTTGGAACAATCACGCCAGATGCGTGGATGTTTTTAGATTTATGTATGTTTTTAGGTAAAAACATTATTGTCAGTGGTGGTACAGGTTCTGGTAAAACAACTTTATTGAGTTTAATGTGTTCACGCATTCCCAACAATCAACGTGTTCTTGTGATCGAAGATTCTTCAGAATTACAAATTGATTACGATCACATTGTGCGTTTTGAAACGCGCATGGCTGATCAATTGGGAAAAGGCGAAGTGACTATAAAGGATCTATTAAAAAGTGCACTTCGGTTAAGACCCGATCGTATTATTGTGGGTGAAGTCAGATCCAGCGAGGCTTTAGAATTAATTAACGCTATGAACACAGGCCACAAGGGAAGTATGGGCACAGTGCATGCGAATTCTCCGATTGATGCCATCATCAGATTAGAAGCATTGGCCGCTGGCGGTGATGCTAAAATCAGTGAAAAAGCATTAGTGTCGCAAGTGGCTTCAGCGATTGAAATCATCGTGCAAATTTCTAGATATTCTGATGGCAGCCGTAAAATCGGAGCCATATCTGAAGTTCGTGGCGTTGATGAAAAAGGAAAATACATAGTCACACCGATATTTGAAATTCAAAATTTAATTCGAAAACCAGACGGAAAACTTGACGGTTTTATCGAACCGACGGGGAATATTCCTACATTTTATCAAGAGATTTTAGACAACAAAATCAACTATCCCACGACTAAATTTCAAAAAATAAAGAAGACAGCTTAAAAAGATTGCCTATTTTAATAAACTTATAAAAGAAAAAGATGGCCTTGAATCGGCTTTCTTTTTTTAGATAATGACTCAATCGTAATATTATAAAGAGCAAAATATTCATCTAAAAACTGGAAATAAGTTTCGAAGTCAGGTTTTATTTTTAATTTCAAGAATAACCTCCCACTCGTTGAATAAATCGGCATAAGTTTTAATTTTCTCAAAATCTAAATCAGAAATATTTTTTATTAAAAACTGAATATCGGCTAGATCTTGTAATCGTCTTTGAGGATCATTCGTGTAAGCCTGTATTTTTAATGCAATAAGATCTTCTGGTTTTACATAGCTAACATTTTCTGGACCGCTAGTATTAGCTTCTGTAATCATCTTTTGAGACAGTGGTCGTCTTGCAATAAGAAAATCAACTAATCCCACGCCTGTAAATTGCATCACTTCATCAGTCTGGTGAACAATATTAAAATTATTTTCTTTTAAAATATTTAAAACTTTATTTTTATGATCTTCATGAATTAAAAAATCAATGTCCGAAGTAGCTCTCGTTGATCCGTAGCATGCTAACGCAAAACCACCAATAAGTGCGTGCGGGATTTGATTGTTTTCCAGCAATTCGTGAATAAGTCTGAGGGTTTTTCTTAAATAAAGCATTATTGCCTAAATTGTACTCTTAAGATGGTGATTAAGGCAACTTTGATGAATTTCGCGCTCTATTAAAACTTGCAATGCTGCACCACAGAAGCTAGCTTCTTCGCTGTGCATTTCAGCTGCAAGATTACTAACAGTATTTTGAATTATCTCGAATCAGAAAAAATTGATTTGTCGTCGTCTTTTGCTGAACATGAATTAGCGTGGGATAGTTTACGTGATCCATCGAACTGGATGCACGCACCTGATATGGAAGCTTTTCTAGAGAGATTAATTTCAGACAAAAATATTCTTATTTTAGCGGGACACAAAACACCCAAATTAAAATCTTGGGGAGTTCTTGATAGCGTTCTTCGCATGATGCCAAGACCACAAGAAATCTTTAATCAGCCTGAAAAGTTTTTCAGTTATTTTGTTTCACCAGAACCACCTTTAGAAAATTTAATTCGTACTGATAAAGGAATTTCTTTTGATATTCCTTTACCCGCAGAACAGTACCCGCTAGTGATCACGTATTTAAAAGCAGCGTTTGAGGCTTTGCCGGTTTATGTGGGTTTGACAGCAGGTCATTGTCGTTGGAATCATATTCGCTTTGAATTAGATTGGCCAGAAGTTCAAGCTAGCATTTTTACAGAACAAGAACCGTATTCGATTTCACCGCAATTACTGCAAGATGTGATCAGACAGTTACAACAAAGCAGTCAAGACCTTGAAGAAAAAAATCGTGAATTACAACGTCGCAATGAAGAATTGCAACGAATGACAGAATCTTTGCCAAAAGATTCAATGTTTCACGCTGACAACCAAATGCAATTATCACCTAAAGACTTTGTGCAATTTGAATTTGTAAAAAAGCCTGCCCATCAAGTTATGCAAAATTTAGCAAGACTTCATGATTATATGGTGCGTGCACATCAGTTAGTCACTTTACTAACTGCAGGACAAAAACCAACACCAGGAATGAAAGAAGCTTTCCGTCGTGTGGATTGGGACATTGTGAAAAATCAATATCCACAAATTATTTTTGATAGCATTGATACTTTAAAAAAAATGAATAAACCTGATTCGACAAAAGAATCATAGCCAAAAACTGTAAGGGGAATAATTATGTCAGAAATCGTAGGCGTTGTTGCCAGAGAAATTTTAGACAGCCGTGGTAATCCCACAATAGAAGTTGAAATTAAAACAGCTGATGGCCATATGGGTCGCGCTGCTGTTCCATCAGGTGCAAGCACTGGTGCTCATGAAGCTTACGAATTACGTGATAATGATAAAAAAAGATTTCTAGGTAAAGGTGTTTATCAAGCGATTGAAAATGTTCGTGAAAAAATTGCACCAGAAATTATGGGCGTTAATGTATTAGAACAAGTTTACATTGATAAACTTTTAAGAGAAATCGATGGCACTGAAAATAAATCAAAATTAGGTGCTAACGCTATTTTAGGTGTTTCACTAGCAGTGGCTCATGCTGCTGCGAAAGATGTGAATTTGCCACTTTACAGATACGTTGGTGGATCGCAAGCCTGCAGATTGCCTGTGCCATTAATGAATGTTTTAAATGGCGGAGCCCATGCCAATAATGGTTTAGATATTCAAGAATTCATGATCGTGCCTACAGTGAATAATTCATTTGCTGAAAGTTTACGAGCAGGTGCAGAAATATTTCACACATTGAAAAAAATTCTTCACAAAAAAAATCTTTCGACAGCGGTTGGCGATGAAGGTGGCTTTGCACCAATTCTAAAATCAAATGAAGAGGCGCTTGAATTATTGATGGAGGCCATTTTAGAAGCGGGCTACGAAGCTGGACAGAATGTATTCTTAGCTTTAGATGTCGCAGCGACTGAACTTTATAAAGATAATACTTACACTTGGGAAAAACAAAAAATCTCAGGATCTGAATTACAATCCGTTTACCGAAAATGGACTGAAAAATATCCATTAGTCAGTATCGAAGATGGTTTTTCAGAAGATGATTGGGATTCTTGGGTTAGCGCCACAGCGAACATGGGTCACAATGTGCAATTAGTTGGTGATGATTTATTTGTCACGAATCCTAAACGTTTAAGAATGGGCTTAGAGAAAAAAGCGGCAAATGCTTTACTTGTAAAAGTAAATCAAATCGGAACATTAACAGAAACTTTCGATGCCGTTAATTTGGCGCAAAGAAATAAAATGAAAACTGTGATGTCGCACCGAAGTGGTGAGACTGAAGATGTCACAATTGCAGATCTTGCAGTGGCATTAGGTTGTCATCAAATTAAAACGGGATCTTTATGCCGTAGTGAGCGCACAGCTAAATACAACCAATTACTTCGTATTGAAGAAGATCTGGGCGGCATGGGTATTTACTGGGATAAAGCTGGCTTTAGATAGTTCATATGACTGTTGCCAATTTTCCTGAAATTAAAGAAGGTCAGTCGATTGAGCTTTTAAAAGAGCTTCATATACTGACCCGTGATGGAAAAATGAATCAAGACAGTCGCAGAAAACTGAAACAGATCTATCATTTGTTTCAGTTCATTGAGCCGTTACTTAAAGACTCAATTGATAAATCTGAGTCTTTGAATTTAGTCGATCATGGCGCTGGTAAATCATATTTAGGTTTTATAATCTATGATTTATTTTTTAAGACTTTAAAAATAAAAAAACATATTTATGGAATTGAAACTCGTCCAGAACTTGTAATTAAATCAACTGAACTAGCTAAAAAATTAAATTTCCTCTATATGTCTTTTTTAAATGTGTCTGTTGCAGAATCGATTGATTCTAAAAAAATACCAGAAACAATTGATATTGTGACAGCACTTCATGCGTGCGATACAGCTACCGATGATGCCATAGAATTTGCACTAGCTAAAAAAGCCAAACATATCGTGCTAATCCCTTGTTGTCAGGCCGAAGTCGCAAGCCATCTTCGTAAAAACAAATCACAGTTGTTAGCTAATCCGTTGTCTGAATTATTCAGACACCCCATCCATACACGTGAATTTGGAAGTCATTTAACGAATGTACTAAGAACTTTAAAGTTAATGGCTTCAGGCTATGATGTGACAGTGACAGAACTTATTGGCTTTGAACATTCAATGAAGAATGAATTAATTATTGCGACTAAACACAATTCAAAAGATAAAAACCATGTGGTCAGATCTTCGCAAGAACGCTTACAGCAATTGATTGAAGAATTCAAATTAACGGATTTAAAAGAAAAATTTTTAATAAGAAAATAACATTAATAGCTATTGTTTAAGCCAACAGCCAAGACGTGCACCTAAGCCTGATTGGCAGTGCCAATTTTTTTCACCAACAGACCATAATTTTTCTGAAGTGTTACAGTAAGCCCCAGCTGCGATAGTTTCTGTGCGGCATTGTAGCGACGGGTAAAAATCAAAGTATCTAGTTTCTTTTTTTGAAAAATTAGGTTGAGCATAAAAAGTATCGATCGGCATAATCGCTTTTGTTTTAAGTAAGCTCGCGCGCAATGCTGTAAAAAAATTTAATCCTGACATTGCAATTCGTTCACAAAGTTTACGATCTTCAGGTTCTGCGTACACTGATAAACAATTTTGACTGACAACTGGATCAGGAATTTGAAATGTTTTAGATGGATAAGCCCGAAATAATTTTTTTAAGCAAACAGCCCCAGCAAAATAATCACTTTCTGCTTCAGGGGAAATGGGTTGATTAACTTGATCTGCTTCAGGTGTTTCACCAAAAATATGACCCAGCTCATGACAAAGAATTTTTGCATAAGCATCTTCTGGTAAATTGGGATAAGCCGTATTAAATTCTGATCCAAACACAATATTAATCATGTTATCTTCAACCATGACTCCACCGGTATAAAGTGTGTTTTCGTCATCTGTGCTGATTTTAATTCGACTAAAACCTGCTGCTGTAGCGTAAGGCATAAAAATTTGAATGAGTGTTTTTTCCATTTTAGTGTAGTGAGTTTTTTCACGAATTGTTTTTTCTGCAGAAAAAGTAATCTGAGAAAATAAAGTCAGTGCTGAAATTAAAATAAAAGCTGTGTTTTTCATGTCCTATTTATAGCAGATTTTAGATTTTTTTGGGTTGTAAACCAACTGACGTGTAGGCATTACAGAACTGTCAATAAACTAGACTAAAAAGTGCTTTTCAAAGCTATTTAACCAGTTCAAAATGATGACATGGACCGAATACGTAAAAGCGCTCATGTAATCGAAAGATGGTTGAATCAGCCCCAAAAAGTTTTTTTTGTAGCAGTGTTTGTTTTATTTTCGACTGTTCTATTGAACGGAACCGTATGGAAGCTATTGGGACTTTACAGAGATCAAGATAAAATTGCCCTTCAGATGGTGCAAACAAAAGCCTCTATGGGGCTTGTCGCTTTACAGATTAAGCAGGCTAAAGATCCAGAATATATCGAACGCCAAGCCCGGGATAAAATGGATTTAATTGCAGATCATGACTTGATTTTTGTATTTCCAGAATAGTTTCAATACCTTAGTCATATTTAAAAACAAATGGTCGTAATTCCCTGCGCTAGGACTTGATCTTACTTAGAGCAAAAGCTCTAATATGCATCTATGAAATTAGAACACATGTCACTTATTTTAGGCCTTACGAAATCAGAACTTAAAAAGCGTTTAGATATTGGCCTTTTAGACCCGCAAATTTTAAATCGTCAAATTAACGAATATTCAGATGAAATTAAATTAGATGCACTTTGTGATTCATGGATGAGCCATAAAAAGTTTGATCAAGTTGATCAAGTGGATAAATTTGGGTTATCTTTACCGAATGAAAAAGATCTATCTAGTTGATGTCAGTTCGATGTTTTTTCGGGCCTTTTACGCCATTCGCCCGCTAACATCATCAAAAGGCGTACCAGTTAACGCCGTCTACGGTTTTATATCTATGATTATAAAACTGATTCGTGAAAAAAATCCAGAATACGTTTTATTTTGTTACGACCGGAAAGAACCGTCATTTCGCAAAGATTTGTATGTTGACTACAAAGCCAATCGCACAGAAATGCCAGATGATTTACAAGTGCAAATGCCTTACTTAAAAAAAGTCGCTGAACTTTTTGGTATAGCAGATATTGAAGCCGATGGTTATGAAGCCGATGATTTGATCGGTACCGTTACAAGAATGGCCGAAAAAGAAAATTTTCAAGTTTACATTGTCAGTGGTGATAAAGATTTTAGCCAACTGGTTAATGAAAATGTTTTTATTTATGATACAATGAAAGAATTTATTTACACAAAAGACGCTGTTATAGAAAAACACGGCGTTCACCCTGAACAGTTTATCGATTTTTTAGCCATAACAGGGGACACTTCAGATCATATTCCAGGTATTGCTGGTATTGGACCCAAAGGTGCACAGAAAATTATTGAAGAGTTTCATAATTTAGAAAATCTATATTTACAGATTGATAAAGGGAACACAGGATCATTAACGGCTAAGAATTTAGAAAAAATCAATCAAGCCAGAGAGCTTGCCATATTATCTAAAAAACTTGTGACTATAGTTTGTGATATTCCTATTCAGCAAACTTTAGAAGATTTTCGTATTAAAGATTTCAAAACTGATGAATTACGTGAATTTTTACAGGATTTAAATTTTAAAAGTTTCGAAAAAACTTTATTAGGTGAAGGACAGCAGCACATTGGTGGTGTTGTCAGTTCTACTAAGGCAGCATCAAAAGAAGCTGTTAAAGAAGGTGCTACAGTAGTTGGTACAGTGATTGGGGAAGCGCCAAAAGAAACTGTTTCGTCAGAGAAAAGAAACCTTATTTTCACACCTTGGGTTAAAGAAATTATTCAAAGTCGTTTAAAAAATGAAAAGTTTTTTATGTTTTTAAATGACAGTCAAATTTTTGTTATTTTTGAGAATCAACACTACAGCTTTGGTCATTTATCAGAAGCCCAATTAGATTATAAAAATATAAAATGGTCAGGATTTGATATTAAAAAAATCTGGTCAGAAGTGGGCCTATCATATGAAGACGCCGTATCAGCTGAAATCGACTGGGATTTGATGCTTGGCAGTTACACGTTAAAGGCCAGTGACACATCTGATTTGAAAGATTTAATTCAGAAAAAGCTAAGTCTTGAATTGCCAGAGGATTTAGCAGCTAACAATTATAAAGCTTTTGTTGAAATTGTTGATCAGCTGAACAGATCTGTTTATCAAGAAGTCGTTGATAAAAATATAAAAGTTATTTATGAAAAAATAGAAAAGCCAATGATTTCTATTTTGTATGCTATGGAAAAATCAGGCATCCAGCTTGATGTGGGACATCTTAAAAAGTTTTCAAATGAGTTAGAAATTCAAATTAAAAAATTAGAAACTGATATACATCTAATAGCCGGTGAAAAATTTAATATTGCTTCACCTAAACAATTAGGTGTTATTTTATTTGAAAAACTGGGACTAGAAGCTATTAAAAAAACTAAAACCGGTTATTCAACTGATAATGAGGTTTTAGAAAAATTAAATCATCCCATTGCAAAACATCTGATGGATTTTCGTGAATTAACAAAATTAAAATCGACCTATGTTGATGCCTTACCTGAACTAGTTGATCAAACGGGAAGATTGCACACTCATTTTAATCAAGCGTTAACTGCGACGGGTAGGCTATCCAGCACAAATCCAAATTTACAAAATATTCCAATTAAAACAGAAAAAGGCCAACGGGTCCGACAAGCTTTTATCACAGCGGCTGATAAAAAATTACTTTCACTGGATTATTCACAAATCGAATTAAGAGTTTTAGCGCATATTTCGGAAGATAAAGCCCTTATGAGTGCTTTTAAAGACGATCTAGATATTCACACGGCGACAGCTTCTGAAGTTTTTTCTGTGGGGTTAAAAGATGTCACAAAAGAGCAGCGTAGGATCGCTAAAGCCGTTAATTTTGGAATTGCTTACGGTCAAGGGGCTTACGGTTTAGCTGAAACCCTAGGGATTTCAAGAACTGAATCAAAAGATATTATTGAGAAGTACTTCAAAAAATTTAGTGGAATAAAAGATTATATTTCTTCGACAATTGAATTAGCCCATGAAAGAAAATTTGTCGAAACTCTATTCGGTCGAAGACGTTACTTGTCTGAACTGGAATCGACTAATGCCATGGTTAAAAAGTTTGGCGAACGTGCAGCTATTAATGCTCCGATCCAGGGAACGGCCAGTGATTTAATGAAAATGGCAATGATTGATGTGAATCGCTACATGCAAAATGAAAAAATAAACCGAGCTGAATTGAATTTATTGTTACAAGTTCACGATGAATTAGTTTTTGAGGGTTTGCCAAATCAGCTTGAAATTCATTCTGTGGCTATTAAAAATATTATGGAAAATGTCGTAAGACTTAAAGTGCCACTCAAAGTAAATTCAGCCATTGGTCAAAACTGGGATCAAGCGCACTAGGATCGCCGCAGTCTCATTAAAAGACATTAATATAGAATTAGATATATGACTTTAGTCTATGGCAATAGACTACTTGTCTAGATTAAAAAATAAGGTAAAATTTAAGATTATAAGGAATAA
>JAYTPA010000133.1:0-4258 GCA_043747495.1 Bdellovibrio sp.
TCCCTCTTATTCAATTGTTTTTCTGTACGTATCTTATTACGCAGATTTAGGGTAAACGCTAACTTTAAATTTTTCTTTCGAAAATCTTTCAAACTTAACGTGACCATCAACAACAGAATAGATCGTGTGGTCACGGCCCATTTTCACATTGTTACCAACATGAAACTGAGTTCCACGCTGACGAATAATGATTGTTCCTGATTTAACTAACTGTCCGCCAAATCTTTTCACGCCTAATCGTTTCGACTGTGAATCTCTTCCATTCTTGGTACTACCACCAGCTTTTTTACTTGCCATTGTATGCTCCGTATTCTTTTAAAATATTTAAATTACTACTTTGTTTTTTTAGCGGCTTTTTTTGTAGTCGCTTTTTTCTTTGTTGCTTTTTTAGTAGCTGTTTTCTTTTTAGGTGCTGCTGCAGCTTTTTTAACTTTAGCACCACTTGGTCCTACAGCTTTTTTAGCAGCGTGACGACCTAAGCCGATTCCTGCTTCAGCTTTTGCGCGTGAATCAGAAATTTTAGTTTCAATTCTTTCAATTCTTAATGCAGCCATATCTTTAACAACTGGTTTAGAATCGGTTTTAGATATTTGACCATCTGGAGAAGTAATAGATTTGATAAATAATTCTGTAAAGTTTTGTCTATGAGTTGCAAACTTTCTGTAACCTTGTCGACGTTTTTTCTTAAAAACGATTACTTTTTTAGTTTTAGCTTGTTTTGTAACTACTACTGTTACTAAAGCATTTTTAACTAGTGGTGAGCCAACATGAGTTTTATCTCCACCGACTAAAAGAATATCCGAAATAGTGAACTCAGAACCTAGATCGTTTTCAAGTTTTTCAACTTGTAAAATATCGCCAGCTTGAACTTTGTACTGTTTCCCGCCAGTTTTAATAATTGCGTACATATTTCCTCCACAGAAATGTTTATAACAAGGTCCTTTTGTGCCATTATCAAAGGACAGAGTCAAAGATATATTTCTTAGCCCTCGACGTGTCCAAATAGATTAGATTTAATTTGATGGTTAAAACTCGCAATAGTATTGCCATTTTTGTCACAAAGATGGTATCAAATCATCCATGCAGGCTATAAGCGCAATACTAAATCATAAAAAGAACTCGATTCTTTATGGCTTACCCCAAACAGGGATCAGTTATTTTTTGAAAAATCATGATTCGGTTGATCTTTATTTAGATTTTGCTGATGGTGATGTTTACCGAAAATTCGTTTTGAACCCTGATTTTTTAACTGTTTTACTTGCGGATACGATTACAACTGTTGTGTTGGATCACTTTATCGACATCGATCCGATGATTGAAGTCATTCGAAAGGTCATTTCAAAAAATCAGAAAGTACGTTTTATCATAGTCAGTCAAAAACATTATATTAAAAACTTACTGTCTCTTGATTTTGATCTTTATTTTATTCTACCTGAAAGTAGCCAGTCGCAGGATTCAAGTAACGGATTTGCGCTATCCTACTACACATACGGCCATTTGAATGGTGTTCTTTACAATCCAAGCCCTATTTTGAAATTGAATGAAATTTCAGGAGAACTTGTCAAAAGGTGCAGCTTAAAAAACAAGACAATGACCTTACTGCTATTAAATTTATTGGCTGCCGATCAAGAACGTATAGTTAATTTTGAAAAATGGTCACAGGAATTAAAATTACCCAGCCGAACATTAAGAGAATACTATTTAAGACTGATCGATGAGGGCTATCTTTACGAAATTTCTGACACGGGAACGACTAAAAGAAAGAAGTTTTATTTTTTAGATGTTGGCTTAAAGAACGCTTATAAAAATGTTTTAGATGTCGAGGATTACGATCTCAACATTGAGCAGAACTTTGAAGATCTTATTTTTTTAGAATTGCTTAAATACACTTTGATCCACAAAAAGATAAATATTTCTTTTTTAAGTAACTACAAAAATCAATTTGTAAACTTCCTATTGAATTCAAAAGTTTCAATTTGTCTTAAGCCTAGTAATTTTGTTCATGAATCTTTTGCTAGTTTTCAAAATAAAACTCATAAAAAAAATAATTTCGATAAAAGCTATTTTATAAGTTTTGATGAAAATCAGTTTCAAGCAGAAGCAGTTCAATTCATAAATTATGATACATTTTTAAATTTATTATGGGATCACAAGTTGATTTAGTTATTGACGCTCATTAAAATTGACTGGACAATTTACGCATAGGAGACGTCTATGAAATACCTTTTTTCAATCATTATTTTTTTAAGTGCTCATCTTGTTTTCGCAAATGAATTTGGAAATGATCAGTACAAAGTGACATGTAAAGCCAAATATCAATTAACAGGCGTAAATGGCGAAATTATTAAAAAAGTTGTCAAAGATTTTGAAAATAAAGGTCAGGACGACAGCTACATCTACTGGCAAGCCATTATTGACGACATGAAACTTGAAGTTCATGAAAATAAAAGCGTCTTCTTTTTTAGACCAGTCATTCAATTTGCAGACGGTTTAAATATCACAGCACCTGGATACTTCGATTCAACTGGCAAAGTTGCTGTTTACGCTTCGAAGAAAAATTCAGAAGGACAAATTATCAATGCAGATGTTCGTTG
Organism: Bdellovibrio sp.; assembly: GCA_043747495.1. GTDB lineage: Bacteria > Bdellovibrionota > Bdellovibrionia > Bdellovibrionales > Bdellovibrionaceae > Pseudobdellovibrio. Next base: position 2,595 of record JAYTPA010000133.1, read on the forward strand.
TTGTAAGGGTTGTACTTACAGCGACTGGGGAAAATAACTAGCCCTATTCTAAAATATTTTAGTTTTATCCCTCAAAAACTTCATACTGTTCGCGGTGGTAGGCCGTTTCAATTTTGAAAGCGATTGAATGCCCAGATCGCTTTTCAAGATGTTCTAAAGTTTCATTTTCGACTTCGTAGATCCAATCCACAATGTCTGCATGGCAATGAATAATTAAATTTTTGCGTTTATGTTCTCTTAAGCTAACTTCGCGTTCAATTTCACGAAAAATTTCGTTAGCAATAGTTGATTTACGTTTGATGTAACCCTTGCCATCGCAATATGAACACGGTTCGCACAGCGTTTTAACAAGGCTTGGTCTGATTCGTTTTCTAGTCATTTCAACAAGGCCTAATTCAGACATCGATGTGACATTTGTCCTGGCGCGATCTTTTTTTAATTCATCGTTCATGGCTTGCAAAACTTGTTCACGGTGGGATTCTTTTTCCATATCGATGAAATCAATAATAATGATTCCACCGGCATTTCGCACCCGTAATTGGTGAGCGATTTCTTTAACAGCTTCTAGATTTGTTTTTAAAATCGTGTCCTCAAGATCTTTTTTTCCCACAAAGCGGCCGGTGTTAATATCAATCACAACAAGGGCTTCAGCTTCGTCGACAACAATATACCCGCCTGATTTTAACCAAACTTTTCTTTCTGTGGCCCGTGAAATTTCTAAATCAATATCATATAAATCAAACAGTGGTTTTTTTTCTATATATAAAATAATGTTGTGTTTATATTTTGGCATTAATTGAGCCACGAATTTAGAAACTTTTTTATAAACTTCTTCGTCATCAACCCAAACTGTTGTGACTTCTTCACTCATTAAATCGCGAAGCGCTCGTAATTCAACATCAATTTCTGAATGAACTAAGCCCGCTGTTTTCTTTTTTTCATAATTTTTTTGGATTTCTTTTCCTAAGCGATCTAAATATTCAATATCAGCTTTTAATGATTCTTCCGTTGCACCTTCAGCTGCAGTTCTAACAATAACACCACCAGCAGGATTAATTTTTTGGATTAATTTTTTAAGACGTTCTTTTTCGTCTTCATTTTCAATTTTACGTGAAATGCCAACGTGTTTAACAAACGGCATGTAAACAACACCCCGACCAGGCAATGAAATATGAGTCGTAATTCTTGCACCTTTGGTTCCTAGAGGATCTTTTGCGACCTGAACCATGATGTGTTGACCTTCTTTTATTAAATCTTGAATCGGTGTTTTAATTTCTCGTGAAGATCTGTAATCGTCGCGTTCATCGTTCGAAGGGGCCTCGGTTTCGTCGACTTCGTCGAAAAAATCTTTGCCATCTTCGGTTATAATATCGCCAACGTATAAAAACGCGGCTTTTTCTAGACCAATGTCTACAAATGCCGCCTGCATTCCAGGAAGAACCCTTGTGACAACTCCGCGATGAATTGTACCCACCCACGTAGGAGATGACTTTCTTTCAACCTTAAGATCGACCAGCGTGCCTGACTCGACATAAGCGACTCTGGTTTCTAGTGGTCTAACATTAATCAGTATTTCTGCAGGCATCTGGACGTTTCTCCTGTTAATAGATTTCTCATTTTTACCGAATAAGCACCAAGTAAGCAAATGATGAGGTTGAGTCATG
>JAYTPA010000134.1:0-2981 GCA_043747495.1 Bdellovibrio sp.
TGTATTTGCACTTCGTTACGACGCAAAAATGGAATCACCATGGGGCCATCATATTGTGCCCACCTAGGTTTAGAAACAATTCGGTATCGGCCAGTTAATTCAAATCGATGACTTCAGTTTAGCAGATTGGAAGCGTTTCAAAATTGAGAGCTTTCGGTAAAACAAAAGTCATCAACCAACCGTCTGTTTTATTTTCTATAAATACCGGAGATGTCATATCTATATTTTTGTAATTATGATTCCCACCGAATATATATCCTGCCAATCGCCAAAACGAAGTTTTACTTGCATTTTCGTAGGGGGATTTGTTCAAAGTTTTTGCGACTAACAAATCGGCATACTCACGAACTTCAAAATCAGTTTCCTGCTTAAAGACCTTATGATCAGGCTGGTTATCTAACCTGATACCAAAAAAGCCAGGAATTGATTTTATTTTTTCAGACAGGGGAAATTTTACTTTTTGTACCATGGGGTATACTGATGCAAAGTTTCAGCCATTACATCATAGCGTTCACATTGAGTTAAACAGGACTAAAAAGTCATATCATTCTTGAATGAGTGAATACTCCCTTTTTAAGTGGAGACTTTACACGTATGAGCATCATCAATTATCAAAAGAGATTACTTCAGCCCCGCCTGAATCTTCGCTTTCAATTCAGAATAAGACAATCCATCAACCATTTCGCCGTTGATAAAAAAAGTGGGCGTGCTTCTTACCCCTAATGCCCGCGCATCGGTTTGATCTTGTTCAATATTTTTTTTGTGTTTTTCAATCAGTTTATTTGGACTTGTTTCTAAAATATCCACACCCATTCTTTTTAAAATGACAGCAATTAATTCTGGTTTTGGGTTCTGATGATCAGCCCATTCAGGCTGATAATAAAGTAAACCCGATAAAGCTTGAAAGTATTTTCCTGAAGGTCTGGTTTCTTCTAAAGCCGCAGCTGCTAAGACTGAATTACTATGTAAAGGCATATAGCGTACGACAAAATGTATTTTTCCTTCAAATTCTTTTAGTAAACCTTTAACTACAGGGTCCATTGCTGCACAGGATTCACATTCTGGATCTAAAAATTCAACCATTGTCACAGGTGCTGACTTATCGCCAAGTGTCGGATGATAATCACGAATCAAAAAGTCTGGCGCTTTGGTGCTAACGACTTCTTGCTGGTTTTCTTTGTACTGAGTTTTCACAATATAAAAAGCAGCTGCCGCTAAAGAAATAACACCTACTAAAAAGAATAGATTTTTTTTCATGCTGGTTTGTCCTTCTGATTTAAAATGTTTAAGCAAATGATTAACAAAATAGTGAATGCACTTAATGACATAAATGGAATTGTTATAAACCCAAACCATTCTATTTGTTTCGAAGTACAAGACACCCCCGTTGTACACGGAGTAATGTTTTCAGGAATAAGTTTGTAGTAAAGAAGATTATGGTAAATCGCGATAAGAAGACCCGCAGTGCTTAGAACTGCGCTGTGAATAAAAGTGTCTTTTGTTTTTCTGAATAAACCCACAGCAAAAATAAAAACCAGTGGATACATAAAAATGCGTTGATACCAGCACAAAATACACGGAGGAAGCTTCATAACTTCGCTAAAAAAAAGACTTGCTGTTGTGGCCACAACAGCAATTAAAAAAGCTATTTGTGTTTTTAGTTCATAAGACATGCCAAAAGCATAAATGAGATTTTTAGTTAAAACATCATTTATTTAAAAGCGTTATTCAATTTTTTGAACCATGTCGCCTTCGTTAAACTCAACACCTTCATCAAATTCTACGGCGACGTAGTTTTGATTGACTATTCTTGTGACAACACCTTTTCCTTTATTGACTATGCTGCAAGTTCTTTCGCCTGCAACCAGGCTATTACATCTGTTGGTATAAAGCTCAACACTGTCATTTAACTTAACTTCGTTTTCATTAAGCCCTACATGGGCCACAGTATCACTAATTTTCATAGCAACAACACCGCGATGAACTTTTTTGTGACTTGCACAGGCTGTTAAAGAAACTAAAACCCCATAAAAAAATAAATTTCTAATATTCATATAATCTCCATTTGTTTTTAAATTTGACTACTACTGCATCACACACATTTCTTCACAACTTTCAGCTGATTTACGACAGGCCTTAGCACAGGCTTTCATCATTTCATCATCCGAAAATGTTTCGCAGCTTTCAGCGCAAACTAAACTGACTTTAGCGCAAGCGGCACAAGTCAAAGAATGAAAATCAGATCCACGAATCATAAAATTAGCTGAGATGCCGCAAATTCTTGCGCAGTCTTGCAAAAGCTCAATATGCTTAGGCCTTGCGTAGTCCCCGCCTTTTTCAAGACAATAAGTGATCATCCTCGAACAAAGCTTATAAGTATTTGTACAGTTATCGATACAGACTTCTGTCGGTGTCGATATATTTATTTGTCCGCGTTTAGCAGATTTAAATTCATTTTTATTTTCATTTTGATCATGAGTTTGATTTTGATTTTCCATAGTTCTCCTTGTTTGTGCTTCATAGCGACAAATAAAGAATGTGCAAATCACAATCCTATAATTTTTAAGACTAAATCAGATTCAGTCGATTTGAAAAAGAATAAGTTATTCTATGGGCATCTTTTCCCATTACATGAGAATTTAATGAACGTCATAAAAAGCTCATCTAAAAAAAATTAACCGATGAAAGGATAATCTGTGTAGCCCTCTGGACCTTTTCCGTAAAATGTTTGTGGCTGTGGTGGATTCAGTGCTGCACGCTTTTCAATACGGTGAACCAGATCTGGATTTGCAATGAAGCTCACACCAAAAGCCACTGCTTCTGCTTGGCCCGATTCAATGACTTTTTCGGCTGATTCTGTGGTGAATTTTTCGTTAACAATAAAAACACCATTAAAAACATTTTTCATTTTTGGGCTTAAACTATTTTCCGCCTGATGTTCACGTGTGCAAATAAAAGCTATTTTCTTTTTATTTAATTCA
>JAYTPA010000135.1:0-3513 GCA_043747495.1 Bdellovibrio sp.
CTGCAAAGCTGACTTAGTTATTGATCAAATCAATGTGAAGAGCGAGCAGACATCAAAAAATTCGATTGTTGAAATTGACCGACTAAGACTTAATTTGGATCTACAAACTGATCTGGAAAAATTAAAGTACAGTGCTCAAGTTAAAATTATCAATGGCGAATTTCAATCCACTGGTGAAGTGGGCTTCAAAACCGGGTTCATCATGCAGTTCAATTCTAAAAACCTTATCCTTGATGAAATAAAGAATATTTCTAACTTGGGACTTAAAGGGATCATGAGTGGCGAATTAAAAGCAACAGGGAATTCACAAACCGGAAAAATTGAATCTCAACTGACCGTGGATAAAGCAATTATAGATCGATTTCATTTAGGACAACTTAAATCAGAAGTCATTTATGACGATGGCCAGATGCACTTTAAAAATTTGACGGGTCTTTACGGTCGGTCTAAATATCAAGGTCTGATCACTTTAAACTTTCGAAAAAATGATGTCGCAGGAAATTTACAGTTTAGCGAAATCAATGGTGAGGATTTATTAAACGTCCTTAACAAAAGATTCGAACTGCCCTTTGAGCTGACTGGATCCGGTGATCTAAAAGCTGAATTCAATGGGCCTCTTGATTTCTGGAAATTAAATTACACATTAAACACGACTTTAAATAACGGTACAGTTCTTGGTGAAACTTTCAGAAAACTTCAAATCGCCTTAAAATCTGACGGTGAACGTATTTATTTTAACCAAGTTCAGTTGCAAAAACCGGTTGGCCTTATTCAAATCGATGGTTCAATCTATACAAAAGATGCTGCTAAAACTGAGCCTGAAATGCAGCTCAAAATAAGTTCCAAAAATTTAAAACTTGAAGACCTTGACACCATTGTTAAATATTTACCAAAGGCCGCAGGGCAAGTTTACATTAATGGTCAAATATCTAAAACAATTACAGATCCACAAATCGATTTGCAAACAAGCCTTAAGGACATGCTTTTTGATAGCCAGCCACTAGGTAACAGTCAGGGTGATATCATCATTAATAAAAATATTTTCAGTTTTAATGGTCAAGCATTTGGCAGACAAGCCCAAACATTTATTCAAATTCCGTTCAACGAAAAAAATAATTTTATTTTCAAATCCCAACTGCGGGCTTTTAATCCTTTGCTGCTTTTACCATTAATTAAATTGCCGTTGGCCTCAAATGATTCTTATGCGTCGATTACAGCCGATATTGATTTAAAAACGGGGGGCGCTGCACAGTCATCATTAAACGGGCAGATTAATCTTGAAAGTTTTATTCTTGTCAGGGGCTCACAATCAATTAAATTACAAAAACCCAGTGTCATAAAAATCAAAAAATCTATCACTGAAATGACACCATTACATTTGAAGGGCGCTGATCAGGAACTTTTCATTAAACATAATTCAGCAACACAGACCCTAGACATTAATGGCGAACTGGCCCTAAGACCTTTTCAATTTTTGGTTCCTTTTATCGATAATTTTTCAGGTTTATTGGCCGTTGATATGAACATTAAGTTAAATAACCCAAAAATTTCATTTGTTGGAAAAGGTGCAATTAAAAATACATCTTTGCAGCTGCAAGGCTTTCCCTACCCGATTAAGGATATTTTTGCAGAAATAAACTTTGCCAATACAAAAATTATTTTTCCATCAATCAGAGCTAATCTGAATCAATCGAATATTTTTGGCCGTGGACAAATTGATTTCAAAGGTGGCGATCAAATCGATGTGCAGATTCAAGCTGAAAGTGAAAAAATTGAAATCGACTTTCCTGAAAAAATTCTGACTTCAGGTTTTGTTAAAGCTAAGGTCTTTGGTCAAAAACTGCCATATACTTTGAAAATTGATTACTTAATAGATCAGGGTTTAGTGACAAAAGAGTTTACCGAACAAGATGATAATATAAAGCAAACATTACAGCCTAGTTTTTACTTGCCACAGGAACAACTGAATCAACAAGCACCAACATTAATTCTAGATGTGAATGCAAAATTTCAAAAAGGCCTTTTAGTTAAAAACCAAATTATAGAAGGTATTGCTACAGGTGAAATGCAAATTACGGGCTCAGCGGAGAATCCGGTGTTGTCTGGCCGAATTGACATTCAAAAAAACAGTAAATTATTTTTCAAAGACAAACCCTTCGATATTCAAAATGGTTATATTGTTTTTACTCCCACACCAGTCATTGACCCCGAAATTTATATATCAGCCAATGCACGTGTAGCAGAATATGATATTAACTTACTTGTTCAAGGACGAGCAAAATCTCTGTCGATCAAACCAACTAGCCAGCCCCCACTTAACTATAACGAAATCGTTACACTGTTAGCTTTAGGTTTAACAACAGCTAAACAAGATCAAAGTTTATCTTCAGATACACAAACGCAGCAAACTGGCCTAGAGGTTTTAGCAGCTATAGGAAATCAATCCATATTTAATAAAAAAATTCAGGAAAAATTAGGTCTTAACGTTCAATTATCACCATCAATTGATTCGACGAAAAACATAGCTGTACCGAAAGTTATTGTCAGTCGAAAACTGGGTAAAAAAATTAATGCGTCTTATGCCAGACCGCTAACGGGTACACAAGAAAGCAATGAAGTTAAATTACAATGGTTATTTCATCCAGATTTTTCACTGAATTTGAACTATCAAAATCAAACTGTTGAAGAAGAAAACAATGTCATTCAGAATAATGCCAATGATAAAGGTTTTTACGGCATTGATTTGGAATATAAAAAGGAGTTTAAATGAGAATTTTAAGAATACTTGTTTTACCTTTTTTACCTTTAATCTTTTCACAAATTGTTTCGGCTGCTGAGATCAGTTATCCGGCTTTTGATTTTACTGATTGGCCACAGGATTTGATCAGTTCACTGCAAAAAAAATACCCTGAACTTCTTCAGAAAAATTTCACAACCGAAGAATTAGATCAATTATTAAAAAAAGTAAATTCCGAACTGCCATTTGATGAATTAAAAATAGTGACTGCGAATGATTCACTTTATCTAGTCGGTCATATAAAGCCTAAAGTTGATAAAATAACTTTTCAGGGCCTAGATGATTTGGACTCAGACGAAGCCCTTGAGATTATGAATTTATCTCTGCCTGATGCTGAAAATGAAAAACTACTTAATCCAGCCTTATCAAGATTACAAAGTTATTTTAAAAATAGTGGCTACCGTAATGTCCAAATTACGACAAAAATTAATCAGCAAGTTACTATGACTAAAGAGTTAGTTATTGTTGTTAACGCAGGTGAAAAAACCACAATCACTAACGTCAGCATTAATGGTTTAAAACCAGAAGAGGAAAAGCAAATTATCCATTTTTTAAACTGGAATGGCTTAGGTCGAGTCCTTACAGATACACAGCTGAAAAAAATAAACAGCTCCATACGTTCAACTCTGAATCAACAGGGCTACTACTTAGTTCTAGTGCCTAATCCGCAAATTATATTTTCAGCTGATGAAAAAAAAGCACGTTTAGTTTACACC
>JAYTPA010000136.1:0-6217 GCA_043747495.1 Bdellovibrio sp.
CTTCCTGGTGTCGCTGAAAAGTTTTTAAGTGGTGAATTTGGCTGGGTTACGAACTCGCAAGACCTCAAAATATTTAATATTCCACAACATGGTGACATCGTTGAATGTGAGTATAGAATTAAGCCACTCAAAGATCGAGCTGACGGAAGCTTAGAGCATTATTATCGATGGACTTGTCAGACTGAGGTTAACGGATCACCTGTTGTTTTCGCAGAAGCAACAATGAAAACAACATGGGTGAGAATAGTTTCTCATGGTGTTGTCGTGGCAGAACCTTTTCCTGCTGATGTTAGGGCTGGAATCGAATCTTATTTTAAAAATGAACAAATACTGACTGTGAATGATAATTTGTCTCAACAATTAATGGGTCCTAGTATTATTACGAAATATCCCGATCAAAGGGGATTTATCACCCTGTATGAAAAAGAAATTCAAACGACACTTCAGGACTCAAATGTTGTTGGCAATATTTATTACTCAAACTATGCAAAATGGCTAGGCCAAGTGAGTGATACTTACTTTGCTGAAATGATGCCAGGATTGAAGTCTTCGACGGAATCAGGCGAACCTGTGGGTATTTACAACACAATGACTTTCTTGCGGGAAGCAATGCCTTTTGATAAAATATACGTCAAAATGCTTTTGCGTGATCTGAGAAAATCTGGTTTACGGTTGATGTTTGAATTTTACAAAGAATTATCAAATGGTGGCCGCGAAAAAATTTCTTTTGCTTATCACGATGTCGTATGGTCAAAAACGGGGCGCGAAATTTCGCCAATAAGTTTACCATCTGAGATTTTGAACCCGATTACTCAACATGTTGAACAATATAAACAAAAAAAGTCATCATAGTTAATTTTGAGATTATTGTTAATCAACAAGGTGTAGTCGAATTAAAAAAGTTATCTGCTATTTTTCTTCAGTTTCGAAGGGCTGAACTTGGCGTTTAGATTTTCTAGTCGGGTGCAGTTCATAATGATGGGCACAGTCTTTCGAACACGTGTCTTTTTTCCATTCGATCAGCACGCAGTCTTCACAGATTAGCGAATGTGTGTCACAGCGTTTACAATCAACTGGAGTATTGCCGGGCTGGCCGCAGTGCGGGCATAATTTATATTTTGTGGTGGGTTTTAAATCCTGATCCACAGCCACACGGTGATCAAAAACAAAACATTCACCTTCATAGTTTTTGTTCGGCGATTCTTTGAGATAATTTAATATTCCACCATCAAGTTGGTAAACGTTATGATAACCTTTTTCTCGCAGTTCAAGAATTCCTTTTTCACAGCGAATTCCCCCGGTGCAAAAGATCAAAACTTTTTGCTCTTTTGATATATTTTGCTTTTCCATAAATTTCGGAAACTCTGTGAATTTATCGGTGTTCGGATTAATCGCACCTTTAAACGTCCCAATTTTATATTCATACCAATTTCTGGTATCAATAATAACTGGGTTTTCTTTTTCGATCGTTTCATTCCATTCGTTAGGACTTAGATGATGATTAATTCCATCCGGTGGAACCAAATTCGGAGTTCCCAAGGTCACAATTTCAGTTCTCAGTTTGACCACGAATCTTCGAAAAGGGGGTTTATTTGAATTAGAATCTTTGAAATTGAGTTCCGTTAATTTAAAATTCTTCAATAAGTCCGTTTTAAAATTTTCCAAATCTGATTTCGTTTTTGCAGACACTGTTGAATTAAAACCTTCAGGGGCTAAAACGATTAAACCTTTAACTTTGTTTTTTTCGGCACAGTGTTGAAAAAAGGCTTTCGTCGTATCTATGTTATCGATCGGGATGAATTTGTAAAATGTGGTGATAAAATACGCAGAATTAGTCATTTCGGGGACCCTTTCAGTTGTCAGTCGGTGGCTCCAAACCACCATGAGTTGATAACGGTCAATTATGTCATATTACTAGTGGATAATTATATAAATGGTTTACTTAAAATGCGTCAATAACTATATTAACCAACTATGTCATTAGATTTGTCATTAAATACGTCCCAACTGACCGCAGATCAAAAAGAAATTCTTCGCAGAAGAACTTTTGCAATTATTTCCCATCCTGATGCGGGTAAAACCACGCTGACTGAAAAATTACTTTATCACGGCGGAGTCATCCACGAAACCGGCGAAGTTAAAGGCAAAGCCGGCACAAAATCAGCCACATCTGATTGGATGGAACTTGAAAAACAAAAAGGGATTTCGATCACTTCATCTGTAATGACTTTTGATTTTGATAGTTTACGAATTAATTTATTGGATACTCCAGGCCATAAAGATTTCTCTGAAGATACGTACCGGGTTTTAATGGCCGTTGAAAGTGCCGTTATGCTGATTGACGTCGCCAAAGGGGTCGAAGATCGAACAAAAAAATTATATGATGTTTGTCGTTTAAGAAATATTCCCATTTTTACTTTCGTAAATAAATTAGACCGCGAGGGGAAAGATCCACTCACACTTATAGATGAAATCGAAAAAACTTTAAATATGCAGTGTTACCCGGTCACTTGGCCCTTAGGTGTCGGGCAAAGATTCCGTGGTATTTATAATCGCATCACTAAAAAAGTGATGTTCTACAATCAGCGCCGTGAAGGTGATGAAATCACTGAATATGATTTTTCAGGTCCGCAAGATCCCATTTTAGATAAATATTTAGATGCTGAAAGTGCAGCACAAGTTCGTGAAGAATTAGAACTTATAGAAAGCGCACTTCCGCCTTTTGATGTGCAAGAGTTTTTAGACGGAAAAATCAGCCCTGTTACATTTGGGTCGGCTAAGCAAAATTTCGGTGTGGATACGTTTCTTAAATTTTTTACTGAATTTGCTCCGGGGCCAAAGCCACGCAACACAAAAAATCATTCTGTAGTTGAACCCACATCAAATAACTTTTCAGGTTTTGTATTTAAAATTCAAGCCAACATGGATAGACGCCATCGTGATCGAATTGCTTTTGTCAGAATTTGTTCTGGTAAATTTGAACGCGGTATGAAAGTCGAACACGCTAGGCTTGGTCGTGAATTACGATTATCCTATTCAAGTCAATTTATCGCTGCTGATAAAGAAACAGTTGATCTGGCTTACGCTGGAGACATCGTGGGCGTTGGTGATACCGGGCATTTTGCAATCGGTGATAGTATTTCATCAAACGGTAAAATTGTTTTTGAAGATATCCCTAAATTTGCCCCAGAATTATTTGCTAAATTAACTGTTCGCGATGCTCTACGAAGAACAAAACTTCAAGAAGCCCTACGCCATTTATCTGAAGAAGGCGCGATTCAATTATTTGTTGATCCTTACATCGGAGCCCAAGAATACATTGTGGGTGCGGTCGGTGAATTACAATTTGAAGTTTTAGTTCATCGTTTAATGGATGAATATAATTTAGAAGTTAAATTAACCAGATTGTCTTACAGTGTGGCTAGATGGCCACGTGGGGCTGACGGTAAAGCCGTAGAAGCTATCAAGGGTAATTTTAATTTATATAAAGATATGATCGACCAGCCAGTTTTATTATTAAATCAAGAATGGGATTTAAACTGGGCCCAAAAAGAAAACCCAGATGTGGTTTTTGCCACATCTATTTCAAGAGCAAGATAATAATATGAACGCTTTAGAAATTATTAATCTTAAAAAAACTTATTTTGATGCAAAAAACCCAGCTAAATCAGTCGAAGCTGTCAAAAGCGTTAGCTTTGAAATTAAAGCCGGTGAAATTTTTGGACTTCTTGGCCCAAATGGCGCTGGTAAAACCACGCTGATCTCGACAATCACAACACTTGAAAAACCAACATCAGGCGAAATTAAAGTTTTTGGAATTTCGGCGATTGATAATCCTATGAAAACTAAAAAAAATGTGGGTGTTGTTCATCAAGAAGTCATCAACACGGGTTTTTTTGATGTGAATGAAATCCTTGATTTTCAATCAGGGTATTATGGTATAAAAAAAAACCAAGAACGTATTAATTATTTATTAGATCGTTTATCTTTAAAAGTTCATGCTGAAAAAAAAATTAAACAATTATCGGGCGGTATGAAAAGACGCTTAATGATTGCTAAAGCACTTGTGCATTCACCAAAATTGTTACTTTTAGATGAACCCACGGCCGGCGTTGATGTTGAACTGCGCGAATCATTATGGAAGTTCGTAGAAGAACTTAAACAAGACGGTGTCAGTGTGCTTCTAACGACGCATTACCTCGAAGAAGCTGAAAATCTTTGTGATCGCATTGCCATTATTAACGCTGGTGAAATTCATTTTTGTGGAACTCCGGTTGACGTGATCGGGCAGTTTTCGACTAAAAAAGTTAAAATAAAATTGATAGATAATTCAATTCGTGAATTTTCTGTTACGGCAACAACAACAATGAAAGATATTTTTGCAAAACATAATATTTTATTGGATCAAGTGGTTGATATTCAAACTAGTGAAGGCAAGCTCGAAGAGGCCTTTACTCAAGTTTTAAAAGGTGGTCGTAAATGAGTGATACCACATTGATTGCTTTTCAAACTTTAGTTAAGCGAGAAGTTAAACGGTTTTTGAAAGTCATTATTCAAACAGTCGTAAGCCCTATTATCAGTTCTAGTTTGTACTTACTGATTTTCGGAGTGTCGTTAGGAAGCCAAGTGAATCTTAAAAATGGAATCCCTTATATTTCATTTTTAATTCCTGGGCTTATGGTTATGGGATTAATTAATAATGCGTTTCAAAATTCATCATCATCGATTGTGAATGCTAAATTTTCAGGTGATCTAGAAGATATTCGTGTTGCACCTATAACTCATAATCAAATTATTTGGGCAATGGGTATTGGCGGGATTATTCGTGGGTCGTTTGTGGCATTAATTACAGGTCTTGTTGGTGTGATCTTTCATTATTTAATGATAGATCAATGGCCTCAGATTCAGCATCCATTCTTATTTTTATTTTTCATTATTATGGGTGGATTTATTTTTTCATTTTGTGGAATATTTGTGGCATTTATTGCTAAAACATTTGATCAGCTGAGCGCTTTTTCGACCTTTATACTTATCCCGTTAACTTATTTGGGCGGAGTATTTATGTCGATTGAAAGCTTGCCAGAATTTTGGCAAAAAATTTGTCATATGAATCCTGTTTTTTATTTAATAAATGGTTTTCGTTACGCCATGTTGGGGTTTTCTGATGTGGGAATCGGGCTGTCTGTTGGTGTAGTCATGATCGCGACTTTAGTGAGCTATGCGATGGCGAAATATTCATTGGCCAAGGGTTCTTTTGGACGCTGGTAGGAGAGTAAATATGTTTGAAGGTTTGTCGGATAAAATTTTAGGGTCAATAAAGAAATTAAAAGGTCAGAATAGAATTTCTGAATCTAATGTTGAAGAAGTCATTAAAGAAATTCGTTTAAGTCTTTTAGAAGCTGACGTTCATTTCAAAGTCGTTAAAAACTTTATTGACCGGGTAAAAGTAAAAGCTTTGGGCACTGAAGTTATTGAAAATGTAAATCCTGGCCAAATGTTTATTAAAATTGTTCATGATGAATTGGTCCAAACATTAGGTGGTGCAGCTGTAGACATAGATGTTCGTGAAAAATTATCTGTCATTATGATGGTGGGTTTGCAAGGGGCGGGTAAAACCACATCAACAGCTAAACTAGGATTATTTATTCGTGAAAAATTTGGTAAAAAAGTTGGTTTCGTTCCTGTCGATGTGTACAGGCCAGCAGCGATTGATCAATTGCAAACTTTAGCCAAACAAAATAATTTTCCATGTTACCCTTCACAAGTGGGTCAAAAACCGGCTGATATTTTGAAAGCTTCGTTAGACTGGGCAAAAAATGAATTGATTGATGTTTTGTTGGTGGATACAGCCGGTCGCTTACAAATTGATGAAGATCTTATGAATGAATTATCTGATCTTAAAGCAGTGATTCAGCCCACAGAAATTTTACTCGTAGCTGATGCGATGCTGGGTCAGCAATCGGTCAGTGTGGCCGAAACTTTCCATCAAAAATTAAGTTTATCAGGATTAATTTTAACAAAAGTCGACGGGGACGCCAGAGGCGGGGCAGCTTTATCTATTCGTGAAGTCACTGGTATTCCGATTAAATTTTTAGGTGTTGGGGAAAAAGTTGCAGCTCTTGATATTTTTCATCCAGACAGGTTAGCCGGTCGAATTTTAGACATGGGTGATGTATTGTCTTTTGTTGAAAAAGCTCAGCAGACCATGGATATGAAA
>JAYTPA010000137.1:0-2635 GCA_043747495.1 Bdellovibrio sp.
AATTGGCTAATAGCTTTTCCAAATTGTTCACGAGATTTAATGTAAGCTAGTGTCGCATCGTATGCACCCTGGGCAATTCCCACCATCTGGGCGCCGATCCCAATACGACCTTCATTTAATGTTTCAATTGCAATTTTATAACCTTTACCGATTTCACCAAGAACATTCGCTTCAGGGACTTCACAATTTTCAAATATTAATTCGCACGTAGAGCTTGCTCTGATTCCTAATTTGTCTTCTTTTTTTCCGACTGTGAAGCCTTTGAAATCTTTTTCGACGATAAAGGCCGTAATGCCTTTGTAACCTTTAGCCATATCAATATTTGCAAACACGATAAAGAAACTGGCTTCTTTGCCGTTAGTGATCCAAAGTTTATTGCCATTTAAAATCCATTTGCCATCTTTTTTTTCTGCACGGCATTTTAAAGCAAAAGCATCTGATCCTGAAGAGGATTCAGATAAGCAATAAGCTCCAACCCATTCTTGGGCTAATTTTGGTAAATATTTTTCTTTAAGGCCGTCAGTGCCCCATTTAATAACAGCGTTAGTGACTAAAGTATTTTGCACATCGCATAGAACTGAAACAGCTCCGTCGATGCGTGCAATTTCTTCGATAGCGATGCAAGCCATAGTCATTGTTGAAGCGGCACCACCGTATTGTTCTGGAGATTCAATTCCCATTAAACCCATTTCAAATAATTTTTTAACAATGGCCGGATCCATTTCTGCTTTTTCATCCATGTGGTTTACATGGGGCTTGATTTCTGTTTCAGCAAACGTACGAACCGCTTCGCGAAAAGCGACTTCATCTTCAGACCAATGAGTCAGCGCAGGACGAGAATTTTCTACAGACATAAATATCTCCTTCATGAATTATTGAAATAAATTAAGCTCTTCTGTGGAATGAATCAAGTAATGCTTTGCATTATTTGTGAGTTTATGACTTTGAACAAAGTGCGTGCACCATGAGGGTTTTTCTCGACAGAGGTCCAGAATTTAAGGACGATAGAAGCTATATGAATCAAGAAATGCTTCAAAGAATTGTTATCTTTTTTGTTCCGCTGCTTTTTGCGCTGTGTTTTCATGAATTTGCCCATGGGCTTGTCGCGAAATGGAGAGGGGATTTAACTGCTGAAAGATTAGGTCGATTGACCATGAATCCGCTGGCGCACGCCGATCCCATCGGAACATTTGCGTTTCCGTTGATGTCTATATTTTTACAGTTACCGATTAGTTTTGGCTGGGCAAAGCCAGTGCCTGTAGATCCACGAAATTTAAAAAATGTCAGAACTGATATGTTTTGGATCGCTTTGGCAGGGCCACTTTCAAATATTCTGTTAGCTGTTGTAACCACAGCTATTTTAGCAATTGTTGTTCATTTTAATTTATTCGCCTCAATGCAAGTGGGTATTTTTGAATTTATTAAAACTTTTATTCAGATCAATTTATTTTTAGCTTTTTTTAATTTGATACCGCTTCATCCTTTGGATGGCGGTAAAGTTTTAGCCCGATTTTTACCAGCACAAATCAATAACAAACTTGAACAGCACGAACAGCTCTCGGGAATCCTTTTAATGGTGCTGTTATTTTCAGGAATGCTGACGATATTAAGTTACCCGGTGTTTTTTATGTATCAATTTTTGATTGGGATAGCGATTTAATTTATGTCAGAAATTGCAAAAGAACCCAAAAAACCAAAAGTCATGAGCGGAACCCGTGCCACAGGGGCCTTGCATTTGGGACATTATTTTGGTTGGTTATCGAATTGTTTAAAACTTCAAGATCAGTATGAATGTTATTTTGGAATCATGGACTGGCACGGAATGACCACGGCTTATAAAAGCACAAAAGAAATTAAAAACTGGAACCGAGATATCTTTGCCGAAATCATTGCTTGGGGTTTAGATCCAGAAAAAAGCACTTTATTTATTCAATCTGAAGTTCCAGAACATATTGAACTTTTCATGTATTTTATGAACCTCACACCCATGGGCTGGTTAGAGCGAGTGCCCACATGGAAAGACGCTGAAGAAGAAGCTAAAGCCAGCGATACTCATAATTTAGGAAGGTTTTCATATCCTGTGTTGCAAGCAGCTGACATCGCTATTTACGGCGCGGCTTTGGTTCCTGTTGGTGCTGACCAAGTGGCCCATTTAGAATTAACCCGTGAAATTATCAGACGGTTTAATCATCTCTATAAGGCTAAACTTCCTGAACCTAAAGCATTGTTAACAGAAACGCCGTCGTTTCCAGGTCTTGACGGGCGTAAAATGTCGAAGTCTTACAACAATTCAATTTTGCTCGCTGAAGAGGAAAAATCACTCAAGAAAAAAGTAAATTCAATGGTAACTGATCCAAAACGTGTTCGCAGGGAAGACACTGGTAATCCTGAAGTTTGTCCTGTTTACAGTTATCACAAATTATTTTCTTCAGATGACGATTTAAAATGGGTCGTTGAAGGCTGCACAACTGCAGGCATTGGTTGTGGAGATTGCAAAGCTAAACTTTGCGGAAACATCGAGCAAATGATTAAAATTCCACGAGAAAAGAAAAAAGAACTGTTGAATAACCCTAAAACGCTTGATTCAATTATCGAAGCAGGACGCGAAAAGGCTCGCACGGAAGCGAGAAAAAAT
>JAYTPA010000138.1:0-2978 GCA_043747495.1 Bdellovibrio sp.
CAAGTCGGGCAGACCTATCCGATGTATGATTTAGCTTCACTGACTAAAATTATTTTCACACAACAAGCGATGATGAAAGCTTACGATGAAGGATTATGGAATTTCAAAACATTAATTAATGAAATACTCCCTGATCATATCTTAGGTGCTCAAACTATTAGATCACTACTGACACACACGTCAGGTTATGATTGGTGGACGCCATTTTATAAAGACATCAAGCTGGATGATAGTTTTGAAAATAAAAGAAAATGGCTTTATAAAAGTTTACAAAATAAAGATTTAATTCTTAAAAAAGGTCCAAAAACGGACACGCCGAAAGCTTTGTATTCTGATTTAGGTTTTTTAACTTTAGGCTTTATACTAGAAGCATTTTATAAAAAAAATCTTTTAGAAGTTTGGACTGATATAAAAAACCAATTCTATTCGACAACAACTTTAGATTTTAATATTGATAACAAGCCCCGATTACAGCTCAATCGCTACGCACCAACGGAAGAATGTCAGTTCAGAAAAAAATTGATGGTAGGAGAAGTTCATGATGAAAACACCTGGGCCTTGGGTGGCGTTTCGAGTCATGCCGGTTTGTTTGGTTCAGTTGATGATGTGACGGCATTCGGGCTTAATTTACGATCGCAATTAAATGGTATTGCCAGGTATCAAATCAAACAAAAAACAGCCCAATTATTTGCTGAACGGGCAATTGATGAATCAATAGGTGACTGGGCAACAGGTTATATGATGCCGACTTTTAATTCGGCCAGCTGTGGCCCCTACTTTTCGATTCATTCCATAGGTCACACAGGTTTTACAGGAACATCTCTTTGGTATGACCCAAGACAAGATTTATTAGCTGTGGTTTTAAGTAATCGGGTTAATTACGGGCGTGAGAATAAAAAATTTGTAGCGCTCAGACCGCAAATTCATTCATGGGTTTTTGAAGCTGTAAAAAGAAATTTATAAATATAAAAATACTTTAGCACTTAAAAGGATTTAAGATGGCACAACAAAGTTTAAAAACGCTCAAAGCTGGATCACATGTTCATTTAATGGGTATTTGCGGGACAGCAATGGCTTCCCTTGCTGGATTATTAAAAGACCAAGGTTTTAAAGTTTCCGGAAGTGATTCAAATCCTTATCCACCGATGTCAACTCAGATTGAATCATTGGGTATTTCAATTATGAAACCCTATTCTAAAAATAATCTTAATCCACGTCCTGATTTTGTGATCGTGGGTAATGTGATTTCAGCTAGTAACGAAGAAGCGCAAGAAGCCATGGCACTAAACATACCGTATTGTTCGTTACCACAAGCTATGGGTGATGTGATCATTGATAACAGGATTTCATATGTGATTGCTGGCACGCACGGAAAAACCACAACCACATCAATGCTGGCTTGGGTTTTAGAACAATGCGGGGAAAAGCCAGGTTTTTTAATTGGTGGAATTCCCAAAAACTTTTCAAAAAGTTTTCAGAATCCAAAAGGAAACTGTTTTGTTATTGAAGGTGATGAATACGACACAGCTTATTTTGATAAAGTGCCAAAATTTATCCACTACAAACCGAAAAATGTCATTTTAACTTCGATTGAATTTGATCACGCAGATATTTATGCAGACTTTGATGCGGTTAAAGCCGCATTTATTCGATTAATGAAAATGATTCCGCAAGATGGACGAGTGGTCTACTGGGGTGATGATCAAAATGTCACAGATGTAGCGGTAAAAAATGCATCAACTCAAAATATTTATTCATATGGTTTTAACCTAAAAAATAATTTTTCATGTAAAGTTATTTCACAAAAAGATGGGGTTACAAATTTTGATATTTTTCACAAAGATCAAACTCTGTCAGCGCCTGAAAAGTTAGGCTCATTTGTGACTTCGGTTACAGGGGATTATAATCTATTAAATGCAACAGCAGTGATTGCTCAATGTTTTTTGGAAAATTTACCACTCACTGGCGTCATGAACGGGATTTCAACTTTTGCTGGGGTCAAGCGCCGCCAAGAAATTATTGGTGAACCACGGGGAATTATTATCATCGAAGATTTCGCCCACCATCCCACAGCGGTTAAAGAAACAGTGAAAGCCATTCAATCGAGATACAAAGATAGAAAAGTTTTTTCGGTTTTTGAGCCCCGATCAGCGACATCAAGACGAAAAGTTTTTCAAAAAGATTACTTGAGTGCTTTTAGCGAATGCCATGAAGTGATTTTAGCAGAAGCTTTTGATCAAACAAAAATCAATGAAGCCGATCGTTTTTCATCACAGGAATTGATTGATGATTTGAAAAAGAATAAGACTGAAGCCTATGTTTATAATTCGGCTGATGAAATTGTTAAACATTTAAAAAACTCTGCAAAACCAACAGATATTATCTTAATAATGAGTAACGGTGGTTTTGACGGGATTTATCAAAAATTGATGAAAGAACTGGCATAGATAAGGGCATGCGCCCTGCGTAATTCAGTATTTATTTGATACTTTTTCAGTGCTGAATTGTAACTACACTATGATACACAATTTGGCCAATTCATCATCAAAAAACAAGTCTGAAATGACCCCACTTATGAGACAATTCTGGGATATAAAATCTCTTCATCATGACAAGATATTACTATTTAGAATGGGTGATTTTTATGAAATGTTTTATGACGATGCAATTAAAGCTGCACCTATTCTTGGAATCACATTAACCCAAAGAAATAAAAAATCTGAAGACCAAACTCCGATGTGCGGAATGCCTTATCATTCTATTGCAGGACCTATTAATAAATTATTAGCGGCCGGTTTAAAAATAGCTGTCTGTGACCAGATTGAAGATCCAAAGTTAGCTAAGGGTTTAGTAAAACGTGCCGTCACACGGGTATTAACACCAGGCATGGTCTATGACAGTGATACCCTCGAACCTAGTCTACCCCATTACATAGCTTCTGTTGATGAAAATTCAATGAGCTTTGTTGACACAACAAC
>JAYTPA010000139.1:0-7496 GCA_043747495.1 Bdellovibrio sp.
CATCTTGAACGTGGTCGGACAACCGGTTGATGAAGCCGGCCCGGTAAAATCAGATGTTTTCTGGCCGATCCATAGAGCGGCTCCAAAATTTGAAGACCAATCAACGAAAGCAGAAATGCTCATGACCGGCATTAAGGTCGTTGATCTTTTAGCTCCTTACGCAAAGGGCGGTAAGATTGGTTTGTTCGGCGGAGCCGGCGTAGGTAAAACCGTTTTGATTCAAGAGCTCATCAACAACATCGCAACTCAACATGGAGGATTCTCGGTGTTTGCAGGCGTGGGCGAAAGAACTCGTGAAGGTAATGACTTATGGCACGAGATGAAAGACTCAGGCGTAATTGCAAAGACAGCACTTGTGTTCGGTCAGATGAATGAGCCACCTGGAGCACGTGCGCGTGTTGCATTAACTGGTTTAACGATTGCGGAATATTTCCGTGATGTTGAAAAGCAAGACGTTCTTTTCTTCGTTGATAATATTTTCCGTTTTACTCAAGCGGGCGCAGAAGTTTCTGCATTACTTGGTCGTATTCCTTCAGCGGTTGGTTACCAACCGAATCTTTCAACTGAAATGGGTGCGATGCAAGAACGTATTACATCAACTAAAGCGGGATCGATCACTTCGGTGCAAGCGGTTTACGTTCCAGCGGATGATTATACTGATCCAGCTCCGGCAACAACTTTTACTCACTTAGATGCTACTACAAATCTTGATCGTGATATCGCAGCAATGGCGATTTTCCCAGCGGTTCATCCGTTAACATCAACATCTCGTATTTTAGATCCAATGGTTGTCGGCGAAGTTCATTACAAAACAGCTCGTGATGTTCAAACGTTGTTACAACGTTATAAAGAATTACAAGATATCATCGCGATCCTTGGTATGGATGAATTAAATGAAGAAGACAGACAAATCGTTCACAGAGCACGTCGTATTCAACGTTTCTTAGCTCAACCGTTTTTCGTTGCTGAGCAATTTACAAATTTAGCTGGTAAATACGTAGACGTTAAAGACACTGTTCGTTCATTCCGTGAAATCTTAGATGGTAAACATGACAGCTTACCAGAACAAGCATTCTACATGGTTGGAACAATCGAAGAAGCTGTTGAAAAAGCAAAAAAATTACAAGCTTAGTTCGATAAGGAATTGAAAATGTTTAAATTAAATTTATTAACGCCAGAAAAAAAGATGATCGTTGATTTAGAAATCAGCGAAGTCGTTATTCCGACTCATTCAGGTGAAGTTGATATTTTACCTGGTCACGTTCCGATGATCGCAAATTTAGGAACTGGCGTTTTGAAATATAAAGCTAAAGACACAGGTCTTGTTACACAAGCGGTGATCAGTTCTGGTTACTGCGAAGTTAATCCAGAAGGCGTTAATATTTTGACAGAATTCATTCAAATTAAATCTGATATCAATGAACAAACTGCGAAAACCCAGGCTACCGCAGCTGAAAACAAATTAGCAAAAGACGTTTTAACAGACGAAGAATTTGAAAATACGCTAACAGATGCAAAACGTGCCCGATCTGGTTTACAGTTGTTGAATTAAGAATTTACAAAAAACTATAAATTCATCAAGACCAAAGCATTAAGACTTTGGTCTTTTTTTTTCTAAAAAGTATAGAAATCAAATATTTGGATCACAATTGCCAAGAATAAATATAAAATAAAGCTGTATGCAGATAGTCAAAAAAACCACTCTATTGATCAGCTTATTTCTTTCCTTTGGATTGCTACCCAATTTTGTGACAGCACAAGAACAAGAGGAATTTGAATACATCGATGATCAACTAACTCTTGATGAAGCCAACGCTGAAGCAACGACCGACGCTAATACAGATGTATCTAGTTCTGACTCTAATGAAATCGTTTTTGAAGAAATTCAGCAACCGAAAAAAGGCGAACTAATTAAAAGTGATTACACAACACCTCTTGCATCCGGTGAAATCTTAGTTGAAACGATGCGCGATCTGACAAAACCCTACAAAGAACGCCGCAGCCAATATGGATTAGTGTTTTCAGTGAACAATGAAAAATTTAACCCAGTGGATTATTTTTCAATTGCACAAGGTCGTTACTACGATGATTTTTCTGATCAAGAAGCTATTAACGTGATGGGTTTTGAAATCGGTGGAAAATATAATTTTTCTCTAGGCTCTTTTTCTGCATTGGTTGGTTATGGATCAGGAAGTTATTCTAACGATGAACAAAACATTAATGGAATTAATATTAATATTACCAAAGCCGATATTAATTTCGCATTAGATAATATTACTTCTGAACCCTGGATTGTTCCTTACGCGCAATTTGGAATTCATCAAATGGATTGGACAGAAGAAAGCACTGTTGGTGCCAGCATCCAATCTGAAAGTTTTTATTCTAACCCAAATTACCACTATAAAGTCGGCGCCATGTTTCAGTTAAATTGGATCGAAGCTTGGATTGATCCTGATTCTCCTACACAAGCTCTAAGATCATCAGGTTTAGAAAATGCTTTCTTAGATGTGTTTTATACTTATTACGCCCAGCCAGAAACTGTATCTGAATCAGAAAATGAAGAGGGCGAAGGCGATCTATCTAGCGGTGATATCGGTTTTGGGATGAAACTAGAATTTTAATTAGATCTAAACCAAACTTAACAAATACTGCAATTCTTCATAAACATTAGACCAAGTAATCGCATTCATTCTGACATTTAATCTTTGATCAGGAGTCATCGAATATTTTTTATTTTCTCTAGCAACCAGTTGAATGGCTGTTTGCGGTGTTAATTTCGTTTGCTCAGTAAATATTAATGAGACATTTTTTAAGCCAGCACTGATATCACGAACACCTAAATTTTTACACTGGCGACGAATCAACATTAACCCCATTAAATTAATTACTGGTTCTGGCAGTTCCCCGAATTGATCCTTAAGTTCTAATTCAATCTGATCTAAATCTTCTTGTGATTTAATATCTGCTAGTGCTTTATAATAACTAAGACGAATACGTATATCTTTAACGTAATTTTCAGGAATTAGAGCCGGGATTCGTAAATTAATTTCTGGATCTAACTCTTGATCTGGTGTTTTTTCACCTTTAGCTTCGGCTAAAGCTTCGTTTAGTAAATCCATATACATTTCATAACCGACAGAATTCACGTGACCCGATTGATCATCACCTAAAATATTTCCAGCACCACGAAGTTCTAAATCATACTGGGCAATTTTAATTCCCGAACCTAATGCTGAATTGTCTTGAATGATTTTTAATCTTTCTTGAGCGTCTTTTTCAAGTTTGCGATCTTTTGGCATTAATAAATAACAATAGGCCCGTGATTTACTACGACCTACTCGTCCGCGCAGTTGATAAAGCTGTGATAAACCAAACATGTGGGCTTGATCAATAAACATGGTGTTAGCGCGTGGAACATCCATGCCTGATTCAACAATAGCTGTACAGACTAATACATCAATTTCATGGGCAAAAAACGCTAGCATAGCTGATTCAAGTTCGTTTTCATCAAGCTGTCCGTGGGCCACTTTAATTCTAGCTTGTGGAACAATTTGTCTGATTTCATCAGCTAAGCCATAGATAGATTGCACACGATTATGAATAAAATAAACCTGTCCACCTCTGGCGATTTCAGCAGTGATGCCTTTACGGATTAATTCGGGATCAAATTTTGAAACAAAGGTTCTAGTCGGTAATCGATCGACTGGGGCAGTGTTAATAATTGATAAATCTCTGACCCCAGTGAAGCTCATGTTTAAGGTTCTTGGAATAGGTGTTGCGGATAAAGTTAAAGTATCAACGTTGATGCGCACTTTTTTGATTTTTTCTTTATGAATCACACCAAATTTTTGTTCTTCATCGACAATCAATAGGCCTAAATCTTTAAAGACTACATCTTTACTAAGTAATCTGTGTGTGCCGATGAGGATATCGACTTTACCGTCTTTTAATTCAGCTAAAGTTTTCTTTTGATCCGCAGTAGAAACGAATCGGTTAAGTGATTTTATATTAAAATCGAAACCAGCAAAGCGCTTTTTAAAAGTTTCTAAATGTTGAAATGTTAAAACAGTCGTTGGCGCAAGTACAGCCACTTGTTTTTTATTAATGACCGCCTGAAAAGCTGCGCGCATGGAAACTTCTGTTTTACCAAAGCCCACATCACCACAAACAAGTCTGTCCATAGGTTTATCGCTATGAAAATCTTTTTGAATTTCACGAATGGCACGTAGTTGATCGTTGGTTTCATCATAGGGAAAGGCCCTTTCAAATTGGCCGTATTTGACTTCGTCTAAAATGAGCGGATCACGATGGATTTCGGCCCGCTTCGCATACAGTTGCAATAATTCTGCAGCGATATCACGCAAATGAGATTTAACTTTAGTTTTAGTTTTTTCCCAACCAACGCCGCCGAGCTTATCTAATATTGATGTCTGCGCAGCACCAGAAAACTTTTGCAGTTGGCCAACGCGGTAAACAGGTAAGTACAATTTATCTTTATCTTTGTAGGATATTTGAATAAATTCTGAATCTATCCCACCAACATTCATGATTTTTAAACCCTCATAAACGCCGATACCATGTTTAACGTGGACAACTAAATCATTTAACTTTAAATCACCAAAACTAAGTCGTTTTGCGTTTTTAGAAAACTCTTCATAAGAACTTTCAGTTTGTGCGCGCTGCTTGCGTCCGAAAAAATCATCTGCTCTTAAAAAGACGATGTTTTCATCTTGTAATAATAATGTTTCTTGAAGATCGCGTGGTATTAAAGTAACGGGTTGATTTTTCTGATCTAAAAACCCCAGCCAGTTACCCCATAAATAATCTGTTTCTTTTGCATATTCCAAAGCTATTTCTAATTTATTAAAGAGGCCTTTTAATCGGTCTAGCTGAGTTTGGTTTTTATAGGATACAAAAATTTTATATTTATCATTCTGCCATGCTGATAGTTTTGCATGCGTTGCCGCGACCCATTCTGTTGACCCAGCCGTGTGGCTAAAAGCAATTTGTGAAAATTCTGATAACATCGACGATCGGTATTCGATTCTTTCTTCGTCTAAAGCTTCATCATGCATAAAAGCTAAGTTTGAAAACTGAAAGACAATTGAATCTTTTGGATATTTAACCTGATCAAAGGATAAATAAAGTTGGTTTGGCTTAGGATTAAATAAATTTGTTTGCGACGATTTAAAGTCAGTCACAAGCTCTTGATAAAATTCATCAGCCCGTCTTGAAACTTCGACAGGATCAACAACGTAAACGTTTAATTCTGAAGAAAAATGATCAAAAACCGTGGCTAATTGGTCATAAGCAAAGGGTAATAAAAATTCAGATCCAGAAAATAAATTTTTCTGGGTTAAAAATCTTAAGGCCTCATCTTTTTCTGCCGGCGGAACAGATCTGTTTTCTAATTGAGTTCTAAATTTTTTAACAACAGCTTCAAGATTTTCATCGTTTAATTCGTATTCATAGACCGGAGCTAAATTTAAAACCGATGTTTCGTTTTCACTGAGCTGGTTAATTGTTGAAAAATAGCGAAGGCTTTCAACTTGATCACCAAATAGTTCTAAGCGGATTGGTTTTTTTTCAGCAACAGAAAAAATATCGACAATACCGCCGCGTAAACTATATTGGCCTTTATCTTCAACAAGTGGCGCTGGCTGATAGCCTAAACTATTAAAAAATTCAGCTATATTTGAAGGTAATTCCGAGCCGGAAGATATTTTTTGACAACGTTTATGGAAATTAAAATAGGGCGCAGTAAGCTGTTGAAGAGCATTAACAGGAGCGATGAAGATGTGTATTTTTTCATCAGCATTTTTATTTTTGAAACCAACACTAGCATTTTGTGCCCAGTAAATAAAAGCTGATCTATCCCAAGAAACCTGTGGAGATGGATACAAACCCGAATAAGGTGACACATCAAAGGGCTTTAAAATATGTGCTGAAAAATGTGGGCTAAAAAACTGAATTTGTTCCGATAAAAGCTCAGCCTCTTCTAAACTAGAAGTTATGACTAAGTTCGGCAAGTTATTAAAATTTAAAGATAAATTTTGCGACAGCAGCATTGAAATGGCAGCAGTTGACTGAGTCCCCACAATATTAAATAAGTGCTTATTTTTTCGCGAAGCTCGGCCTAAAATTTCTTCTAAGTGAGGCGTAAAAGGAGCGATATTATAAGTGGGACTTTCGACAACAGAATTCATGTGCTGTGGATGTTGCCAAAAAAACATTCTTACGTCATTGCAAAAATAGTTGGACTGGCTTTTTACTTTGTATTTATACCACTGTTTTATATACTGGCTTTGTATAACTAAATAGTTAAAACTATTCACAAAAACAAGGAGGCAAGATGCCTTTAGGTGGGATTATATTCATCACGGTCTTTATAGCTGTGTTTGGAACATTTTTAATATACTTGGCAAGATGGACTGGCGGCCGCGCAAAGCGCACAAGTAACGCCAAAATGGAAATCTATGGGTGTGGTATTCCAGAAGTAGAAAAAAAAGACACTAAAATTTCTGTTAAGTTTTATCTGACAGCGATCTTATTTATTCTTTTCGATATCGAAATAATTTTTATGTACCCATGGGCTGTGCATTTTAAAGAATTTATCGCTGCGGGCGCAGGTCCGTTTGTATTTATTTCTATGGCGGTATTTTTAGCGATATTTATTTTTGGTTTATGGTGGGAAATAAAATCTAAAGCATTGGAATGGGATTAATTATGGTAAACATGGGAAGCACCACTTTAGAAATTACAATTAACATTATTAAAACAGTTTTGGTTTTTTTAATGATGGTTCAACTTGTACCTATTTTAGTTTGGGTCGAGCGTCGTGGATCGGCATTTATTCAGAACCGTTTCGGCCCTAACCGTGTTGGGCCATTGGGTTTAGTGCAGTTATTGGCTGACGCTGTTAAATTTTTAACTAAAGAAGATTTTGTTCCAGACAAAGGGAATCGATTTTTATTTTACGCAGCCCCTGTGTTTGCGTTAATTCCTGCTGCTATTGCCTATATGGCTATTCCGATGAGCACACCTTTAATTGTCGGTGATTCAAAGTTTTTAATTCAAGGTTATGAGATCAATGTGGGTATTGTTTTTATTTTGGGAATCTCGTCTTTAGCGGCTTATACAATTTTAATGGCAGGCTGGGGATCGGGAAGTAAGTTTTCTTTAATGGGAGCTATGCGTGCTTCTGCACAAATTATTTCTTATGAATTAGCATTAGGATTATCAATCGTCGGCGTTATTATGACTTACGGGACGTTTAATCTTTCAGAAATGATTGCGGCCCAACAGGGGCCACTCACATTCACGGCGCTGGGATCTACAACGGTTTTAAGTTTTCTTCCAAATTGGGGAATTTTTTATCAACCATTAGGTGCTTTAATATTTTTTGCAGCAGCCTTTGCTGAATCAAACCGTTTACCATTCGACTTAGCCGAAGGCGAAGCTGAATTAGTAGCGGGATTTCATACTGAATACGGCGG
>JAYTPA010000140.1:0-9401 GCA_043747495.1 Bdellovibrio sp.
CTTGTCCCTAAAGTTTATTTGAATAAAGTTTTTAATTTAAACCAAAAACAGATTGAAAATGAATCTGATGAATTAAAAAACTATTTTTCTTTGCAAGCAGAACAACAAGAAAAATCCAGACAACTTTTGGCCAAAGAAAAAATCATTTTTCAAGAAATACCGTATTTTCCAAAAATAAATACGACTGAATTACTAACTGATTTAGCAAATCACCTTAATGTTATGCCAAAGGATTTGCTATGATTCATTTTGATCAAAAGACAAAAACTATTATTTGTATTGGCTCAGGCGGGGTCGGGAAAACCACTTTATCAGCGGCACTTGGCGTGGGACTTTCGCAGGACAATAAAAAAGTATTAGTTATGACCATAGATCCTTCTTTAAGATTAGCCCAAGCGCTAGGTATTAAAGCTGATGGCGAAATTCACCAAGTTCAAAAAAATCTTTTTGCATGCACTTTAAATCATGAAAAAACTTTTAAAGACTTTATTACAGAAGCCAGTCAAAAAATTAAATCCCAAAACAAATCAGACAGCTCGGATTCTGTTGAAGTCGAAAAACTTCTAAAAAATAAGTTGTATCAGCAGCTTTCAACTAAGCTCAGCGGATCTCAAGATTTTACAGCACTTTATCAATTGCAGAAATTTGTGGAATCAAAAACCTATGATATCGTTATCTTAGATACACCACCAGCCCAACACACTTGGCAGTTTTTACACGCTGCTGAAAAGCTGGCTCAGTTGTTTAACGAAGGTGTTGCGCAGTGGTTCAGAGAAGCTGATCAAAAAAATACACCATTTTTAAAAAAAGTTTTCAATATTGGAACACAGCAAGTGTTAAAGACCTTAGAAAGCTTAACCGGTTCAGAATTTATTAAAGAACTATCCGCTTTCTTTTCAGCAGTACAGAAATGGCAATCACCCCTAGAAAAACAAGTCTGGGCAGCGCATAAACTTTTGTCGTCCCAAGAAACAGAATTTGTATTGGTGACAGGTCTTGATCGCAGCCGTTTAGACGAAGCGCAAAAACTGAGTCATGAAATTTATAAGCAAGGTTATAATTTGAAATCAATTATAATTAATCGATCTTTAAACTGGAATTCAGAAACGAAAGCCAAAGATCAAACAATTCAGCAATACCTAAACTATTTTAAACAACTTCAAGACCACTTGACTGAATCAAAGTCCAAGTTTGGCAGCCATCTAAAGGTGTACAAATGCCAAGAAGTCGTACAAGATAGTGACTATGTTCAAGCACTTAAAAATATTTATCAAAAAATTCAAAGTCTTTAAGATAACTATCTGTTTGTTGTTACAATTTAATTTTCTAAGTTGTTCATTATTTCAAAGCGCAGCCGTTACTGAATCTAATAAAACTTTTGAATTGGATGAAGCCAAAAAGTTTTTGGTTTTGGGAGAATACGAAAAGGCTGAGAAATTTCTGCTTGTAGCTAGACTTAAAGTAGATACTTTGCAGGATGATCAAGAAAAAATCGACATTTTACTTCATTTGGCCAAAATATACGACCAAATGTCGTTACCAGAAAAAGCTATTTTGAATCTACAAGAAGCTTTACAGCTTTCAAGTCTAAGTCGAGTTGACTACATTAAAGCTCAGTCCATGCTGCTTAAGAATTTTGCTAAAGTTAAAGTTTCATTAAATAATTTTGAAAATTCTCAGCGACGCCAATTTATGACACGGGTCGTGCAATCACAACCTTCAAAAAAAGACTCGTTAGAAGCTCTTCGGTGGTCTTTAGATTTTAACTGTGATCAGTACTGCGTTGAAGAAATTGAATTTTTAAAAGAAATTCAGATTCAGTTTTATTATATTATCGAAATGGATCCAGATCAGTATCCACGTGCTTATGATGTCTTAATTTCGAAATATAATTTCTTTGAAGTTTACTTAGATGATTCAAAGCGTGATTTGGCATACCGTAAAAAAATCGCAATGGCCCTATTTGATTCAATTCAAAAAGCTAAGAACACACATTTAGAAAATCAAACAACAGGTTCAGTGCAAACAGGATTGATCGTTGTTTATTTAGAATCATTACAGAAAAAAATAGAACTTTGGCTTTATGAAATAGGCAAATAAGGACAACTACCAAATGGAAAAAACAACAGGGCTTAAAGCTGAGCATGAAAAAGCACAAATAGAACTGCATAAAAATATTTGTTTAAAAATCGATAAAGTAATGGCTTGGTTTAAAAAACAAACATCACAGCTAGAATATCCTATTTATTCTAGCTACGACATTCGGGATGCAGGTTACAAAATTACAAATGTTGATGCTAATATATACCCTGCGGGATTTAATAATATTTGCCCAGTAGACAAAGAATCAGCTGTAGATCTTTTTAAAAAATATATTCACGTTCACTACGGTGAAAAAATAAAAAAGATCTTGTTAGTGACTGAAGAACACACGAATAATCCTTATTACACAGAAAACGTTGCAACATTAAATGAACTATTAATATCTGCAGGTTTTGAAGTGCAAATCGCTTTTCCTAAAAATCTTGAACAAAGCCTTGAATTAACAAGTGTTACAGGTAAAAAAATTACTGTGCAAAGTGGCTACTCGTCAGCTGAATCTTTTCAAGCTTTTAAGCCGGATTTAGTGATTAGTAATAACGATTTCTCGTTGGCACTAGCGGAATGGGCTGAACAAATCAGTCAACCTATGAACCCCCCTAGGGAATTAGGTTGGTATCAAAGAAAAAAATCTAGATATTTTGAAAATTATAATAAACTTGTGAACGAATTTAGTGAAATCATCGAAGTTGACCCTTTTTTGATGCGTGTAGAAACAGAACTATTTGAAAATTTTGATATTAATAGCGATCAAAGCCGTGATGAATTAGCTGCTAAAGTCGATTTGTTTTTAGAAAAATTAACTGTGTCTTATAAAAAATTAGGGATCGCTGAAAAACCATTTTGTTTTGTAAAGAACAATGCAGGAACGTACGGTTTGGCCGTAGTTAAAGTTTCATCTGGCGAAGAAGTCAAAGAATGGACCTACAAATCACGAAAAAAAATGAAAGCTGCAAAAGGCGGCCGTGATGTTGAAGAAGTGATAATCCAAGAAGGCATTCCTTCTGTTGTGACCTCTGACCTTGCTTCAGCAGAACCTGTTATTTATATGGTGGGTTGCGAACTAGCAGGTGGTTTTTTGCGTAGCCACAGTGAAAAATCATCCACTGAAAGTTTAAATTCACCAGGGGCAGTTTATAAAAAACTGTGTGTGACAGACTTATACGACAATCGTATGGGCTGTCCGCTTGAAAACGTTTACGGTTGGTCAGCTAAGATTGGATTGTTGGCTATTGGTCTAGAAGCCCAGCAGATGAAAGTCCAATTTAAGAACTATAAAAAAGCAGAATGCGGATCTATATGATAGATTTATATTATGGCTTACAACGATAACACAACTAAACTAAAATCAGTTATTTTATTTGTACTGACGTTTACTTGCGGTGTAGCGTTTTTTTATTCTTACATGAATAATCAATTCACGTTTAGGGATCCAGCTGCTATTCGCGGCAAAATCCATCAGATTAAAAACTTGGATCAAGATGAATTGAAATTTGAAATATCAAAAAATTTACAAATTCAGCCTGTTTCAACAACAGAAAAGCATATCAGATTTACTGGTTTTTCATCAAATATTTGTAAGCAGTATGAAGACATCGAAATTCAGTTTTTTGCCGAAGGTATTTCTGTCGCAGGTGAACTGCCAACTTTTTCGATTTCAGCGCCGTGTTTACCAGCTCAAGATCCTGTGGATTTAGCATCAATCGAAATTCCGATAGCAGAATTGATGAAACAAAAACCTGGAAATTTATCAATTAAATTTGATCAATATAAATCAACATTTAGTTTTAAAAATGCAGCTGATTCTTGGCCGCAAACTTGGGTGCTAAAAACTGTTTTATTTAGCAACAAAAACGGAAACACAAAAAAAGTTTCTTTTGATACCCAATGGGCTGCCGGCGAGCAACCCATTGTCTTAGAATTTTAATAACTTAAATTAAAACTGTTTAGCTAATTCAACAAATGTTCTAACCATAACTCCAGTTGCGCCTTTAGCGTGACAGTAATTTAAACGACTGCCACAAGCATAAGATGTTCCAGCTATATCAAAATGGGCCCACGGAATAGTGTCATCAACAAACTGTTCTAAGAATGCTGCTGCAGTCGATGAACCCGCACCACCCGTATAAGAAATATTAGATAAATCAGCGTAGGCGCCTTTCATATCTTTTAAATGTTGATCAACTAATGGCATATTCCAAACTAATTCACCTGAAACTTGCGCTGCTTTTTCGACTTTAGTTTTCAAAGCTGCATTACGAGTAAAATAACCTGTGTGAATATTTCCAAGGGCAACGATCATTGCACCTGTTAGCGTTGCTGCATCTATGATGACTGCTGGTTTTTGTTCAGAAGCATAACATAAAGCATCTGATAAAATTAATCGTCCTTCAGCATCTGTGTTGTTCACTTCAAAAGTTTTGCCGTTGCGGGCTGTGTGCACATCGCCTGGTTTTGTCGCGCGACCATTTGGCATATTCTCAGTAGCTGGTACAAATGCGATAGCATT
This sequence comes from Bdellovibrio sp., assembly GCA_043747495.1. Lineage (GTDB taxonomy): Bacteria > Bdellovibrionota > Bdellovibrionia > Bdellovibrionales > Bdellovibrionaceae > Pseudobdellovibrio. The sequence continues at coordinate 4,610 of JAYTPA010000140.1, forward strand.
TATTTTTAATTTCAAGCGTGCAATCGCTAGCATAGCGCCAATAACAGCAGCTCCGCCACACATGTCATATTTCATGTCTTCCATTTTAGCGCCTGGTTTTAAACTGATTCCGCCGCTATCAAAAGTTAATCCTTTACCAACAAAGGCCACTGGTTTTTTTGTTTTTGCAGCACCATTGTATTCCATAACAATAAATCGTGGTTCTTGATTCGAACCTTGGGCAACACCCAATAAGCCACCCATTTTTTCTTTTTCAATTCTTTTCTTATCCCAAGCTGTGACTTTAAGACCAGAACCTTTAGCTGCGCTAATAGCATGGTTAGCCAAAATAGTTGGAGTCATTAAATTACCAGGCATATCACCTAGTCGACGTGCAAAATTAGTGGCTTCAGCTAAGACAGCTGCATTTTGAAAAGCTTGAACCAAAGCTTTATCTTTTGCTGTTTTAGAAACTAAATTAATTGTTAATATTTTTGTTTCTTTTTTGTCTTTGATATTTTTAAGTTCATCAAACGTATAACCAGCTAAATGAAGACCTTCTACAAAGGCCCGCGTATATTCAGCACGGTCTTTTTTAGACGTTGTTAAACCATCAAGGCTCACAAAAACTTCAGTCAGCTTCACAGTTTTCATTTCTTTTAATAAAGCGGCTCCGGCTTGGCGAACGACTTCATGATCCATTTTAGTTTCAGCTCCTAAGCCAACAACTAAAACATGTCTAAAATTATTTAAATTAGCTTCTCTGAAAGTGATCACTTCTTGAAGAGCACCTGTAATTAATTTGTCTTCGATTGAAGATTCAAAAATTTCATGAATTTCTTTTTCAGTGATTTTTGCGGGCTTATCTTTAACTGAATTGGGTTTTGAAAAAAAGACCACCCCTTGGCCTTGTAATACAGATAGATCTTTTGCGTGTAGATGAACTTGAACTTCAGTCATAATTAACTCCTTGTTTTGCAAAGCTATAGTGTCTCAATTTGAGAATAGTGTGTAGCAGTATTCTCAACCCAAGTCGTTTCGACTAGACTAGTCGAATAATTTTTAACAGGCCAACAAGAAATCAGCTACAAAATGATAAAGTGTGGCCTTCATTAGCCCGATTAAAAGAACATAAAACAAACCAAAAATAGGAGCCTGAACGTGCCATTATTACCTTACGTCATTGAACAAACATCCAAAGGTGAACGATCATATGATATTTACTCAAGACTACTTAAAGATCGCATCGTTATTTTAGGTTCAGCTGTTACAGACGAAGTCGCGAATGCGATTATTGCTCAAATTTTATTTTTAGAAGTGGATAATCCTGAAAAAGACATCCAATTTTATATCAATTCACCAGGCGGAAGCGTTTCAGCTGGCATGGCGATCTATGATATGATGCAGTTTGTGAAATGTGATGTGGCGACGTACTGCCTAGGTATGGCAGCCAGTATGGGATCATTGTTGCTAACTGCTGGAACTAAAGGTAAACGTTTTTCAATGCCTAGTGCACGCATAATGATCCATCAACCGTTACTTCATGGTGGTGGTTTATCAGGTCAAGTCACCGATATTGAAATTCACGCCAAAGAATTAGTTAAAACAAAAGAAAAACTAACTCGTATTTATGAAAAGCACACAGGCAATGATTATCAAAAGTTATTTAATGCTATGGAGCGTGATAACTATATGGACCCTCAAGCCGCTAAAGAATTTGGACTTATTGATCATGTTATCGAATCACGTAAATTGAGCAAAGGATAATTGAAAATGAAAGACGCACAACTAAGATGTTCATTCTGCGGCAAAGGCCAAAAAGAAGTTAAAAAACTTATTGCTGGTCCAAGCGTATATATTTGTGATGAATGTATTGATTTATGTATGGATATTATTGACGAGGAAAAAGAAAAAGAGACCTCAGTCAAAGGAGCTTTCAGGGTTCCCAAACCAAATGAAATCAAAGCTTTTTTAGATGACTATGTGATCGGGCAGTTAACAGCGAAGAAAACAATCGCTGTAGCCGTACATAATCACTATAAACGTATTAATGCTTTAACAAACAAAAAATCTTCTGATGTTGAACTTCAGAAATCAAATATTTTACTGATCGGACCAACAGGGTCAGGTAAAACTTTAATCGCGCAAACGATTGCAAAAATTTTGAATGTTCCATTTGCAATGGCTGATGCGACAACGTTGACAGAAGCTGGTTACGTCGGTGAAGACGTTGAAAATGTGGTTCTTAATTTGTTACAGGCTTCTGATTATGACATTGAAAAATGTAAACGTGGAATTATTTACGTGGATGAGATCGACAAGATTTCTCGTAAATCAGAAAACCCATCTATTACCCGTGATGTCAGCGGTGAAGGTGTTCAACAAGCTTTACTCAAAATTTTAGAAGGCACAGTTGCAAATTTACCTCCTAAAGGTGGTCGTAAGCATCCGCAACAAGAATTTATTCAAGTCGACACGACAAATATTTTGTTTATTTGTGGTGGTGCTTTCGTAGGTCTTGATAAAATCATTGAAAATAGAACTGTGAATAAATCAATGGGTATCGGCGGCGATATCACAGCTAAATCGGATGCAGACACAGAAGAATTACTATCAAAAGTATCACCAGATGATTTATCTAAATTCGGTTTGATTCCTGAATTTATTGGTCGTTTACCGTGTATTGCGACATTAGCACCACTTAAAGAAGATGCTTTAATGGGTATTTTAACACAGCCTAAAAATGCTGTTGTTAAGCAGTACCAAAAATTATTTTCATTTGAAGGTGTTGATTTAAAATTTACGGATTCAGCTTTAAAAGCCATTGCCAGAGAAGCTTTAAAACGTAAAACAGGAGCCCGTGGTCTTCGCGGAGTCATTGAATCATCAATGCTAGATGTAATGTATGATATTCCGGGTATGACAAATGTTAAAGAAGTTGTTATTGATGAAAAAGTCATTCAAGAAGCGGCTCAACCAAAGTATGTCTACTATTCTGATGAAGAGATGAAAGCTAAAGCCGAAGCGGCAAAAAAGAAAGAATCAGAGTCTGCTTAGTTAATTAGGCATCGAAAAATTTAACCTTTTAAAGCTCATCGAAAGATGAGCTTTTTTTTGCTTATGCACACAACCAAATGCATTTAGTCTGACTTAAAACACATTTAATGTTATGTGACCAGTTAGAGACTCTTATACTGCGTTAAAAACGAGATGTTTTAAGGTCAACTGACAGTAACTAGACTATTTTGTTCTGCGCATTTGATAAAAAGACTTTGCACTCTGCCAATAAAAAAATAAAATAAAAGTAGATCAAGGCTTAATCAAAGGATAGATTAACCTAAGGTCAAAAGATGAGGGTCCTAAACCCAAGTCTTACACAAAGTAAAAATAAGTAATTATTTTTACGTTTCATGGAAGGAGTTCTTATGGCCAACAATCAGACTCAACAACTACCCTTACTTCCGTTACGTGATCTCATTATATTTCCACATATGATGATGCCATTGTTCGTAGGTCGCGAAAAAAGTATCAACGCTTTAGAAGATGCGATGAGCAAACAAACAGATATCGTTTTAGCAGCACAAAAAGATGCTAAAACAAATAACCCTGAAGAAAAAGATATCTACACAATCGGAACTGTGGGCTCAATTATTCAACTATTAAGACTTCCCGATGGAACCGTAAAGGTCCTAGTTGAAGGTAAACGCAGAGCACGCATCAAAGGCTTTGTTCCTAATGAAGGTTTTTTTGTTGTCAATTGTGATGTGATTGATGAAGAAGTTGAAAATCCAACTGAAGCCTCTGCATTAGTTAGATCTGTGAAAACAACTTTCGAAACTTACGTTAAATTAAATAAACGCATTCCACCTGAAATATTAATGCGTGTTTCTAGTATTGAAAGTGCTGGCGAATTAGCAGATATCATCGTGGCGCAATTAAATTTAAAACTAGAAGACAAACAAAATATACTAGAAATCATTGATCCAGCAAAACGTTTAGAAAATTTGTTGAATTTAATGACCGGTGAAATCGAAATTCTTGAAGTTGAAAAGAAAATCAGAACACGCGTTAAAAAACAAATGGAAAAATCGCAAAAAGAATATTATTTGAATGAGCAAATGCAAGCAATTCAAAAAGAGCTTGGCGAAAAAGATGATTACCAAGCTGAATTAGAAGATCTTTCATTAAAGTGTAAAGATAAAAAAATGCCTCAAGAGGCCAAAGACAAAGTTAATAAAGAAATTAAAAAACTAAAGCTTATGTCACCAATGTCTGCTGAAGCTACAGTTGTTAGAAATTATATCGACTGGGTTTTATCACTTCCATGGAATGATTATTCAGCTGATAAACATGATGTTAAGAATGCCAAGAAAATCCTTGATGACGATCACTGGGGTTTAGAAAAAGTTAAAGAAAGAATTTTAGAATACTTAGCTGTTCTTTCTTTATCACGGAATATGCGTGGACCTATTATATGTTTAGCGGGGCCTCCGGGCGTTGGTAAAACATCTTTAGCTAGATCGATTGCTGAATCATTGAATCGTCCTTTTGCTAGAATTTCACTGGGCGGGGTACGTGATGAAGCTGAAATTCGTGGTCACCGTAAAACCTACGTAGGCGCAATGCCAGGTAAAATTCTACAAGCTTTACGTAAAGTCGATAAAGGTAACCCCGTTGTGCTTTTAGATGAAATCGATAAAATGGCTAATGATTTCAGAGGCGATCCAGCATCTGCGATGTTAGAAGTTTTAGATCCAGAACAAAATTCTTCATTTTCTGATCACTACTTAGAATTAGAATATGATTTATCAAA
>JAYTPA010000141.1:0-7575 GCA_043747495.1 Bdellovibrio sp.
CCTTTTCCTCCGCTGAATAAATCATCATACAGAAGATTAAGTTTAGGTAAATAAGCTGGGAAGTCCTGAGGACTAAATATTTTAAAATTCATATACTCAATGAATGGGTATAGTCATAGACTGTATTCATGTCAATGAAACCCCCCTTCTACAGTAATGGTTTAAAATTTGAATGCCAAGGATCAGGCAAATGCTGCACGTCCCACGGTGAGTTCGGATTTGTTTTTTTAACTCTTGAAGATCGTAGACGATTTGCCAAGCATTTAGGAATTTCAACTGCCGCATTTACGAAGCAGTATTGTGATTTACGCGATGGAGCTTGGCATCTGAAAGAAGATGCTAAAAATCCAGATTGCATGTTTTTAAAAAGCAAACGTTGTTCAGTTTATGAAGCAAGGCCGACTCAGTGTCGGACCTGGCCATTTTGGCCTGAAGTCATGACAGCTAAAGCCTGGAAAGAAGAAGTGGCCTCATTCTGCCCGGGTGTCGGAAAAGGTCAAGTTTGGCCTAAAGAAGAAATCGAAAGAATAATGGCCGAAGACGCTGAAAATGCTTCACGTTTTGGAACTTAAAACTCGAAAACTAAATTTTTAATTTTTTTAACAGAAAATTTAAAATCTCTTTTTTAATATCTTTTGTACTTGAATTATCTGATGAGTAAATTTCAATTTCGCCGTTATTTGGATGATAAGTAAACGTTTGTTGATCTTTTTCACAAACACTCACGCAGCTACCAACCATTACTCGTATTTCAAAATTTTTGTTAATCTCTTTCAGTTCAGCACGCAGCTCAGTTTTCAAGTTGTCAGCTAAGTCAGGTTTAGAATTTGAAAAGCCTTTTCCACATTTGGAACACAAATATAAACTTCCTGTCTGAAACTTTGGATTATGCTTTTTCATTTTTAAGAATTTCCTTCAAAGTATTAAATTTAATTTTTCCTAGATCAGTTGTTGGCCATTTTGAAACAAACTGCACTTGAGTGATCTTTTCATAAGGCTTAGACGTATCGTTATACATTTGCAATAAGTGTTCAATCTGGCCAGATTGTTTTTTTAACTGATCTGCTGCGACACATATTAAATCAAATCCATTTCTTAAATGCAGCACTTCAACAATTGTTATGTAACGAGAATCTAGTTTGTCCTGAAAATTAACTGCAATCAGCTTTTCAATTTTACTTCTTAACTCTGGTAGCGAAATACCTTCACCTAAAATCTTAATATATTCGTTATCCCGTTGAATAAAATTAAATTCATTTTGTGAAACTAATTCAATCTGATCATTCGTTAGCATGCTGCCCGTGACTACATAACTTTGAATTGCAATTTCCCCTGATTTTATATTTTTAAACATAAAAAAACTGGCTAAAGAATCACAGCTGACTTTTAAATGTTGATCAATAACATCAACTGAAACGTTCGGAAAAGTTTTGTAAGTCGATGTAAAATCATTTTTATAAGCAACCATACTCGCTGTTTCCGTCATGCCGAACGTTTGAATTATGGGCCAATGAAGTTTTTTAGCCTGATCCCATAAATCCTCTGAAATTGAACCACCACCTAGAAAAACAACTTTGATATGTTTTGGACATTTTAGACCTGATTGTACAATGTCATATAGCTGGGTTGGCACTAGCGACAAGACAGTGATTTTATTGTTAATGACCCAGTCAATCGTAAAATTTTTCCAATCTTGAAAAAAAACTTTCGACTGACTAAGACTTGCTCGTGCTAAAATAGACAGTCCGCCAACATGGTGCAAAGGCAATACACAGCCCCAACAATCATTTTCATTTAAGTTATAAAACCGATTCACACGCAGCGCTGAATTTAAAATTGATTCGTATTTAAGGGCGATGACTTTAACCGTTTCATCCTGATTTTGAGAGCTACCACTGCTAGGTATTAAGATGTATTGATCAGCATTTTCAATTTTTTTCTTAAACTCATTTTTAATTTCGAAAAGATGTTTTTTTTCTTCAAAGCTTAATTTTGGTGAAGTCAGTAATAACAACTGATTTTGATTTTGCCAGTCTAACTTTGGAATCCATTGAATATTTTGAATTTCTTTTTCAAAACCAATTCCATAACCATCAGATTTATAATCTATTTCTTCATTTTTAACAGTAAAATCTGCATGAAATGCTGTTTCTTCAAATAAATCTAAAGTTAAAAATCCATGGATTTTCTCAGGAAACTTCTGAGCCCACATTAAACCAAAAGCCAATCCAACAGGGTGATCCATCATTGATGTGATTGAAAAATTCTTCAACTGAGTTTTTTGATCATCACGAGTTGGTTTGAAAATACGATAATCCCAGCTGGCCTGACCAGTTTGATCCCAATCTAATGCCAATTTTAATTTTTTGTTCCAGAAAGTCCAACGATCAAAATCAAAAGCAAATGGATCTTCGACATATTCAATTTTATTTATTGCTTTTTGATTTAACAAATCAAACCAATTCGAAAATTCTGATTCAGTCAGGCTATAATTAAAATCAATTCGGAATTTAAAAACTTGATCAGCCTTCACATTTAAAAAATCAGCTAAAGCAACTATTTCGCGATTGCCTTTAACTTTATAAGTCAGCATTGCATCTAATTTTTGTGAACTACTTCTGAAATCTGTAACTAAAATATTATTAATAACTGGTTTTTCACTAATCAGTTTGATTTTGTTTTTTCTGGCTTCAAGATCGATTTCAGCACGAATAATCGCTTGCTGATAATGTTTTCCTTGTTTAATAACTTCATCCTGCAAATTCAGGTCACCAAACTCAGGCCACGTGGATAATTCAGCAATACCATAATTTCCGAAATCATCTTCTATTTTAATCAACACACCTTTTTTAGGTTTTTGGATTTGATCGTGCGAATTTAGCGATAACTTTTTTTTCAGTTCGTAATGATGAAGCCAAACTTGATATAAGTCTTTTGTTCTTTTCACTTTACTAATGATCCCAAACAGAACCCAACTGCAAAGATAACTGTGTAAGCTGCAGCCATGGCTAAAAATCGATTGTATTCAGCCGAAGGCTCAGTGCGAATAATTTTTTTAATCAAACTTAAACCAAGTGGTAAAGATAAGGTTGGCAATATATAAAGCCAAGTTCTTTGGGTTATTAACCAATGATAACCCAAAATAAACGGGCAAATAATTAAGAAGTAGATCCAAAGTTTAGCTTTAGTCTGTCCTAAAATAACTGCAAGTGTTCTTTTGTTAGCTTTAATATCTGTCTCACGGTCACGCAAATTATTAATAGCAATCAGTATTGTACTTAGAAAACCGATTTGTAATCCTAACACAAATGCGTCAGTGTTATAAATACCAGTTAGTAAATAAAATAATCCACCAACTGCGACTAAGCCAAAAAACAAGATCACAAATAAGTCACCTAACCCGTAATAGGCCAAGGGCAATGGTCCTGACGTGTAAGCATAACCCATTGCAACTGACACTAAACCAATCATCACAATAGGCCAGCCCCCGTGCATGACTAGTGGGATACCAAAAAGAATAGCGATAACAAAAAACAATGTTGCTATCAGCATGACTTGGCGACCTGTCATATAGCCTTGATGAGTAATTCGAACTGGGCCCAACCGCTCAGCAGTATCAGCTCCTTTTTCAAAATCCATCGCGTCGTTCACAAAGTTTGTGCCGATCTGGATGCAAAAGCTTGATAATAAAGCGCATAAAACAATCCACCACTGAATTGAAATTGAGAAAGCTTGGACCAACCCCACCGTGGCTACAATTGGGACAACTGATGCCGATAAAGTTTTTGGGCGGCTAGCTAATAGCAGAGACTTTAATGTAGATTGCGTCATATTGATCAATTTAGAAAAAATAAATCACTTTTTCAATGAAATAAACTATATTCAACTGGTTAGTGTTTTACTGTAGACTTCAATTGCAATTATCCACGAGGTGCACATGGCATACATCATAGGAATAGTTTGTTTTATAGCAGGTGGCGCAATCATTGGATTTATTGTTTATTCTAAAGCCCAGATTCAAATTCAGCTTTGGAAAACAAAATATGAAACTGAACAAACATCTTATGAAAATCAAAAAATGACTGCACAGCAATTGCAATCACAAATGACTATGCAATTTGAAAACCTAGCGCAAAAAATATTTCATGATAAATCGGATCAGCTAACGAATCAAAATCATAAGCAACTCTCGACATTGTTAGATCCGTTAAAAGAACGCATCAAAGATTTCGAGAAAAAAGTTGAAGACACTTATTCAGCTGAGCGTTCAGAGCGTGGACATTTACGCGGTGAAATCAGTAAACTGATAGAACTCAACCATTCAATGTCAAAAGAAGCGCATAATCTGGTTGTTGCCTTAAAAGGTGAAAATAAAACCCAAGGTAATTGGGGGGAAATGATCTTAGAGAATATTTTAGAACGCAGTGGTCTTCGTAAAAATGAAGAATATTTTGTACAAGAAACCTTTAAAGGATCTGATGGGCAAATTTTACGCCCTGATGTGATTGTAAAACTTCCTGACGGAAAACATTTAATCGTCGATTCTAAAATGACATTAGCCGCTTACGAAGGCTATTCATCGGCCGAAAATGAATCCGATAAACAAAGAAACGCGGATGCTCACGTTGAATCGTTAAAACGGCATGTCTTAGGTTTATCAGAAAAAAAATATCATTTAGCTGAAAATACCATTTCACCAGATTTTGTGATGCTATTTATGCCTCTTGAACCGGCTTTTGCATTGGCTTTCAAATTAAAACCAGAACTTTTCGAAAATGCCTGGAGCCGTAACGTGGCTATTGTTAGCCCAACAACATTGCTAACAACACTACGAACGGTGGCTTCATTATGGAAGCAAGATAAACAGCAAAAAAATGCCACTGAGATCGCAAAACGTGGTGGTGAATTATACGACAAGTTTGCTGCTATCGTTACAGATTTAAAATTACTTGGTGATCGCATTAATACGACTCAGAAGACACATTCTGACATTATGAATAAAATTTCAGACGGTCGTGGCAACTTAATATCACAAGTCGAAAAATTAAAAGAACTTGGCGCTAAAGCAGATAAATCGTTACCAGTTTCTATAGAATAACTACAGGTGACTAGCTCCGTTAGTTGCTTCACCTTTAACGACTCGGCCCTGCTCTAATTGAATGATTTGTTCATAGTCTTTCAAAGTAGCTAGTCGGTGGGCAATAGTTACCAAAGTCATTTCTCCTAATGAATCACTGATGACTTTTTGAATAAGCGCATCAGTTTCTATATCAACACTAGCTGTGGCTTCATCTAAGAAAATAATTTTTACTTTCAGCAATAATGCCCGCGCCAAACAAATCAATTGGCGTTGCCCTTGTGATAAGTTTGAGCCACTTTCATTAATTTTAAAATCAAGTTGGTTCGGTAATTCTGAAACAAATTTTTTTAATCCAACTTTTTCTAAAACAAACCAAACGTCTTGATCAGAATTTTCTGCATAACGATCAATATTTGATCTTAATGATCCCATGAATAAACTTGGATCTTGCGGAATCACTGCTAAATTTTTTCTTAATGTTTCTAGTGGTACTGTTTTAATTGATAACCCATCAACTAATATATCACCTTGATAAAAATCAACAAATCGATAAACCGCTTGGAACAATGTGGACTTACCTGAACCTGTTCGCCCGACTAAACCTGCTTTTTGACCTGATGAAATAAAAAAGCTGACACTTTTTAAAACATCAGGCAAATGATCTGCATACTTAAGACGAACATTTTTAAATTCTAAAGATCCACTTTGTGGCCAGTGAGGATACTGTTTTTTGAATTCGGATACAGTGATGTATTCCGTTTCTGAGGGCAGTTCTGTGTAAAAATTTAATCTTTCAACTGATGTCATACGTGATTCTAAATCAGAAAAAATTCGAACTCCCCAGTTGAGATGACGCCAAAACTCTAAAGCATATAACGTGACAAGGCCAGCTAAGCCCACGCTGAGAGATTTATTTTGGGTTGCGTACACAACGCCAAAGGTAGTGACTACTGAAATACCGCCACCAATCAGTGGCAATCTTGATGAAAACCATCTGTTTACCATGTAATGAGTATAAAACATTTCATTTGAATAATTAAGTTTTGCCAAAAATTCTGATTCAAACCATTTTTGATTATTAAAAGCTCTTATGACTGGTAAGCCCTGCAGTGTTTCTTTAAAGTGGGCGTAACGGGGTGATCTAGCCAGTGAATCCAATCTTTTAATTTCTCTGGCAACACGACGGTATTGATTTTGTAATTTATAATATAATAATAAAACTGGCGATAATATAAATAAACTAATAGGTAAAGTAATGACGATTAATATAAATGAAATCACAACGTTAAATAATGCATGAACAGCCGCATCGAAACTCCATTGCAAATGAAGATCCACAGATTCGATATCTCTTGAAAATCTTTGCAGAATTCGACCGATCGGCGTGCTATCAAAAAAACGGATTTTACTTTTTAAGATCGATTCTAACATGCGATCATGAAAAATTCTTCCTGCTGAAATACCCCGATAGGTCCACCAGTATGTGTTGCTACCTGAAATAACTAAAGTCAGTAACCCTAGAAGACCGTAAACCGCCACTAGCTTAAAAGGATCAACTTTCGCACTCATTTGGGTCAGCCAAACTTTTTGCAATAGCGGCGATGAAACATAGGCCACAGCGCTCAGGAATAAAAGCCAGATAAATAGGTTTCGGAACCGACTTTCTCCGCCCATTTTATGAATGTAAGATAAATAGACATCTTTTTTAACCGAGCCCAGTGCACGATCTTCGTCGACAGTTAACCGGCCATCTGTTTCTGGCTCTATTGTACTTTTTGATATTTCATTAGTTGTAAATGTTTCTTGAACTTTAAGATCATTTTTTTGATTATTCAGTTCAATATCTAAGTAACGATTAAAATGTTCTGATTTTTTAACCAGTTCATCATAGGTTCCAGATTCATAGTGCCCGTCATTTAAAAAGATAATTTGATCGAAATTTTTAAGCTGGGAAATACGGTGGGTCACGACGACCCGTGTTCGATCTTTCCATTCACCAAAGATCAATTTTTCACACAACCTTTTTTCAGTGTCATAATCAACGGCTGACAACGGATCATCTAACAAGATCACTGGAGTTCTAGCTAGAATCGCTCTGGCTAAGCTAACACGTTGTTTTTGCCCGCCAGATAAATTCACACCTTTTTCCCCAATTTCAGTGTCTATTCCTTTCGGGAACAAACTGAGATCAGGCAATAGACAGGCTAAATCGAGCGCTCTATATAATTCTTTTTCAGATATATTCTGACCAAATAATAAATTTTCACGAAGTGTCGTATTAATTATAAATGCTTCTTGAGACACATAAGCCATTTTGTCAGTTTGAACTGTGATCTCGCCAGAATCGGGCTTAATTTCATTGAGCAATAAATTAAGTAGTGTTGTTTTTCCGCTTCCAACAGGTCCGACAATGGCAATGGACTGTTGGGATTCAATATTTAAATTTAAATTTTTAAATAACTGACCATAGTTTAAATTTTTGATTTGAATAGCTG
>JAYTPA010000142.1:0-2451 GCA_043747495.1 Bdellovibrio sp.
TGAATTTGAACTGTCACCTGAGTACCTCACAGCGTTCACAATTAAGTTTCTTAAGATTTGCAATAAGCTTGATCGATCGGCTTGAATCGTTTCGATTTCAAATCGTGTGATGATTCGTTTGTTGCGCATCAGAATAATAGGTTCTAACTCAGCAATCACATCCACAGTGATTTGTTTAACATCAATTTTTTCTTTTTCAATTTTATCCAGATGATCTAATTTTGATAAATTCAATAAATCGTCCAGCAATAAGGTCATATTCTGAGAGCTTTCAAGAATAGGCTTAACAAGTTTTAAGTAATCAGACTGATCTGTTAATAATTGGCTGTGAAGCAAGTCCGTATAGCCCCTGATCACCGTTAATGGTGTTCTTAGTTCATGGGACGCATTCGCTACGAAATCAACACGAATTTTTTCAGTTTTTTGAATTTCAGATAAATCGTAAAAAACACCCAATGCCCATTTTTCATGATCTTCGACAGTGGGTAATAAACTAATAAATAATCGGTAGCCTTTATATTCGTTTTTTAAGGTCTCCTGCTGATTAAATGTTTTTTTGAAATTCTCTAAAACTTCAGGGGCCCGAACAACATCGTGTAAATAATAATGTTGTCCTGAAACCAATTGCGGATCCGGTGACCAATTAAACATTTTCATAAATGCTGAATTAAAAGATATAATTTTTAATTGGGGATCAACAGTGACAATCGCTTCTTCAAGACCAGAAAACACTGTTTCAAAAACTGATTTTTCATCTTGAGAATTTTTTTTAAGTCGGAGATATTTGCGTCTCAATGTATAAGAAGCCCGTTCTAAGTCAGAAAAAAGATCACTTTCGCTGTTAAAGACATCATCAGGCCTAGCTAACTTGTCTTCGTCGGCTTTCATCAATTGGACCATTTTTTGTGTTTGTTTTCTAATCTGACGAGAAAAATAAATAAAGGATATAAACCAAACGACTGATCCAATGATAAAAGTTGCAGTCAAAAAAGAAGTAAGCCCAAGTTCAATCACTGCGTGTAATTAACCCTGTAACCGATACCCCGAATTGTTTCGATAGCATCAGACCAAACGCCCAATTTTTTTCTTAAAGCAAAAACATGCGTATCGATTGTTCGACCAGTCACAGTGACATCTTCACCTTGAATAAGGTTCACTAATTGATCACGGCTTAATACACGGCCTTGTGATTTTAATAAATGTCCAAGCAGTTTAAATTCTGACGGAGTTAAGTGAATACTTTCACCATGAACTGCAACTTGTACGCGCAAAAAATCAATTTTTAAACCGTTAAAATCAATAATGTCTTCATGAGCTTGTGCAGAAACTTGCTGACGATACTGCACTCGCTGGAGAAGATTTTTTACACGCGCTACTAAAATACGATGATCAAATGGTTTAGTTAGATAATCATCAGCACCACGGGACAAGCCTTCAACAATCGATTCCACATCAGCTTTAGCTGTGACCATTAGAAATAATAAATCAGGGTAATCTTTTTTTAATCGGTGAATCAAATCTGGGCCTTGTTGTTGTGGCAGCATCCAATCAACGATGGCTAAATCATATTTTTTATTTTGAATCAAAAACTGAGCTTGTTCAGCTGAAGTGACTTTATCGATTTCTGCATCTAGGCTTTTTAAGCTCAGCTGGATAAGGTCAGCTATTGTTTGTTCATCTTCAATAATAAGAATTTTAGTTGGCACCATGTCTTATGTCTTTCCCTGTGAAGGCAAAGATCACGTCCTCAGCAATATTTGTGGAGTGATCACCCAATCGCTCCAAATTACGTGCTACTTGAATGATGTCCAGACAAGATTCTGTTAAACTTGCATCGGCTTTGATCATTTTTACTTTAGCTGCCGTAATCTCATTTTTTAATGCATCGACTTCGTCATCCATTTTTAAAATCTGAGTCGCTGCTTCAGCATCCATACGCACAAAAGAGTCCAAAGACCCTTTGACCATTTGGCTAACAAGCCCTGACATGCGATCAATTTCAAGCATCGGCATCGTGGGGCCTGATCTAAGAGCTAAATCTTTGCCGATATAAGAAATATTCACGCATTGATCGCCCATTCTTTCTAAATCTGTATTAATTTTAATCACAGATAGAATCAATCGTAAATCCTTGGCGACAGGGCCCTGCTTCGCCAGAAGACTTAAACATAAATTATCAATTTTGATTTGCAGATCATTCACATTTTTTTCAATCTCGTGGACTGAGTTCAATAATTTCAGATCTTGCTTTAGTAGTCCGTCTATAGCTATTTTAAGGGCTTTTTCAACATATCCACCCATTTCTAAAATTGTTTTTTTAAGTTCTTCTAATTGAAGGTCTATTGTTCTTTCCATATTTAGCTATTTAATCCTGTTTCTTGCGATATGGCAAAAAAAAGATCATACTGCTGTTATGCGTGTAAGTTCAGTCGATGTCGGATCAAATGCCAT
>JAYTPA010000143.1:0-8408 GCA_043747495.1 Bdellovibrio sp.
ATAAAAGCGATCGTTATAGATATTAATTCGCCGGGCGGAGCCGTCGGACCATCGCAAGAAATTTATTACGAAATAATTCGTGCAAAAAAAGAAACTAAAAAACCGATCATATGTGTATCTACCGGATTAATTGCAAGTGGTGGTTATTACGCGGCTTTAGCTTGTGATCAAATTTTAGTAGCACCTGGGGCGCTGGTGGGCTCAATCGGTGTGATTATGGAATTTGCTAATCTAGAAAAATTATATGACTGGGCAAAAGTTCAAAGATACACAATCACGTCAGGTAAATTTAAAGACTCAGGGTCTGAATATCGCCCTATGCGTGAAGATGAACGAGCTTTATTCCAAGATATGATTAACGATGTTTATGATCAATTTAGAAATGCTGTGGCTACGGCTCGTGATCTTAAGCTTGATTACGTCAGTCAGTATGCTGATGGACGTGTGATGACAGGTTCACAAGCTGTAAAATTAAAATTTGCAGATGTTGAAGGAACACTTGAAGATGCTATTCGTTTGGCAGCTCAACGGGCGCAGCTGGGTGATGATTACGAAGTTTTCAAACCTAAAAAAACAAGAATGTCATTTTTTGATATTTTAACTGACAGTGACGAAGACGACGAATTGAATTCGTTAACTGAATTTGCTGATCAAATGAAATCAGTGCGCGGTCAAAACATTGAATCAGCTATTAAAAATATTTTTAAAACAAAATATTTAAATCAGCCTTTATATCTTATGCCTGGGTACTGGGAATAGTATGGCTAAAGCCAAATCAACAAACCCATCATTTGTAAAATTAAATGAAGAGATTTGGCCTTTAGAACGAGATCTATTTTTCAGACCAGGGCGCATGAAATACGTCAGAAAACTGATTAAACCCAAAGGTTGTGTTTTTTGTACATCTGCGAATCAGACTGAAAATTTAGAAACACTCTGCGTTTATAAAAGCAAAACTTCACAAATTGTTTTGAATAAATACCCTTACAACAATGGTCATTTATTGGTTTTACCTTTAAGACATGTCGGTGATATTTTAGATTTATCAGAAGCCGAATATTTAGATTTACATATGACTCTTAAAATTGCGATTCAAGCTATTCAGGATATTTATGAACCTCAAGGTTTAAATATTGGAATGAATCACGGTTCAACAGGTGGGGCGGGTATTCCCGATCATTTACATTATCATATTGTTCCAAGATGGCATGGAGATCTCAATTTTTTCCCATTAATTGCAGAGACCAAGCTTGTGATTGAAACAGTTGAAACAAGTTATAAAAAAATGACAGATTATTTTTTAAAACTGAAAAATATGACAAAAAAAAATCCTTCCAAAAAAAGGAATAAAAAATGAGTTCATTTTCTGTAGCCCCAATGACCCCCGTTGTAAAAAAATTATTAATTGCGAATGTTGCGATATGGTTTGTAGTTCAAATTATTTTAGATCGTTTTTTTGGTTTTCAGGGTTGGCGAAATCTTATTTTAGTTCCTGATCTGGTGATTGAAAAATTTTATATTTGGCAGTTGGTCACTTATATGTTTTTTCATGCAATGGCTCCGACGCATATTTTGTTTAATATGTTGATGCTCTGGTTTTTCGGATCTGAACTTGAAAAAACGTGGGGTTCTAAAACTTTTACGATTTATTATTTTTTCACTGGTACTGCAGCAGCAGTGATTTACTGTTTGGTTGTGGGTATCTACGCGGCTTCAACGGGTTTTCGCCCAGTTTTAGTCACACCGGTGATGGGGGCTTCAGGGGCTTTGTTTGGTCTATTGATCGCTTATGGGATTTTATTTGCTGAACGGGTGATTTATTTTATGGGGTTATTCCCTTTAAAAGCGAAGTATTTTGTGATGATTGCAGGGGCGGTTGATATGGCTTCGCTGATCACAACGGGTTTTTCGGGCAGTGATGTGGCTTATCTAGCGCATTTAGGTGGGCTTGTTTCGGGGTTTTTATTCCTTAAAGGCCACGTTTATTACAAAAGAAATATGGTTGCAAGTCGACTTAAGCGAAAAAGCTCAAATTTAAGGCTTGTGGTCGACAACGAAAAGACCAAATCGAACGAAAACCCAAAGTACTGGAATTAACTGTAGATTTTGGTCTGTTTTTGGCTTAAATATAAGGACTATTTTTCAGCTGTATTTTTTCAGCACTCACAGGAGACTTTATGTCATTAAATAAATCAGTAGAAAATTTAAAATTTGATAAACGTTTATTTGAAATCAATGTGCGTCTTGGTCGTGTAACTCAAGAAGAAATCGAACAGTACGATAAAAGTCTTCAAGATTTAGAATCTGATTCTGAAAAAATTGATATTGAAGGATCTGACGACAGTTTATAAAACTTAGACTATTATAGTCTTCGGTTTAAGCTTTAGCTATAAAGCTGACCACTCTTCACGCAATATTTTTAAACTATTATTTTCCTCAATCAGATAAAGGGTTTTAATCCCTTTATCCTGATGTTTATCTGAAGAATAATTCTGAACAAATTTAACCAAATACTGATTCTTCTGATGAAAAATATGGGGTTCACCCATGCCCACACTCGTTTTTGAATACATTTTTTTTAGCTTTTCTTTGTGTTTCAGCCAACTGTTTTTATTAAAACCAGGTGCTGAAAAACGATCTGAATATAACTGAATATAATTTTCTAAGTTTTGAGCTTCCCAAACTGATTTCCAGTTCTGTACCCAGTTCGTGATTTTTAATCTACGATCGCTATGGGTTTTAAAATCTACCCAGTTCGTTTTATCATTAATAATTAAATAGCTTTTATTTAAAGAAATTTTATCTGATAAAGATTTAATAATATCATTTCTGACAACGACACATCCACGTGATCCGCGATTTAATGGCACATTATCAGGAACCGAATGTAGCCAAATTCCAGAGCCTGTTTTGTTATCGTATTTATCAAATACATTTGGATAATTTGTGGTAAATGCTAGCGAACCATATAGATCAAACGGGATTTGGGGTTGAGTCATTTTTTCTTGTAATAAATAAATACCCTCGGGTGTTTTGTGATCATCACGTTTTGTTTTGTTGCCATCACTCTTGCCAATATCGATTTCAAAAGATTCATTTGTATTTAACTGGTCAGGGCTAGAAAAAAAATAAAGTTTACGAGCCATTTTATCAGCCAACAAAATAGGACTAGAGAGTTCAGAGTCTTTAGAAACTTGTAAGACCTCAAGAGGTTTTAATAACTGATCGCTTGCAGACAATGGTATTGCAAACAGTAAAGTTAAAAATAGTGTAAAATATTTAGTCATTTTCATGGTCGATTTTAAATTTTGTCTCACTCTAATGCGAAAGACAACTCCTTATGGGGTTAAGCACTCAGTCATATAATCTTAATTATTTAACTTATGTCTTAAGACCTTTGTCGGAAGATCCGATAAATTATTTAAGAACTATTTTAGATATTTTTAAATACTATAGGGAAGTCTTAATATGAAAGAAAAATTACAACTAATTATGAATGCTATGTTCATTACTTTTAATTTAAGCGGCCTAGGTATAGGTTCTTACTGGGTCTATTCAGCAACAATTGGTTATGAATCTCCATACATCATCGAAGAAACTTTGAGAAAGCCTGCAAGCCTTCCTGAAGAATTTGAAAAAACATCTAATATCTACACAATGGATAAATTCATTGTGAATTTATCTGGCCAGCCGCGTAGAACAATCAGATTACAAGTTAATTTAGATATGATGAGCGCTAGATCATTCACTGAGATCATGGAATCAGAAAAAACAGCCAAGGCTCGTGACAGTATTATACGTTTATTAAATGACAAAACTTATTCTGATCTTGAATCGATTCAAGGAAAGTTATTTTTGAAAGATAAAATCGTTGAAGAAGTTAACAAAGTCTTAACAGCTGGTCTTGTTAAGGATGTCTATTTTACAGACTTTGTTATCAATTAGACTACTTATTTTTATTCTGATAAATCTTGACGCCGACATAGCTGCTTGCGGCTAACAACAGTAATAAAAATCCAAGAAACATTTCGTTTTGTAATAAACCTTTTTTGCCTCCTGCATTTAATTCGTCTTCGGCTGCTAATAAATCACTTGGTATTGCTTGGCTGATGCCATCACCTAAGAATTCGCCAGAACCACGAATTGGCCCAAGATCACGTTGTGACAAAATATCTTTAGTCGCAATAACCCGTAAAGACTGAATTGTTTTTAAAAAGTTAGGGCTGTGTTTAGCGTAATAGCTTGTGTGTGCACTAAAAGTAATAAGTATGGCAATTTGATCTTTTATCGTGGCCACATAACGCGTGTAATAATTTTGAACTTCACTGTTTGTATGAAATGAGTCTAGCCATTTATGGTCGTTAATTAAATTTTCGCGTGGTGGTATTGTGACTTTGGATAGAATCGTCCCGCCAGATTTTAAATTCAGAGTCATCGGTTTTGACATGTGATCTTGGTAAATAGGGAAGCTGTCTGAAGGTCCTTTTTCTTTAGCTGTTAAAATAATAACGGCTTCTTTAGATTCTTGGGGGTCTTCACTACGGCAAACCCATTCAGTCTGTTCAAGTTTACATTTCCAAGTATCAAGCATCTCAAATGAAATGTAAGCATTCTTAAAAGTTCGCGCATTTGATGAAAAAGAGAATAATAATATGGAGCATAAAATAAAGAACTTCAAAGACTGTGAACTCATGTTGCCTCACTTGTTGTAATACATTTACAATAAATAATATTATAGTCATAATTTTGTGATCACACAAAGGGGTAATTTATGTTAAACTTAGCTCAACTCCAGACTTTCGTCATGGTTGTCTCTGAAGGCAGTATGACTGCCGCTGCTGATAAGCTTTTTTTAACTCAACCTGCAGTCAGCCAACAAATGAAAAATTTAGAAGATGAATTAGGTGTAGAACTGATTGCTCGGGGTTCTAAACAAATAAAAACAACTGCTCAAGGTGAATTACTTTACGAACATGCTAAAAAGATTTTAAACTTATCTCAGCAAGCAGAAATAGCGATTAAGTCAGTAGGTGCCCAGCTGAAAGGTCAGCTAAAAATAGGGACTTTGAATTCAATCGGTCTTCATTTAATGAGCCCCGTGGTCAGCCGATTATTAAAATACAATCCTGATTTCAAAATTAAAGTCGACTATGCTAAAGGTGAAGATCTTATAAAAAGCTACGAAAAGGGCGAATTAGACGTTGTCGTATTACCTGATGTGGAAAAAAACTATCATATCACATTAAAAAACTCTGAAGCTGATACATTGTTAAAAGAAGAAATGTGGCTTGTCGGGTCTGGCAAAGATGAATTTTATCCTCCGACAGTGTCGTTAAACGAAATCAAAAAAATCCCTTACGTGCATTTTTGTAATGAATTTCCGGCCTTTGATAAAATCTTGTTAGAAAAAATGGGAACGCTACCAGCAGTGTTTGAATCATCAAATGTGGGAACTTTAAAAAGAGTCATTGAAAACGGATTAGGTATCGGTTTTTTACCAGCCCATTCAGTTAAAAAGCAAATTCGTGGCGGCCGGCTAAATAAAATCAAAGTCACTGATTTTGAATTTAACACTGAATTTAAATATTACCGAAAAACTGTCGGTCCCGCAGCTAAAACTGCTGAAATATTTTTTCAAGCCCTAACCAGTGATCAAGAACGAAATTAGTTTTTTTAATATTTAAAACAACACTGAATCAGGCAAACCCATACGGGCAGCGATTAACCGAACGATTTCGCTGGCCGTTTCTTCAAGGGCCCGTTCAGTAACATTGAACACAGGCCAACGTTTATTTTGTTTAAATAGGTTTTCTGCAAATTCAATTTCTTTCATGATCTGCTGAAGTGATGCATAATCTCCGCCAGCATCTTGACCAAATTTTTCAAGACGGTTTTTTCTGATTCTTTGTAATGAATCAATATCAATAATTAAACCCACAACTTTTCTTTGATCAATTTTAAATAATTGTTCTGGTGGCGGAGAATTAAGGACTAGCGGAATATTAGCAACTTTCCAGCCCTTGTGACTTAGAAATATACTTAAAGGTGTTTTACTGGTTCGACTAATACCCACAAGCACAATATCAGCTTTATCTAGTTCGTGTGTGGTTTTACCATCATCATGTCTAACGGTGTATTCGATAGCTTCAATACGTTTATAATAATGATCGTTGGTTTGTCGTAATAATCCAGTTTGGCTTGATGAAGGTACACCAAAAAAATCATCAAGTGTTGATATTAACGGGCCTAATAAATCAGTAGCGGGAATTGATTTATTTGTGCAAGTTTCAGCAATTTTTTTTCTAGTTAGCGGGCTTGCAAATGTGTAAGCGATCATACCGCGTTTATCAAAACAATCATCGATGGTTTTAAGAACCTGTTCATCAGTTCTTAAATTTTTACAGCGAATAATATTAATTTCTTGGGCTGCGTACTGTACTAATGCTGCACGAACCATAGTGGCTGCCGTTTCGCCGGTACCGTCTGATAAAATAAAAATGGTGTGAATATTTTGTGGTACTGACATCACACTTTAGAAGTAATCGTGATTGATTAAAGATTTTTGTAAATTTTCACAACGTAATTTCAACCAAGGGTCTGCGACTTCAGTGAATAAAATGATATACTCATTTTGATCAAGTCTAACCAATAAACCACAGGCTTTTTCACTTTGGATTAAATTCTCAAGCTTGAGCTCTTTAAGCATCGGTACAGCCGGTGTTCGTAAAATATTAAAATAAGGCGAAGCCGGTAATTTGAAATTTAATTTCAAAGCAGGAATATCAGCTGTGTGACCATTTAAAAATAATTTAGTCACAATTCCATTTTTTATAGATAAACCCATTTCAAAAAATGGAATTAATCTTGTAAAAAATAATTCCCATTTTTCAGGTGATTCATTGAACTGGATATTGGCTAGTAATTGATGATTGGGTTCCACACTAAATTTTTCATTGGTGTAGATTTTTAAGTGTTCTTGCACATCATCTTGATCGAACAGGTTTTCAACTTTTTCAAAAATATTTTTTTCCATACAATCACTGTAAATGGAAACAGGATTTATTTTTAGTCAGAAACGATATCGAAATGTTTTAAACTGGATTTTAGGCTAGCTGAAGGGCTAAATGGGCCATAAAAACGAACACTTTTGATGTGCAGATCAACGATCACTTTGATTAATTTTTTTTCATCGAAAGCTTTCACATTATGAATCAGAAAAATCCAATCCGCTGAAAAATGATTGCGACAACCCACAATAGACCAACTGGGGTCGGTGGAGTGTGTATTGTAGTTGAAATGAGATTTTTTTAAAATGATTTGCAATTCATGAGGAATCGCTAACTTTTCAGTTTTCATTTTAAGTTTAGCCAACATAAACCCACTGTCAAAATTGATTTTTTTCCAGTGTTGATTTTCTGGATCATCGATCAAAACCCAAAGGTTCGCATCAGACTGAGGGTTAACTAAATCAGTTGGTTTCATTTTTTATAATTTGATCAAGTAAGCCATTAACGAATGAACCAGAATCCTGTGTGCCGTAGATTTTAGCGATTTCAATGGCTTCATTCATCACAATTTTAGGTTCTACTTTTTGATCCATAAATAAAACTTCAGCGACAGCAATACGTAAAATATTACGATCAACGGAAGCCATGCGTTCCATTTTCCAGTGACGGCTGGTTTCTTGAATTTTTGCATCAATACGTTCTTTATTTTTTTGAACTGTTTTAACCAGTTCATGAGTATAAGTCATAATTTGTTGATCAAATGATTTGTTAAAAACATTTGATAAATCAGTAAGACTAATTTCAGGGGCAAATTCAGTTTGAAATAGGATCTGCAGGGCTAGTTCTCGGGATTGTCTTCTCATCTTCAAAATTCCTCGTTTCCAAATTTCTTAAAGGCATAGATGTTAAACTTAGTTGTGGACCAGACGAATCAACCATATCAATTAATTCATCACCTTCAAGTTTTTCGACAAAATCTTGAACATCTTTAAAAGTTTTATAGACACTGGCAAAACGAACATAGGCCACATCATCAAGATGTTTTAATTCAGCCATAACCCGGCGACCAACTACACGCGCAGAAATTTCACCTTCACCGCGGGTAATGACCCAAGCAGCGATTCGTTCGATGACTCCATCAAGTTGTGCAAGACTGACTGGTCGTTTTTGACAAGCCGCTTGAAGACCTCGAAGTAATTTTTCTTTATTAAAAGGTTCTCTGCGACCATCTTTTTTGATGACGAATGGATAGCTTAAAACAACATTTTCAAGTGTTGAATATCTTGATTTACAAGATAGGCATTCGCGACGACGGCGTATCCCACCGTCTTTTTGAACGCGGGTATCTAAAACTTTATCATCTGAGTGTCCGCAGAAAGGGCATTTCATAGTTAAAAGTAA
>JAYTPA010000144.1:0-3238 GCA_043747495.1 Bdellovibrio sp.
ATAAAGAGCCAAAAATTTATAAAGGTTTTGTTCCAGCTAATTCAGTTGTTATTCCAGGCTTTGAGATAAAATCTTACCCGGCTGGTGATTACGGTGTTGGTTCAGCATTAATTATTGGTCAGCGTAAAGAATCGACCAATAAAAAAACCTCATTAAACGAAGCTTTAAGAGAATACAATCTGAGCGTTTAGTTTTTACTTTTAAGTAATATAGCAGGTTGAATTTTAAGTGCAGTTCGAGCTGGAATATAACAACCAATTAAAGCCAAAGTCGTAATACCAAATAGGACATAAAATACAAAACTCATATCCACTAATGCAGGTATCGTTGAATCATAGTAAATCTGGGGAAGTATATTTAATGGGTATTTTTCTAAATAAAAACTCACTGTAAGGCCAATGACTGTTCCCATCAGAACGGCTGTTAGTGAAACCCATAATCCAATCGACATAAATAGTTTAAGTGTTTTTTGATTTGAATAACCCAGTGTTTTAATAACGGCAATATCCATCTTTTTTTGCGACATGATCAATGCCAAAACTGTTAAAATAGACGATGAGGAAATCAGTCCTGCAAGGCCCAGCAAAAGACTAATCATTGTTTTTTCCATAAAAAGTGCGAAAAATAAATCAGAATTTTTTTCGTTCCAACTTTGTGTTTTTGTGAATCCTTGCTTGTGAATATTTTCACGAACCTGATCTAAATTTGAAATCGATTTAAGCCAAACATGATAGCCATCCGTTCTTGAAGCACTTTGCCTAAATGTAGCTAGTGAAAAATCTTTATTATAAAACAAAAGCTTTGCATCTAAATCGTAAAGATCAGTTGTGATTATTTTTTTTATGGTTACTTTTTCAAAAATGGGTGTTTCCAGGGAACTCATCAATAAACTTTCCACCGGAATGAGCGTTACAATATCGCCTTCCAAAAGCCCCAGTGACCTAGCCATATCAATACCAATAGCCACTTCATTCTGCATTAAGGCCAGTTGTCCATCATCTAAGTCATTAACGAGATTATTATAGAGATCATTTTTTTTCTTGTCTTTGATCTCTAGCAATTGCTTGTACCAAAAATCCAGACCTCGCGTAGTGTAACCTAAAGCTTCGACCCCTTTAAAATGCCCATCGATGGTTCGTATAATGAGATCATAACTTGTAAAATCAATTTGATTAAGCAGGTCCGCTTCAGGAATATCGACTTGAGTATTTGAAGAAGACTGAGGGCTCGTAAAAATCGTTAAATGTGGATCGACAGAAAGAACTCTATTCTTAATATTTTGGTTCATCCCGTTCATGACAAATAAAACAATAAAAAAAGAAGATGTGCTAATCACTATTGCTAAAAAAGACAGTAAAGATATTCTTCGAATTAAAGAAGCTGATCTTTGCGATAAAATTAATCGGGATAAAAAGAAATAACTCAGTGATTTTTTAAACACTCAGTTAGTATGACTAAATATTTTTTAAATTGGAATCAAGTATTTTATTTATTTTAAAAGTGCGCAACTTTTTTAAGAGGCATGGTCTCATCAATATAGATCAGCCCTTCTTCGATATAAATTTTGTTGTGCTCTAAGTGATTCAAAGCTTTCTCATGATGATTCGTTAAGTAAATATGACGCAAATGGCCGCGGCGTTGCTTGAATTGAATGTGGTCTAAATATAAAAGCCATTGTTTTTCATTTAACCCATTCGCTGGATCTTCTAAAATCAGAAACTGTGGATTTTTCAAAACAGACATCACAAGGTAAATAAGTTTTTGACTGCCAAAATCCAGTTCGTTCATTTTTTTATTTTGCAAATGAGTCATTTCAAAATCTTCAAGAATGGCCATCGTTTCATCCGTTGAGGCCCACATTAAAAGCATTTCTGAAACAGTTTTTTTGCTGGGTAAACATTGCTGTTCGAAATAAGCGCCCATTACTTGACGGGGATCAACAGCTGCTTCTTCTGAAAAAACATCTAAGCCATTCCATAAAATACGCCCTGTTCGACACGGCAATTGACCTGCGATAAATTTTAAAAAATTCACAGCATTTTGCGGATCAGAAGACTCAATAACCACAGTTTGATCTGTAGGGAGGTCAAAATCCACTGATTTAAGAATAGGATCGCGGCCCTGATGAAGCAAAGTTACGTTCTCTAAAAATAGCTGATCTAGGTCGAAGTTTGAGTCATTTTGCATAATGACTGTTCGGTCTATAAACCTAAATAATTAACAAGACCTAAGGCTGTGTAGAAAAATGATTTAATAATTTCTATAAGTAAATAAACCAAGCCCTGTTCGTTTTTGCTATTTGGCAATACAACTTCTTTGATCATAATGTCATCTGGATAAATCGATTCAAACACTTTTGATGCCCGGTTCATATGTAGCTGAGATGTGATTAGCAATATATCCTTACAGCGCAAAGTTTCAACTAGAGCCAACGACTGATGAGCATTGCCGAATGTTGTTTGAGATCGTTTTTCTAAAATCACAAATCGACTATCAATTTCAGGATAATATATCCAGTACGGAAAGATTTCTTTGAACGTGGTTTCTTTATAAACTCCTGAAATAATCAACCATTTGACTTTTTGCTGTTGAAAAATCTCAAATCCTTCACGAATTCGTCCTGGGGCACCAGTCAGAACAACACCACAATCTGCTTCGGGCAGCTCTGACCACAAGTTCACTTGGGTGTTTTTTATTAATTTGTATTGGTTGTAAAAAACAAAACCAAAAATAAAGATAGCAAGGACGATGAATGAAGCTTTGCTGACATTTTTGTTCACTTTGATTATTTATGAGCTATAACTTCGATTTCAACATTTACACCCTTAGGTAAACCAGCAACGGCAACAGTTGATCTTGCTGGTGGAGCATCTTTAAACTTTTTAGAATAGATTTCGTTAACTGTCGCAAAATCAGACATATTGGTTAAGAAAATTGTTGTTTTGATCACATTAGAAAAATCTAAATCTGCTTGGCTTAAAACGGCTTCAATATTGTTTAAAACCATTTCAGTTTGTTTATCAATAGCTCCAGTGAACACGTCTTGAGTTTTTGGGTCGATCGAAATTTGACCCGAGCAAAATAGAAAATCACCGATCATCACGGCTTGTGAGTACGGTCCAACAGCTTTTGGTGCATGATCTGTATGAATAATTTTTTTTATAGGCATGTAATAGTTCTCCTGTGTTTAAAAATAAAAAATAATCCCAGCTCTTAATGGATGGTCAGCAATTGTCCT
>JAYTPA010000145.1:0-5493 GCA_043747495.1 Bdellovibrio sp.
CGGGTCTTCATTGAAATCACAACGACCTGTTTCTGGTAATCTTAAAGCATTGTTGTAACAACCTTTTGCCGAAAAAATCTGAATGCCTTCAGCACCTCTGCGATTTGTTGATGTCCCACTGTGCCCCATTCTCCAATTTGTGCCGTAAGCGAAATCACGGTAGGGAATTCCTGCATCTTTGTAATCAAATTCTTTTGAAAAATCGGGGTGATTATCTGGCTGTAACCAGTTCGAATCTTTTTGCATCAAATCAGCAACAATTTGTGCGCGCTTAGCAAACTTAACTCGTAATGAATTGGCCGCGTCTGTGCCGCCGTTGCGCTGACTGGCTGCCCCTGGATGCATAAGACCTATGGCTTTTACCCCAGGTGAAATGGCTGAAGCGTCACAGTAAGTTTCCATTAAATCGGCTTTAGAACATTTTCCGCCGTGCGATTTAATCCATGTAATTAATGAATCTTGCCCTGCTGATCCCACACCGATGACTAAACGCAAAGTATTTTTATTTTGATCTTTCATATAATCAAACATGCGATGACGATGTTGCACGATAAGACTGTTTGGATCTTGTGCTAGCCAGAATAAAGTTTTCGATCTGATTTCTTTGGCTTTTTTTTCAGCTTCAGAATCACCTTCTTCAACACGTTCGCCATATTGGCCGGTGATTGTGTAAGAAAAAGTATTCATAAATAAATAGCTTTTGTTCACACCAAAATAATTAATGAAATTTTGCATTTTAGTACCTGTAGAGCCCGTGAAAGTTCTATTAGAAACATTTTCGTCTTGCGCACCTTCTTGGCCGATCACAAATACTTTCACGCTTTCAGGTGTTAAGCGTCCGCGGTACCACATCGGTCCAACGATCCAACGGAATTTTTCTTTACCATCGTCTTTGATTCCTGCTTTTTTAGAGGCCTCTTGATAAATCGCTTTTCCATAGGCACGGTAGTTTGGAGTTTCAGCAAACAGGTCAGGCCATTTTGAATCCTTTGGTGGGCCAGCGTCGTATTCAGCAGGAGACCCCCGTTGTTCACTGTAATAAGCTGATTTGATTATTTCATTTTGTTCAGCCGTTCCTTCATCAGAACCTGGTGTTCGGTTTGTTTGATGCTTTTGATAAACACAAGAAGACATAAATAAAACGACGATGAATAAACGAATAAATAGGGTCATAATAAACCTTTCGTTGGTTACCCTCTTATTTTGATTGATCAGCCTGTAAAAAACAGTCCAGATCAACACTGACCTGGACCTTCCACTAAATGCCCAACAAAAAGTGACCCACTGTCGATGTTTTATCCACTGAAAACCTCTAAAAACTAATTGATTCAATTTGAGACCTTTACTGGCTTGGCCTTTATTTCGCTATGGATAAATACAGAGGTACGTCTATGTTGAAACATAAATACAAAACTATGGCTCTGTTATTAACGACAACGCTCATTATGAGTGTACAGGCCATGGCTGCGGCTCCATCTAACCACTGCGCTTTAAACAACACGACAGGCGAGATCTCTGGGAAAAATATAGATACGAAATACAACTTAGCTTCTGTTTCAAAAGTGTTCACGACGTACTGGGCAACAAAAGCCAAAGGCTTAGATTACAGATACCCGACCCAAATTTATTTAACTGATTTAGGCCAAGACCTTTACGATGTGCATTTACGTGGATCT
The DNA here is from genome assembly GCA_043747495.1 of Bdellovibrio sp. Taxonomy (GTDB): domain Bacteria; phylum Bdellovibrionota; class Bdellovibrionia; order Bdellovibrionales; family Bdellovibrionaceae; genus Pseudobdellovibrio. Next base: position 1,677 of record JAYTPA010000145.1, read on the forward strand.
GTTTATCCTTATTTTGACCGATCAATGCTTTATTTTTTAATTAGTGAATTAAATAAACGTGGAGTCAAAAAAATTAACAATTTGACCTATGATGAAAATTTCGAATACGCGACAGCTGTCCGCACTAATAAAGAGCTAGCACATTCTAACGGGTCACAAACTGAAACTGAAATTATGCGTGCACTTCGCAGTGATGTTAACAGTCTTTCAAAAGGTTACAAAATTTTTGTTAAAAAGGCAAAAGCTGTCGTTGATGTTGATTTAATTCCATCAGCTTATCTAAAAGTGGATGATATCAATTACAAATCAATGAAGGTTTTTAATCCAGCAACAACCACTTCTCATTTTACTTTGTATTCTTCGCCGATGCATAGAATTTTAAAAGAAATGAATAGAAATTCTCATAATTTCGCAGCCGATAAAATTTATGAAGTTCTTTCAAGAACAGGAAATTTCAAAGATTTCATGACTAAAAATTTAAACATCAGTGAAAATGAGTTCAGTTTTTACAATGGTTCTGGTTACCCAGAAATGATATCAGGTGAAAAAATGTATAACAAATCCACTTGCAGAGTTGTCGCAACGATGACCCAAGACTTATATAAAGTTTCTGCAGCTCAAGGTTACGGACTTCGTTACGTTTTACCAGTTGCAGGGCGTGATGCCGATTTGGACGGAGACAGCACAGTTTCAAATCTTTATTCAAATCAAATGACAAATGGTTCTTTAGTTGGAAAGACAGGCACAATTGATAATACAATTGCACTTGGCGGCGCTATGCTTACAAGCGAAGGGTTAATCTTTTTTCATATCGGTGTAAAAAACAATAACAAGTATCAAGATCGACAAAATTCATACGCAGTGATCAGATCTTTTTTAACAACAACGATTAAACAACACGGCGGAAAAGACACAATCAATGATTATCAACCAACACCATTTGTTCCTTTTGATGAACAATCAGTGAAATAGCCAATAGTTACAACTGGCTATTTCATCTAAGCAAATAATTTTTTAAAGAAGCTTTTAACAGTGCTTAATACACCAGTTGAACTGGATGTGTTCTTGCGTCTGTAGTTATTTTCTGTATTTGGTCTATGAGGGCGTGAAATCTGTTTTGCCGCCCCGTTTGGTTTTTGATTTTTTTGAAACTTATTTTTTGAATTTGTCTGAGCATCCTTAGCATGAAGATCTTTTTTAGGACCTTGATGTTCACTCCGCTGATGAGGCTGGTGCGGGCGCGCTTTAGCGGGACCAGTCGAAGCTGCTGCTGCAGGTCCGGTTCTTTGTGGACGTGGTCCGCTGCCGCCAGTACTTCCACCACTAAAATTGTTTTTATTTTGTGATCGTTCCTGGGGTCGTTCATTTTTATTAAACGGTTTTTTGTAACTAAATTCAGATTGAGCCATATGTTTAAATTCTTTCACTAAATCAGTATCTTCTAAATACTGGATATCGATTTTCTTTTTTGTGTACTCTTCAATACGGTAAAGCGATTCAACATCTTTTTCACTGACTAATGAAAAAGCTTTACCTTCTTGTCCTGCTCGGCCAGTTCGACCAATACGATGAACGTAAGATTCACAATCCTGTGGTAATTCATAATTAATAACCAGATCAACATTTAAAATATCTAAACCACGTGCAGCTACATCAGTTGCCACCATCACGTTTTGATTATTGATTTCTTTGAATTTAGAAATCACTTGGTTACGTTGTGTTTGCGACATCAAACTTGAAATCCCCATAGCAGGAATTTGATTCGATGTTAAAAAGTGAGCGATACGATCAACATTATTTTTAAAATTTGTAAAAATAATTGTTTGTGTTGGATTTTCTTTTTTGAAAATAGATAATAAATGCTGTGGCTTTTCGTCGTTACCAACATGAAAAATAGCATCTTTTACGTTATCTGCTTTAGCAACATCTTTAGAAATGTTAATTTCAACAGGTTCAGAACCAAATTGATAAGCAGTATTTAAAACATCAAAATTTAATGTGGCACTGAAAACTAAAAACTGACGATTTCGTTCGATACGGCTTAAAATGTAAGTCATATCATCTTTAAAGCCCATATCAAACATACGGTCGGCTTCATCGAAAACAATCGCTTTAACTTTTTTAAAATCAACGAAGTGCTCTTTATAAAGATCAATTAAACGACCTGGTGTTGAAACAATAAATTGTAAATTTCCAGCTAAAGCTTCTTTTTGTTTTTCGTAACCAGTCCCACCATACAAAGGGTAAGATTTTAAACCGCAACCTGCCGTTAGTTTTTGAACATTTTCATGAATTTGATCGGCTAATTCGCGAGTAGGGACTAAAATAAGAATAGTATTAAACGCTTTCCAGTCTTTGAATGCGCGCTCGTGCTCAGGTTCTGTTTCAGCTTTTAGAATTCTTTCGATTAAAGGAATTAAAAACGCCGCTGTTTTACCAGTGCCTGTTTGTGCTAATCCCGCCACATCTTGACCGCTGACAATAGGTAAGAATGCCTGGTCCTGTATCGGTGTTGTGTCTGTGTAACCAAGTGTTTGAATGGCTGCGTATAGTCGGCTATCTAAGCCTAGATCTGAGTACTTCATGGATTTATACTGATACTATACTGGCAAACGAGTGCAACACTTTTTATGTAAACGGGCTGTCTTAGCTTGTCATTGTCCACTCATTGACCCCCCAATGGTTTAATTCATAGGCAGAGGAGTCATTTATGCTTTTGTACAAAGCTTCTGAAACACGTCACAAACTCTTCAAATTTTTCATAATGGACCCAGTGCCCAGCGTTTGCTATTTCCACGCCTTCTATATTGAGATTTAAAGCCAACATTTTTTCATAAGTTTCTTTTTTAAAAAGATGTGATTTTTCGCCGCGTATAAGCAATACAGGCATTTTAAATTGGCCGATTTCAGACCACCGCTCTTTATCGTGCCCTTCTCTGACAATTTCCAAAATTGCTTTTTTAGAAAATCTCCAATCGTAATTTCCGTTTGGTTTTTCTTCTAAATTGGCCTGTAAAAAAAGTGATAGCACTGTGGGTGGCTCTTTAGCTGGAAACTTTTTAAGAAATTCATTTTCAAAAAAGTTTTTGCTCGCCATTTTATCTATAAACGGAGTCGGCACACCGTCTAACATATTTTTATAATAATCTTGCATGTTCGGATCAGCATCTGGACCCATGTCTTCTATGGTTAATGTTTTTATTTTATGTGGGTACGAATTGGCGAAAACCATCACGTTTCGCCCACCCATTGAATGACCAACGAGATGAAATTGATCCCAACCTAGTTCAGTCGTTATCTTGTCTATATCCGCTGCGAAGTCTTCAGGTCGGTAACCCGTTTCTGGCTTGAACGAACGACCATGACCGCGTTGATCATAAATAAGGCATTGGAAATCATTTTCAAGTCGATTGGCTATTTTCCGCCAATTTGCTGCAAAGGCCATCAATCCATGGACGAAGACAATCCGTTCTTCAGTATTTGTTCCCAAAATTGAATAATGAAAATGCTCTAAATGACTCATACCTTCACTAAGTACTCGACTGCGAGCAGAACCTCAATTAAAAAAATAGAACATGTCGATTGAACTTTATAAAACTATTCTTAAAAACTCGTATCAAAATATTGATCCCCAAGCGATCGGTATTATTAAACGACTGAAAGACAATGGTTTTGATGGGTATCTTGTCGGCGGCGGTGTACGCGATCTATTGGTAGGACTAAAACCAAAAGATTTTGATATCGCAACAAACGCTTTACCTAATGTCATCAAAAGAAAAGTTCCACATTGTTATATCATCGGACGAAGATTCAAACT
>JAYTPA010000146.1:0-1075 GCA_043747495.1 Bdellovibrio sp.
TTGACAATAACGACTCTCATAATTTGAAATACATCATGCCTAAACCACCCGTCAACCTCAATGAATTTTCTTCGCTTGTCCAACTTATGAAAGATCTTCGCGGTCCTGATGGCTGCCCTTGGGATAAAGAACAAACTCATGAAACTTTAGCGCCCTACGCTATCGAAGAGACTTTTGAAATGGTTGAAGCTTTGAATTCAAACAACGATCAAGATTTCTGTGAAGAACTGGGCGATGTTTTATTTCAAGTGGTTTTACATGCTCAATTAGCCAATGAACGAAAAGCTTTCAATATTAATGATGTCATTACTGCAATCTCTGAAAAACTAGTCAGACGACATCCACATGTGTTTAGCGAATTAGGACAAATCAACAAACAAGCTGTTCTTGAGAATTGGGATATTATTAAAGCTGAAGAAAAAAAAGGAAAACCTAAACCTTTGTTTAAATTTCCAAAAGGTTTGCCAGCCACGCAAGCGGCACAAAAAATTGGTGATAAAACCCAAAAATTAAATTTTGATTGGTCAAAGAGCTTAGATGTATTAGCCCATTTGAAATCTGAAATCACAGAATTAGAAAACGAAATCAAAAATCAAAGCCTAAATGCCACTGCTATTGAACACGAAGTCGGAGACGTGCTATTCACGACTGTGCAGTTAGCTAGACATTTAAATGTTGATGCTGAAAGTGCTCTTCGAAAAACTAATCTTAGATTCACAGACAGATTCAATGCAATGCTTGACCAGTGCGGGAAAGACGTTAATCAATGGTTATCTCTTGCACCTGAACAAAAAGAAAATTTATGGAAAAAAAATCAAACTTCAGGAAACTGAATAAGACTTCGACAATATCTTTTTCTTTCATTTTTTGTTTTAAATAAAATTGTAAAAGATTTTTTCATCTGAAAAAATCTTTTCCACTGCTTTTTAACTGGATCTTAGTCATATCAAGCACTTAGTCTAGATCAAAGTGTGACATTTTAAAATTCAATCAGTTATTTCAACCACATAGAACTATCTTCGTTCAACACTCAAATTGCATCTAGACTAACCGAAAGGCTAAGCGAAGGAGTTCA
>JAYTPA010000147.1:0-12153 GCA_043747495.1 Bdellovibrio sp.
GTGACCGACGTTATGAAAAACAGCAGTTACTCCTGATTGCCAAAACAATCAGGAGTCCCGGAGAATGGTTTTACTACGAACTATTCACCTAAGGAGAAACTGCTTGGAAAATTATATTGGAATCGACATACATAGTAAAACCTCAACTTATGTTGTGATGAGTAAACATGGAGAAATTACTCATGAAGGCAAAATAGATACGACAGAAAAGAACTTGATTGGATTTTTAAGATCTATTCCAAGCCCAAAATCGCTTACTTTTGAAGAAACTAATGTGTCTCAATGGGCATATTGTTTACTAAAAGATGAAGTTGATAAATTAATTGTCTGCAACCCTTGTTATTTGCCTAAGAAACCAGGTGCAAAGACAGATTATCTAGATGCACTTCATTTAGTTATGCAGCTTCGTGCCGGAAATTTGTATTCAGTTTATCATGAAGATAGCGTCTTGATGGATCTACGAACTGTCGTTAAGTACTATGATGATGTAACAGAAAGATTAGCTAATTTAAAGAAGCAATTCAAAGCACTACTTCGTTCTGAGGCAATCGAGTGTGGCAGTGCTTATATGACATCAAGAGATGGTCGTAAATATTTAGATCTTAAAAATCCAGTCAAACAAATGATTGCTAAAAGAATATTTGACGAAGCTTGTGAGCTTGAAAAGAAAAAAGCGAATCTAAGGTACGAATTAGAAACAAATAAACTAAATTTACCTTTTGTGGAAAAGTTAAAGACAGTTCCAGGTGTTGGGCCCGCGCGTGCACATGCTATTGCTGCATTTATTTCTACAGGGCACCGTTTTGAAAATAAACATAAATTGTGGTCTTACGCAATGTTAATTAAACATCGAGACATGAGTGATGGAGCTCTCATTAGGGTGCGTGCTGCTAAGGGACGTACCGAGCTAAAAAATGCTTTTATAGGAGCTGCGCTAAATATAATTATTAGCCCACAGTCATCGGCTTTAAAAGAGTACTATCAATATTTAATAGAAATTAAAAAATTAGATACTAGACGCGCTAGAAAAGCATTAGCTCGAAAAGTGGCAGCAATATGTTTAAATATTATGAAAACAGAAAAGGGTTATGATGATGCACTAGTGCTATCAACAATTAAAAAATAATTCTCTCAGATAATCTCAATCGAGGATCGAAGAGTTTGTCTGAGATAGAGAATAAAGGACCAATGGTATCGTGGCTAAATAAGCCCTTGTGACCGACTGTTCATTCTCTGCTTATATCTTATCATGTCGTGGCACTAGAGGCCCAAACAGACGATTGAAAGTGAATTGCTTTTTTAAAATCTGATATTGAAATGAACTCGTAGAAACAAGACTGGGAAGTATCGTAAATTACTGACTTGATGGGCTAAAAATACAGACCAGGGGATAACTTTAACTTTTTACTTGCTGTTTTTCACAGACGATACCCAAAAGTGCCTAGAGACTTGATCATATAATTTACAGTCTGTAACCTATAATCTTGTTTCCATCACAAATTCGCTAGGTTCATTAGCACACTTGTGAACAAATATTCGTGCCGATTCAAACGTCGAAGTCGTTACACGTAAAATGAGGCTTTCAGTGGTTGATAGGTTTTTATTTTTAAATGTCATCATATTCCGAGTATGTAAACCACTGCCCGTGTCTAAAATAATATCGATTTGGCAGCTTTGTAAATCTGATTTTAAACTTTTCAAGTGAATAGATTCTAATTTTTTCATGTAACCCCAGGCTTCCGCTTTAATGCTATCGCTTAAAGTGTACGAAAGACGGTCTCTGAAATCTTCATCTGTATTTAAATAATAATCGGAGTGGATTTTTTTAGCATCAAGCACAACATCGTTCCATAAATGGCTTACGACAGCTTCTCTTAAACCATCACCTACATAGCCGCCAAGGCGATTTAGCCATTGTTTCTGAGTCTTATCCACTTTGAATTTTGACATGATGTTTGATCCTAAGGCCTCTACACGACCAACAAAGTCAGCGGTAAAGCCACCTTTCATGTAGCCAAAAATAACCATTCCAAAAAAATGATACCAAGTTCCGTAACGATCAGAATCATAATTATAACCGCTGACAAAAGGTTTCAATCTTTTTGTCACTGGTAAATTTTCACGGCCTTTGTAGCGCCAGTTTGAAGCTAAAATATTTTCAATGGTCATTAACGACAAATATACATCACCCTTATTTAAGCGATAACTTTGACGAAACATTTCTACTAATTCGATTGAATTAAATGGTTGAGTTAAGATCCAGTCTTTAAGATTTTCTTCTTGATCTGTTTTCATAAAACGACTTGTGAAACCCATACATAAAGCCACAAATACTTTATTAAAACCGATGATCATGCTTTGGCCACGATATTTTTCAAAAGTTTCTGGTGACCATTCATGAAACTCACCTAATTTTGGCGTGATTGAAGAATTCATGTTTTCTTCTTTCATAACCTGAATAAGGCTTTCAGTAAATCTTTTCACATTAATTGGTTTTTCACGACCCTGGATATTCATTTTATTTGGATTATCTAGACGGCTAAAAGCCTTGTCATCAGCAGTTTCTAGCGTGTCTGATTCATCGGGAGCCCATTCCCCAAGTGAACTTTTTGATATATCAGCATCAGGTTTAGCAAAAAAATTAATTATATTTTTTTGAGCTTTGTTTGTGCGCTCAATAAGAGCCCTGTCTCCCTCTGAATCGTACAAGCTATACTGCAATTGTTGATACAAGTCTTTGTCATAGGAACTAGCTGCCGGATTTCGATTAGATGTGTTATTTGGCTTATTTAAAAATTGAATTAATTTTTGCAATTCTTTTTGATTAATTTTTTTGATGATATCTTCTAATTTGTGAATTTTCGAATACGAGATATTTTTAATACTGATTATCTGGTAATTAACAACATCAGTTGTGTTGTTATCACGGGCTGTGAAATAGCTAACAGATTGTGTTAAAGTGAAAATATTAGACCATTTACGACCTAATATTCGCAATTCATACCCTGGTAATTCAGCTATATGATCGCCAGCAAAAGCTTTGATTTCAGAATTCTGTGCCGCCTGAACTTCAAGATTAGTTTTGACTTCAATTGTAAATATTAAGTATTTAATGTCTTGAGTGATGTCACATTTATTTTGACAAGATTTATTATATTTGAATTCTAAGCCAGCTTGTAAGTTTTCAATGCGATCTAAATTCATATTTCGAATATCTTGAATTGATTTTTTTAAATTAAACGCTGTCTTAATAACAAGAATTTTTTTAATTTTGTAATCTGGATCGGTCTCGGTTTCAGCGGTTTTCACTTGATCTAAATAATCTAAACCTTCAAGCTGCTGAATTTTTAAAATGTCTGCGGGCTCATAAGTATTAAAAAAGAATTGAATTCCATTTTGATCAGTAATTTTTCTATTAAGACCAAAGCTGATTTCTTTTTCGTTGATAAAACGATAGCTTGGGGATTTTTGGGCAAAAGCCAGATCTACACCCAGTGCAAATAAAACAAAATAGATAAGGATGATTTTAAACATGGGGGGGTCTCCTGCTATGTCTAACTTTGAGAATGCAAAAGCGTCGCCAAATAAAAAGTTGTATTGATTGTTTGTAAATCAATAGGTTATTTATAGTTGTCTCGATATGAGATTGTGTTTTTTAGTTTATGAGATGTGCGTATTTTGTTAGACATAATAAAAAAAACCCATGTCTCAATTTGAAACATGGGTTTTAAATATAACTCTTAATTTTCAGAGTCAATGACCTGGCTAATTACTGAGCGCTACAATCAGAACGGTATTTGATCTTCAGCGCGCTTTCACCGCCACCGGCAACGATTGTATCAGTTTCAATCGTATTTTGACCTTCAACTAAATAAGGCGCTAAATCGATATTCAATGTTTTGCTCCAACTTGTATTTAACTCAGCAACATCACTTTGGGTCGCTGAATACTGGATTCTACCATTAACGGCATCATAAACCATACGATCAGCTCCTGATTTCGGACCGTAATAAACAGCTTTGCCGTTTACTTTGATCGACAACCAGTCATCAAATGAAGCTTGAGTTAAAATCATTGAAGAGATTTTTGATTTGTTTTCAACATCAAAAGTTAATTTTCTTGAATACAATTTTCCAAGAGCTTTACTTCCTTCCCAGTAATTATCTGCGAAAGTTCCAAATTCTAAAATTGAATCTTGATCAGCTGCCTTAGATGGCTCGATGTACACACGCATATCGCCTTGAACATTTCTAAACTGACCGCATAAATTTCCGCCGTCTGCAGGCCCCGCAGCTACAGTTTCACATGTAGGACTTGTGTATGTTCCAGATAAAACACCATTACTACAAAGCCGAGTTTCTTTGGTACACACATTATTTGTAGGAGGAGAAAAAGCATCAACTGATTGACCGTGAGCAATTGTTTGACCGTTGTATAAGCATGATTTCGGAGCACCCACAGCACAATTTGCATATGCAAACGATCCCGACATCACACCGTTAAAACAAGTTCTTGATTCTTGATTGCATGATGATCCGAAGGGCACTGATGAGTCCGCAAAAGCTATTGCTGATTCTAAATGTTTAATTGTCTGACCATTGTGAAAACAAGCTAGTGCTGCGCCGACTTCACATGAACCATATCGATTATTTCCTGATAATGAGCCATCATCACAAAGACGTTTTTCACTGACACACGATTCTCCGAAAGCGACTGTTGAGTTTGCAAAAGCTTCTGCAAATTCACCGTGCTTGATTTCTTGACCATCAAATAAACATGATTTTTTAATATTAACTTGGCAGCTTTCAAAATTGAAAGAACCCGATAAGGCCCCATTTACACACAGCCGTGATTCAGACTGGCACGATGACCCCTCTTCAACTGAAGATGTTAAAAAAGCTAAAGCTGACCCTCCGTCAGCTATTTCTTGTCCGTTAAATTCACAGATTGCAGTTTTAATTTCGCAACCCACTGAATTTGTATCACTACATGAAGTGGCAGCAAATTTTTCAACAGCAGCAAGATCCGCAATTTGTACACCAACTTTTGAACAATTTTGATAAAAAAACAATGCTGGGATGACCAGCACTGCAATAACCATTGGTACAATTGACTTTTTATACTGATTTGACATTTCCCACCCGTTTACGTTAATAAAAAATCATTTATATTAAACGTCGTAATTACTGACGACGTTTAATATTTTTTGGCTGACTGCCGTATTCTAAAACACTTGAATCTTTGTATAGATCTAACCGGCCGTTCACTTCACCGATTTTTTCGATAGTCACATCACATAAAATTGTACGACCACAGGCCTTACCAATACTTAAGCTTGAAATAGTTTTAACGCCAGTCGAACTGTAGATAAAAGTTTTACCTTTTAATAAAGCGATTTTAGCACCTGCTTCTAGCTGTGACACATCTATCGCATTTTTGTATTTTTTAGCTAAATCAACACAAGAACCTGCTTGAATTTCTTCAGCTGTATCTTCTTGTTCTGCTTCTTCCATTTGAGCAACTTCTTCTTTTACAGTTTCTTCTTTAACGATTTCTTGTTTCGGCTCTTTGTCTTCGCGATCAGGACCTTTGCTTTCAGCTGGCTGATCTTGATTAACAACTTCAACTGGTGCTTCAGGTTGTTGCTGTTCAACAACAGGAGCTTCTTCTTCTTTGATTGGTGCTTCTTCTTGCACAACAGGCTCAGCATCTTGTTGCTGATCAGGTATAACATCAACTATATTATCATCTTGATCTAAGATAATGGCTTGCGTGTCACCATCAACGCCTAATCCGCTAACCTTATTGTCTGTTACGACTAAGCCCGGCTTAATTTGAGAACAGTTCTGATACGAGAATAAGACTAAACCTAAACCCATGATAACAGTTGCTAGTTTGATATTTTTATTCATTTTAATAACCCCCACTTGATACTCCTGCAAAACGATGACCCGATAAAAATTAATCTGGTCGATCTGGTAAAGAAAATTTGTCTAACTTTTTGATTTTGTCAAAATAGTCATCAAATTCTCGTTTTGATAATTCCTAAAACAAGACACCAATACTAAAATCTAAATTCTGACTAATCTGAATCTTCTCTGTGAAATCGCCTTTTTGTGCCAGAGGCGTCGCATCTGCTCTGATACTTTTTGAGACAAGATCAAAAGTCTGACCCACAGTTAAACCGTAAGCTAACTCGACGTAATAACGACTTTTCAAGTACACTTGCCAACCGAAACTATAATTAGCGAACGGTAAAGATTTCGTATCATATTTAGCCAACCCTAAAGAATAACGACCAGAAACAGTCATAGGAATAATTGCATCTCGTGACACACTGATTTTACCGTAATAATAAACGTGTCTGAAATAACCGATCAAATTTGATTCATGCTTTGGTGCTTTGGTAAAATCTAAAGCTGCTGTTGATTGCTTAAATTCATCAACATAAGTGTTATAGCCATCTTGCCTAATTTGATAACTGCCACCAAACGAACGAAATTCATCAATATAGTAACCTAATTTTAAACCGAATAAATTATTATTGTAAAACACTTCATCTGTGACTGAAATTTTATCAAGTGAAAAATCCCATCTATTAGAAAACGTTAATTTTTTATTTAAAACCATTTCTGGATAATCAACTTTAGGATAGACAACTTCTTTCGATAAATCGTCAGACGAAAAAGCATCATTTTCAGATAACTGAGCCTGTGAACTTAAAGAGATCAAAACTAAAATGATAATGAGTGAGTAATTTTTCATACTATTTCGACCCCAAACCTAATCCACTTGATTCTACTTCTGGAATAAAATTTTCACGAATTTTTATGATTTTTTTATAATTAAAATCTTTTTTTGTTTGGAAAAAAGTACCCTCTGGAACCTCTTGACGCCCTTTAACTAAATCATCTTTAAAGTTAATACGAATAATTTTTTTGTTTTTACGAACACCTGAAATATCAATTCTTTCCTCTTGATCTTGAGCCAAAGAAAAAGTTCCCAATAAACAACAAACTATAAAAAGTATTTTATTCATTTACACACCTATTTTGACCTATAAACTGATAGTTTCCAATTTCATCAATCCAGTATTCGCCTTCAAATGGCCAGTAGCGATATCCATTTTCAGTGTAAAAATCACGCTTGTCGGCAACAGATGTCAATTTGGCTTTTTCTTCCTCAGGTAGACTTGCTGTTAATTTGAAGTAATTTTTTCTAACATTTAGAGCTTCATATTTAACAAGGTCAAATTGTTGGTTGTATTCATCCATTTGTTTTTTAGTTTGCACAATGTAGCGACTAAAACCATCAGACATTTTCTTCTGCACTGTTTTAATTCGATTTGAAAATACTCTTTCTGCAAACTTAGAAAAAGATTTATTTTTTGCTAATGTCGTTTTTCTGAATTTATTTTTCTCGACCTGAATCGTTTTAAAATTTTGCAAATGAGTTTTTAAATAAGGACTTGATAAAGCTGATCTCATGATAAAAAATGGAATTTTAGAATCGTATTTCTTTTGCAATCCAGCCCGGGTATATTTTAAGTTAGTATCCGCTTCAGAAATTAATTTTAAATTAGCAGCTTGAGTTTTCTTATCAACTTCCCAGTCAGATAAAAGTTTACTTATAGGACGGAAATTTTTCTCGTAGGCTGTCACTGAACTTTCTAGATCATCAACATGACAAACATAAAGTAAAATAATAATTCTTAAGAGTAATGATTCAGGGTCAAAATACGTATCATAAAAAGGTGTTTGCAAGTTTTCGATCGTGCTGAGCGCAGCTCTGAACCTGAGATCTCTGAACTGAGCCCAAGCCTGTTCGAAAAGTGCGTTTTTGTACAGTTCATGATTTTTAGGAATGTCTTTATAGAAATCGACAGCTTCTGGCCACATTTTAGCTTGGTAGAGTGTTCTTGCTATCGATATATTTGCTAAAACTTTTTTCTCACCACCGGTTGTATTTTGAAAATTCTTTTCAAAATACTTGTAGGCTTTGCGGGGTTCATTTCTTTTCAGATAAATCAAACCCATATTGTAGTTGGCATAGTAATTTTTAGGGTTAACTTCCAATGCATTATTAAGTTCAACCTCAGCGGATTTGTCATCACCGTTATTGATGTGGTTTTCTGCTAATTTTGTATAGAACAATTCTTTTCCTAAATTATTAATCTGACTGATTTCAATTTTTTTAATAGCGTACTCTAAAATCGTATTATCTTTATCTTTGTCAGATATTCTGACTAATAAAGCTAAAGCTTTTTGAGATATAGACCCTTTGTTTAATTGACTAGCGCTGACTAACGGGTAAGTAGCCAACTGACTATAGCCTGTGTTGTATAGTGAAAGGCCTAACCAATATCTAGCTAGTGCGATTTGCTCAATTTTCATATTTTTCTTTTGATAACCCAGATTAAACAATTGAGGGATGGCTTCAGCAAACTGTTTGGCTTCGATCATTTTCTTAATTGACCCTAAACTTGAAGCGGCCGAATTAGATGCTGCTGCTTTTTGCGCTAAGACGCTGTGACCTAAAAACCCAATCGATAAAAAAACTAAAACAATTATTTTTTTCATTTTACTGATCCTGACTCAGATCCAAGTTTGTAAAACCCAGCATATGATACTGATAACAAAATTGAATTCGCATCTTGTTCTTGGTTGTTCAAATTTTTTGCTCTGTAAAATAACCAATTCAAATCAACTTTTAAACCAGTCTTAGGCGACATGGTAAATAAATTTCCTAATCCCACATGTAATCCAACGGCTTCTGAACTTGATTTGGTTGTTACACGTCCTGCGCCTAAATTGAAATACGTTTCAAACGGAACTATTGATTGATTGAAGTACGCCACTTTTCCATAAATTGTATTTAAATAAAACTGGGCTGCATAATAAGATTTAAGGTAAATTAAATTTTCCACCGAGACTCTTTGTGTCTTTTCAAGCTGGTTAATTTCCCCTCGGGCACTTGAGGAAAAAAAGTAACCTAACAATCCTAGGCCATATTTTTCATTCAAATGGTAATTAGCTCCGGCCTGACCACCAAAAGTTCGATAATAAACTTCTGTTGGAACTAAAGTTACACCACCGAAGTACTGAATCGCATTTGTTTTTTCAAGTAGATTTTTTTGAACAATCCCTAAGCTTTGATTGAATTCATTTGATCTAATATTGTTGTAATTTGCTTTTGGAGCTATATCTTTTTCTTTTAAATCACCTGATAAATTATCATCTTCATTGATATACTCTTTTTGAAGTTGAAAATTTTTTTCAAGTTGATCTGATATCACATCAACAGATTTTTCAATCTCCTGATCATTCACGTCATCAGCACCGCTGGCTTGAGCCCAAACAGATGAAAACGGAAATTGAGACACGATTAGTCCAACACATAAAAAACGCCGATAGTTCATATAAATTAAAGACATACCTTAAATTCAGGCTTTCACGTAAAATCATCAACAAACAACGGATTATTTTTTGCAAATGTGGACAAAGGTCTGGTTGGTTTTTTTTAACAGCACTTTAAGGTTTGCTTTTAGCGATTTTTGATTCAGGCCACACAGCGACGATAAAACCTAAAACAATGGCCATATCGGCAACATTAAATACACCTGTTCTGGCGAAGCCAAAATCCATAAATAAGAAATCTATCACATGCCCGTTGTCATGAGTCAGTCTGTCGATAACGTTACCGATACCACCTGCTAAAATAAATGAGTAAGCTAATAAATCTTTCAAACTGATTTTATTTTTTAACAACGACCACAGCATAAAAAATAATCCTACAGTCACGATAAGACCAAAAATAACAAATCGCACCCAGCGTGACCAGCCCCCGCCCATTCCTAAAAAGGCTCCAGGGTTTTCAGCATAGACAAGTTGCAATAAGCCATTCAAATAGATAATCGCTGATTCCCCTTTTAAATAATCTACAGCTAGCACTTTTGTCCATTGATCTACAAAAACAACAATGATTAAAATAGCAGTCAGTATGATCAATCGATTTTTTAATAAATTCGTATTCATTATTTTAGTTTGCTTAAATCAGCACGCCTCTGCAACTGAAATATCACCTTACTTTTAACTAACTGTAAAAAGTTTTTCCAGAACTTGCTCGCTGCTTTAGCTCTGCGCTTGGGCTTAAACGCCCACCCGCACTTCGCGCTTCGGCATAGTGAGCCAATCTTTCTGCAATATATTTTGCGCCAGCATGATCTGCATATTTAGTTAAACCACCACGAAATGGTGGAAATCCCGTACCCATGATCATGGCCAAATCAACTTCGTTCGGAGTATCAACAATTTTATCAGTATCTAAAGCAATACAACATTCGTTGATCATCGCAAAAACGCCACGTTCGATACATTCTTTACTGTCATAAGGATTTGTTGGGGCTTTTAAACCTAATTCTGAATAAACAGTTTCATCCACTTCTAATTTACGACCTGATTGATCATATTTATAAAAACCTAAATTCGTTTTTTGACCTAAACGTTTTTTATTAGATTCTAATTTTTCCATAGCTTCTGAAATTTGCACACGTTCAGGAAACGCCTTTTTGAAAATCTTTAAAACTTTCACGCACACATCTAAACCAACACTATCCATTAATTCAAAAGGTCCCATAGGCATTCCAAATTGGTAAACATAGGCCTTATCGACAGCTTTAATATCCATACCTTCAGCTAATAGAAAAGCAGCTTCAGCCATGTAAGGCAAAAGTAATCGATTCACTAAAAATCCTGGGCCATCTTTAACAACCACGGGCATTTTTCCCATTTTTTTAGATAATTCAAAAACAGTAGCAATGGTTTCATCTGATGTTTTATCGCCTCGGATAACTTCAACTAATGGCATTTTGTGTACTGGACTAAAAAAATGCATTCCTGCAAAAAATTCTGGGCGCGGATGGCCTTTAGACATTTCTGTCACAGATAGCGATGACGTGTTCGTTGCAATGATTGCATCAGCACGCATGTGTTTAGCTGTTTCAGAAATGACTTTTTGCTTAATTCCCATGTCTTCAACAATGGCTTCAACCGTTAAATCTAAATTTTTAAATCCACTAAAATCTAAACCTGTTGAAACCAAAGATGTTTTTTGTGAAAACTGATAAGAATCAATCACTTTTTTCTTCACTAGTTTTTTCCATAAATCAAAAGCATGTTTTAAAGCCTTAGTATTTGCTTCATGTGAAATATCCTTTACCCGAACACTAATTCCTTTATCGGCAGCCACATAGGCAATACCACCACCCATTGTTCCAGCGCCTAGCACTCCTAAATTTTGAACTGTTTTTGCTTTAACATCTTTATTCACGACACCGCTGGATTTTTTAACCATTTCAGTTAAGTAAAAAACATGAATTAAGTTTTTTGAAATATCTGTTAGTGCGCAGGTTGTGAAATAATCACGTTCAATTTTCAAAGCACTGTCTCTGTTAGCTTGGCCATCTGTTGCGCCATAAGTTTTTTTAATCACTTCCAGTGCCGCCATCGGAGCTGGATAATGACCTTTAGTGGCTTTTAGCGTAGCTGATTTGGCTTTTGAGAAAACCACTGATTTCAGCGGTCCTTCTAGTAAAATGCCGACTAGGCCTCGAGCTTTAAATTTTTTGTAGCGTTTCTTGGCACCACCAGAAATTATTTTTTGAATTTCTTTTTCAGAAAAGCTTTCTAGTAAATTGGGATGAACAACTGAATCAACTAGACCAATTTTTTGGGCTTTTTTAGAATTTAATAATTTACCAGCTAAAATAACATCAAGTGCGGCTTGTAATCCGACAACACGTGGCAAGCGCACACAACCACCGAAACCTGGTAAAATTCCTAATTGTGTTTCTGGCAGCCCAATGCGCGTTGATGAATCATCTGTGGCAATACGATAATCACAGGCTAAAATTAATTCACAACCGCCACCAGCGCAAGCCCCGTGAATTAAAGCCATTGTTGGCATCGGAAGATCTTCAATCAGATTAAAAATATTTTGACCTTCGCTGACTGCGTAGTTTACATCGGCTTCTGTTTTTAAAGCTTTGATTTCTTCAATATCAGCACCGGCAATAAATATTTTTGGCTTTGCTGATTTAAAAACCACCATTTTTGTATTTGAAGTTTTTAATTTTTCTAAAGTCGATTTTAATTC
>JAYTPA010000148.1:0-16043 GCA_043747495.1 Bdellovibrio sp.
CACACATAAAAAAACGAATAAGCATATTTTAAACAGAGCTGATATTTTCATCAATTAGCTTTATCTTCCGATAAGTTACTGAGTGAAACAAGACCATAAAACGCATTATTCTCATCTTTTTTTGCTTGGCCAGAAATCAGGCCAGGCTGTGGTCGAGTACATTTTAATAATCGCCGTTACACTTTCGTTGATAATAGGTTTAAAAAATACATTTTCCCAAGCCGGTAAGTTTTTTGAAAACTACATTGGTGCATATACAGAATGTTTAATGGATTACGGTGAACTGCCTAGTTTTGGTGTTTCCGATAAGGACATGAAACAGCACTTATCAGCTGGTCGTAAATGTGAAGTGAAGTTTGAAAAATTTTCACTCTCAGAAGGCCGTTCTCTAAAGTCAAATCCTGGCGGCGGTAGTAATCTAGCAGCCGCTCAATCCGAAAATTCCTCAGCTAACTCCGGAAGCACCTCTGATAATAGTAGATCTCAAAGCAATCAATCAAATAGCAGCGGCGGGTCGTCAGGTGGTGGATCAGGAGGGTCTGATAATCGCATAAGAAACGCCAGATCAGTCAGTCGGACGTCTGATGGTGGTTCAAACGCGAATGGTAAGGTAAAAACCATTGAAAATGAAGAATCTGGTGACGAGGGCTCTGGCAGTTCAGGTAGTCGACAAAGTCGAACAATTTATCGTGATCGAAATAAGTATAAAGCTGTCACAGGCCAACTGGCCGAACAAATTCTTAAATCAGACAAAGGCATTCCAAAACGTGAACCCGGATCAAGAACGATCGCGAAAGCTGATGATAGCTCAGGTAATGGTATTGGGCCGCGTGTTTCCATTGTGCCGGGCCCTCAAGAAAAAGTGGTTCAATTAGAAGAGGACAAGCCCGCAGACTGGGGTTTTGGAAACTTTCTAAAATGGATACTTATTGCGGGAATGATTATCGCCATAGTCATATTTTTTGGAGGTCAAATCATGAACTATTCAAACTCAGACAGCACATAGTTTAATCATAAATTTAAAAAGACGCTTCGCACGAACTATAGAATATACAACATGAAATTTGATGGTTGAATGTTATCCCAAGTTAACTAATAACCTGATTATTCAAAGTTACAGTCATTGAATTGTATTAATTGAAAGAACAGCGGAGTTGGTTTGTCTGAGATCATAACTATACAAAAGAATAAAGTATTTAATCTCTCGCAAGCTGTCGATTTACTACCACTTATCTATCGATTAACTGAAGATTCTAGCAAACAAGTTAAATACCTTATGAGCTGTGTAGACGCGCTACAGGATAAAAATTCAGAAACATCATTAAACTTACAAGAACGCATTAACCTGATCATTGAAAAATGGCAGAACAAGTTAGAACGCTTAGGGGTGAAACCTAAGGGTTTATGGTTAGCTGATTTTGATAACGGACAAGGTTATTTTTGTTGGAAATACCCAGAAACTCAAATTTTGTTTCATCATGGCTACCAAGATGGCTTCACTGGGCGTATTCTATTACGCGAAGAGGACAGTCATGAGAATAGCCATAGCCCAAATTAATCCTACACTTGCTGATTTTGAATCTAACTACCTAAAAATTATCCAGTACGTTAAAAAATTAGAACTAAAAAAAGCCGAACTAATAATTTTTCCAGAAGCTTGTTTGTTTGGATACCACCCATTCGATCTACTCGAAAGATCACAGCTTGTTGAGCAGCAAGAGAAATACATCAATAAATTAATAAAAGTGATCCCTAAAAACATTCACATTTTAGTTGGTGCGTTTGTAAAGAATGAAAGCAATAAGGGTCGTCCGTATTTTAATACAGCGTTACTGTTAACTAAGAATAAAATTGTTAAAACTTTTAAAAAACAACTCCTACCAACAGGCGATGTTTTTGATGAAGCCCGATTTATCGAGCCGGGCGAACTAAAAAACAATTACTTCTCAATTAAAAATAAAAAATTCTTTTTAACAATTTGTGAAGACATTTGGGCCTGGGAACAAAAAAACAAAAAAAGTGATTACAAAATCAATCCATTAAAAAAAGTTTCTCGTAAAAAAATTGACCTAGTTATCAATATGAGTGCATCACCTTTTTTCCCGGGTAAATTTGATCAACGAAAATTTGTGACACATCAAACTGCCAAATACTTCAAAGCACCTTTAGTCTATGTAAACATGGTTGGGGCTCAAGATGAGATCATCTATGATGGACAAAGTTTTTTAATTAATCCCAAAGGCGAGATTAAATTTTTAATGGAAGCTTTTTCTGAAGATGAAAACACATTTGATACAGATAATTTAACATCTTGGAATCCAATCAAAAAGTCAGATTCAAAAAACGAACAAATTCGAAAAGCTCTGGTGCTAGGACTTCGAGATTTTGCTAATAAGACAGGACTTAAAAAAGTTCATTTGGGTTTATCGGGTGGAATTGATTCAGCCCTCGTAGCTGCATTGGCTGTGGATGCTTTTGGATCTGAAAATGTGAAACTTTTCGCTTTACCAACGCAGTTTAATTCTGATTTAAGCCTGACCTATGCTAAGCAGCTGGCAACAAATTTGGGAATTCATTTAAAAACGATTTCGATTCAGGAAAGCTATAGTTTTATAAAAAATATTTTGGATCAAGAATTTCAAATTAATCAGTTCGGGTTGATGCATGAAAACTTACAGTCAAGAATTCGTGGTTTGTTTTTGATGGCCTATTCAAATTTTTCAGGCAGCTTACTGCTGACCACTGGGAATAAAGCTGAATACGCAACTGGCTATGCCACTTTGTATGGTGACATGTGCGGTGGTCTTGCACCCATCGGTGATTTAACAAAAAAACAAATCGTTGATTTGTGTTTACATTACAATAAAGAAATTGAAATCATTCCAGAATATATTATTACACGCCCACCAAGTGCTGAATTACGACCAGATCAAAAAGATGAAGACAGTTTGCCTAATTATAATTTATTAGATCAAGCCGTTAAAAATTTAGTGGAAGATAAAAAAACAATTAAGACTGCTACTGATAAATGGTTATTTCAACAATTGATGAAAACAGAATTTAAAAGGTGGCAATCAGCACCCATATTAAAAATATCAGCACATTCGTTCGGTCGAGGACGCAGGTATCCAATAGCTCACCGAGCTAAAGAATAATTTAGATTATAAATTAAAACATGAAACCCATTTGTTTAGGTTGTCTTTCGATTTGAGGAAACTTGAATTCTGGCTTGCCAGTTAAAGAAACTAAGTTTTCTAATTGTGGTAATTTATTGCCGATTGAAATTCTTTTAACCATTTCCCAAAAAACCATTCCACAGTAAGTCGCATCTTCTTCAGCACGGTGAAAATCAGTTGAAGGAATCTTAAAGTGTTGAACTAAAGTTCCTAATTTATAATTAGGTAGCCCAGGAATCACTTTTCTAGAAATTGGTAGTGTGTCAACAACGACACCTCGTGGGGCCATTGCTTCATGTTTTTTAATATCAGAAGCTAAAAACTGACAATCAAAAGGGGCATTGTGTGCAACTAATATATCATCACCGCAAAATTCAGCAAATGAAGGCAGTAATGTTTCAATTCGTGGCTTACCAGCGACCATGTCATCAGTGATTCCATTAACTGCTGTAGCACCAGGTGGAATAGCTCTTAACGGATCAACAAGGGTTGAATAAACTGATTCAACGACTCCGTTAACGATTCTAACAGCACCTATTTCCACGATTTGATCAACGCCAGGCACTGTTCCAGTAGTTTCTAAGTCAAAAGCTATAAATCTCATATATAATTTGATACATATAAAATATGAAGGATTCAACAAAAACACTCACTGTTCATTTTCAAGATGAAATAGACTCTAAAGAGTACCAATTTCAGGCTGGGGTTAATTTACTTGAGTTTCTTAACGCACAAAAAGTGGGCATAAACCAATCCTGTGGTGGTTTTGGAACATGCACAACTTGCAGAGTGCTAGTAAATCAAACAGATTTGCCTATTCATGATATGAACGAAATCGAAAACGAACGCAGCGCAGAAAGAAATTTTGAAACCAATGAAAGATTAGCCTGCCAAATTGAGATCGTAGACAATTTAACAATTACAATACCAACAAGTTATTCAACGTAAAAATTATTTGTGTAAATCCATGTTAACCATTTAATCGCATCAGGAAGCGGTAAACGGGGGCTTAGTCTGATCTGTAATCTATAAACACCTTTAGATTCAATATTGAATACGCCTTCAAAAGTATTTAAATGATCGATGCGTTGTCCGTTTTTAATTAATACAACTTCGTAAAAGACATTCGGCTCAGTTGGTAGTTTGTAATAAATTTGTAATTTTTTATTAAATGAAACTGTATCACCTGTAAAATTTTTTTTATTTGTTATTTTATTTGATAGATAATTTTCGAAGCCGGTTGGATCACCCAAAGCATCAAAAGCAATGTAAAAATATCCTTTTTTTAACAAAGATAAAATATTTTTTGCATCGTCTTTAATAAGGCCTTTTAATTCTGAGTTAGCCATTAAATGATAAGAGGCTATACTAAAGCTGCGCTCGTAACTTGGAAACTTAATCAGCCAATCTGCAAATGGGATCGCTTTAGCAGTGGCCTCTGCTCCTAAAAAAAATCCAATTTTTTTTTGCTGAGACAATTGATCAAATAGTCGAAGCTCTTCAGTCGGTTCTTTGAATAATCGAATCAAAGCTAACCTTGGATTAAAGGGATAACACAGTATACTCCATAAAGTTGAAATTCGTGACGAAGACCATGAATTTTGTGAAATGTTTTTAAAATTGATCACTTCCAATCCATCAAATTCAGATTTTTGTAAGTGTTCTAGATTATATCTATTTTGATTAGTTTGAGTTTCAATAATCAAAGTTTCGCTGATTTTAAAAGCAGGAAAAGGATTTCCATAAAAATTTTTATTTTCAGGTGAATAATAAACAACCTGACGATCGTCGACAGTTAGTGTTGCACCAGTTAAAACCCCAACATCATTTACGTAAGCATCTGAATCTAAATTATAGTAGGGATTGCGATCAGTTAATAAAACATAATCGATCTGAGCGCCTTTTGCATCTTCTGATATAGAAAGAGGATCGCCGGACCCAATCGAAAGGTTAGTGTAAATTCGATTAGAAAGTGTGTAATCATAAAACGGGACAACATCGGGCTTTAGTGATCTAGGAATTAAATTAAATTCAAACTGCGAAAGATAAAAACCATAAGCTACAAAACTAATTAAAATAAATGCAAAGCTTAAAAAAAATCTATTCATTAATTAACTCATACAGATCTAGTTTGTATTTTTCAAATGATTCTAATTTAGTTTTTTTATAATTATCATATTGATCGGGCCAAGTTGTTGATTCGTATTTTAGAACATAAAATTTAGGGTTTGTAGGCATTTCTACAACTGCATCATAAAAATCATATCTAGACAATCCTGGCAACTTAACAACATGAAGGTCAGTCATCAAATTGATTAGGGATGATATTTGATATGTTGGACCATACAAAGGCTGAAAAGATTTAATAATTGGATAAATATCTTTCACAGTTAAACTGGTTGGCAAAGCCTGTATTTTTTTTTGTCCGAACGTGGTAAAAATCAAAAAAATTAAAATTGTCCAAACAGCCGCCCAGTAACCAAAAGCCCAACGTATTATTTTTCGATCATTGTAGTTTAAACTTTGCAAAGCCTGGGCATGAGACGCTATAGGCCAATTGGCTTCAACTTTAGCTTTTGTTGAGCTGTAAATAAAAAATAACCACTGATAGATCGATAAATTTTTGGAAAAATTCTTTCTTATACGGAAAACGAGTTCATAGATAAGAACAGGGTTAAAAATAAAAATTTGCCCCAACAGATAAGTCGCTGTCCATAACCAATCATATGATGAGGTTTTTTCGGCTGAGCCTAAGCCATGACTTAACTGAAATTTAAATGATAAAAAATCATTTTGGTAATTCCAAATTAAAACTGGCATTGAAAAAATAAGTCCAAAACACAGCGTTAATAAAACCTTTTTAAGATCAAAATTTGAAATTTGTTTATTGATGATGAAAAAAGCCAAGTATGTTATTGGAAAAAGAACAATATGATATTTAGAACAAAAGCCAAGACCTAGAAATATTCCCAGCATTGCATAATCAATACTGCGACGGTGCATAACGATTTTTTTGACAAAAAGTGCGCTTAATGCCCAAAAAAGCATGAGTGGAATGTCAGGTGTAGCTATTATTCCACCGAAACCTAATAGAGGATTCAGCATATAAAAAATTGTAAACAGAAGCATATTTTGTGTAGTCTTATTTTTTTCAAAATTAAAAAGTTCCAACCAAATGTAAAATGTGAAAGTACTCACTAAAATCATTGTTAGACGCAGACTCACAAAATCTTGAATGTGAATAAATCCTAGAATTTTTGTACCGACCCTAATGATCCATGCAATCATTGCAGGATGATCAAAATAGCTGAGCTGAATGTTCTGGGACCAAAACCAATAATAAGCTTCATCACCAACAATGGGTGTGAAATAAGAAATTAAAATTTTTAATAAAAAGGGAACTATTAAAAAAGGTAGAATTTTTTTAAACTTCACAAATTAAAAAGTCATTTCAACAGATTTATTATGTGTCGACATAGAGCCTTTGTTAATACCGTTTACAGTAATATTGAAAAGACTTCCGTCAGTTGTTTTCAAATGTAAACCTGATGCTGATTTGAGAATTTGATATGTATTGGCTTTTAAAGAAATTTTCTTAAAGTCTGAAGTATTTCCTTTTGCATACTCAAGTGTACCATCTTTCTTAGCTTCAATAAGAATTTCAACGGGCTGAGCTTTTGATTTTACGGTAGGCATTTCTGAAGGCTTGGCAACAATGGCTGCAGGCTCTGCAGTTTTTAGTGTTTCTTGAACTGCAATTGGTTGGCTTGCGGATTGAACTGTCTGAGATACTGCAACCTCTATGAGTTGTTCTTCAGGATTTAAGGTCACAGAACCTGCTGAAACAACTTCTGTCGATGAATCTATTGCTGTTTGATTTTGTGTAATAGATTCAGCAATAACTTCATTTTGATAATGACTAATAACTTTATTAGCCGCCACAACAAGCAATACTAAAATTGTGACTACAGAAAAGTAGACAATGTTTTTTTTTGACAAATGATTATCTGAAACTCGCGTATTTATTACTTTTTTATTTTCAGTTTTTAAGCCTGGCGGTGGAACTTTAGGGACGGGGTGAGTTGTGCCCATTTCTTCTTGAAATTGCTTCATGACTATGTCGGAATTAATTTTTAAATAATCTGCATATCCTTTTACAAAACCTCTAACAAAAGTTTTTGATGGCAGTTGATCTAAATCACCAGCTTCAATTAGCTTAATTGTACGGGCGCTTAATTTTAGGGCCTGTGCAATATCTTGAACCGTTAAATCTTTTTTAAGTCGTTCAGCTTTTAAAAGTTCACCAGTAATTTTCATAGACTTCCTTTTTCAATCAGGTTGATCATTTTTTTTGAAGATTCAAGGCGTGCGCCTTCAGGAAATAATTTAAGAACTTCATTAAATCGTGTCAGTGACTGATCTTTTTGATTCGTTCTGTATAAAGCAATTGCTGAAAAATAATGGGCATCATCAATACCTATCGGTTGGCAAAAAGCGATCGATTTTTCAAGTTGTTCAATAGCCTGTCTATTTTCTTTGAGTTCTAAAAAACTACGGCCGTAGTAAACATGGGCTATACAGTCTTCACGATTAATTTCTAATACTTTTTTAAAATATAACTTTGATTGTTTATAGCGCGATCGATTAAATTCCAAAAGGCCATAGTTCATATAGGCTTTTTCTGGTGTTGCATAGGTCAAATCAGTAAGGACTTGATCAATAAGCTTCTGCGCAGTTTGAAACTGTTTTATTTCGATATAGACACGGGCTAGATTATTTTTAGCATCAGTAAACTTTGGATTCAATTTATAAGCCTGCGAAAAATGTTTTATGGATAAATCGTATTTTTGACGAATAAAGAAGACCAATCCTAAATTATTCTGAACATGAAAATTGTCAGGATCAGCTTCTTCAGCCAACAGAAGTTCTTTCAGGGCCGTTGGGTAATTTTTCCGATCTAGATAAGATATGGCCAGCTGCATGTGTAATTCAGCTTTTTCAGGTGATTTTTCTTTAAATGTCCCACACGAAGAAACAATCAAAACAATGAATGAGAAAATAATATATTTAAAAAATAAGGCCATACCTGTTTATTAAGCCAGGCCTGAGCGTATTCAGTCAACTGTTTAGCTATTTATAGACACTGACAGCACAGACAGTTTCAAAGTGATCTGTCTGAGGGAACATGTCAAAAATCTGTAGATCTTGTATTTCAATTTTACAGTTATTTTTGAGAAGCAACTGTAAATCACGAACCAGTGATACAGGATGACAACTGATGTAAATCAATTTCTGAGGTGGCTGTTGAGCAATAATTTGCATTAACTTAGGATCGCAACCTGATCGCGGAGGATCAAGCAGGATCAATTCTGATGACAGCTGTGCTTGCTGAGCAAAAGTTTCAGAATACGTCGTGTAGAACTTAGCTCTTTTATGAAGGCTTTTTTCTTTGATTTTTTCCACAGCAACTTTAGTTAGGTCAGCATTTAATTCAATGGCGTCAATCGAAAGCTTTTCGTATTTTTCAAGTAATGGGAATGTAAAATTACCACTACCGGCATAAAATTCAGTCATCGTTTTTGGCTGGATTCCTTCAACAATATCTAAGACTTTCTGAACAAGGTGATCATTCACGTGTCTATTCACTTGCGAAAAAGATAAACCTTCGCTTTGTGTGCCAATCTGGTAACTTTCAACTTGGTTAAGATGATTAATCTTAACCTCATGTTTTTTAAGTTCACGCGACGGTCGTAATTTTTGCGATGCTGTTTTTAGCCAATCACGTATTGGTTTTTCAGCTATTAAACAGTCATCAATTTCAACAAGATCATGGGATTCAGTTTTGAAAAATCCAACCTGTGTACCCATTTGTTTGACTTGAATACGATTTCTGTATTCGAAATTATTTTCAGTGCGAATAGTTTCTTTAAGAGTGTATTTTATGTCGGGTAAAAACTTTTGAAAAAGATCTTTTAAAATAAGCTCTTTTTGCTGAATTTGAATTTTTTCATCAAGATGTTGCCATGTGCAACCACCGCAGATGCCATAGTATTTACAGTCAGCTATTCTTCGACCAGGGCCTGGTTGAATCACTTCAACGATTTTGCCTGTCATAAAATTTTTATCGACAGCTGTGATTTTAATTTTAACTTGATCAAGTGGCGCTGAATAAGGAACAAAAACAACAATTTTTCGATCATTAAATAAAATACGACCAACGCCTGATCCGCCAATCGCTAATTTTTCGATTTCAATGGTGTGTTCAGAATGCAAAAGGGACTCTAATTCAGAGCCCCTTTTTGTTTTTTCAGATTGTTGATTTGTGTTTTTGTGTTTCAATGAATTAAATCACAAATTACATGTTTACGAATTCATGTTTATCAAAAAAGATCGCTAATTCACGTTCTGCAGAGGCCACAGAATCAGAACCATGAACTGCATTTTCACCCATAGAATCACCGTGTTTTGCACGGATAGTTCCAGCATCAGCTTTTTTAGGATCAGTTGCACCCATGATTTCACGGTTTTTAAGAACTGCGTTTTCGCCAACTAAACACATCAACATCACAGGACCTGAAGTCATGAAGCTAACAAGTTCACCAAAGAAAGGACGTTCTTTATGTTCAGCATAAAATAATTCACATTTTTCTTTAGAAATCATTCCTAATTTTGCTGCTGTAATTTTTAAACCTTTAGATTCAAAAGTATGGATAATGTCGCCGATTGCATTCTTCTTAACTGCATTTGGTTTGATGATTGAAAACGTTCTTTCTTTTGCCATTGTGGACTCCTTGTTTGTTTATTAAATATATAACTAATACGTTTGTTTTTTAGCCTACTTCAGCATTGATTTCAATGTTGTTCCCATATCTGCAGGAGATCTGGCAATTTTACAACCAGCAGCTTCCAAAGCAGCAAATTTTGCTTCAGCAGTACCTTTACCACCACTAATGATAGCACCAGCATGACCCATACGTTTTCCCGGAGGAGCCGATGCACCAGCAATAAAAACGGCGACCGGTTTTTTAAATTCTTTTTTAATGTATTCAGCAGCTTCTTCTTCAGCAGATCCACCAATTTCGCCAATCATGATAACGGCATCAGTGTCTTTGTCGTCATTAAATAACTTTAATACATCAATAAAATTAGTCCCGTTCACTGGGTCTCCACCGATACCAATACATGTTGATTGACCTAAGCCCAACGCAGTTAACTGGCCAACAGCTTCGTAAGTTAATGTTCCTGATCTAGATAAAACACCAATGCGACCGGCTTTATGAATATGACCTGGCATGATACCAATTTTACAAGCATCTGGTGTAATTACCCCAGGACAGTTTGGTCCAATTAAGCGGGTTTTTTTGCCTTGCATGTACTGTTTAACTTTAACCATATCTAAAACGGGAATGCCTTCAGTAATACAAATCACTAAATCAAGTTCCGCATCAACAGCTTCCATAATCGAATCCGCAGCAAATGCCGGAGGAACAAAGACCATTGAAACAGTAGCGCCAGTTTTTTGTTTAGCTTCTTTCACAGTGTTAAAAACCGGAATACCTTCATGAACCGTTCCACCTTTACCAGGGGTAACTCCAGCGACCATTTGTGTGCCGTAAGCTTTACATTGTAATGAATGAAACGATCCTTGTGATCCTGTTAAACCTTGGCAGAGAACTTTTGTATTTTTATTAATTAAAATTGCCATTTTGTTTCCTTATTTAATTGCAGCCGTTATTTTTTTAGCAGCATCAGTTAAATCATTTGCCGGAATAATATTTAAACCACTATCCGCTAGAATTTTTTTACCCAATTCAACATTTGTTCCTTCTAAACGAACAACTAATGGAACCTTCAAACCCACTTCTTTAGAGGCTGCGATTACACCTTCAGCAATCACATCACATTTCATGATGCCGCCAAAAATATTGACTAAAATACCTTTAACATTTGGATCTTTTAAAATAATTTTGAAAGCGTTTGTGACTTTTTCTTTATTAGCTCCGCCGCCAACATCTAAAAAATTAGCAGGGGACGCTCCGTGAAGCTTAATAATATCTAATGTCGCCATCGCAAGACCTGCACCATTCACTAAACAACCAATGTTTCCATCTAGTTTAATAAAAGCTAAATCAAATTTAGAGGCTTCAATTTCAGTGGGCTCTTCTTCGTTTAAATCACGCATTTCAACGATTATAGGCTGTCTGTAAAGAGCATTTGAATCAAAATTCATTTTTGCATCTAAACAAATAACATCATTTTCTTTTGTTACAACAAGGGGATTGATTTCAGCAATAGAACAATCGTGTTTAATGAAAGCCTCATAAAGGCCCATCATAAATTTAACAGCTTTGTTAACCACATCTGGTCCCATACCAATTGCGAATGCTAGTTCACGGGCTTGCCACGCACCTAATCCAACAGTTGGATCGATATCAACTTTGATAATTGCACTCGGATTGTGTTCAGCAACTTCTTCGATATCCATACCGCCTTCAGATGAAGCCATCATCGCCACACGACCTGTTGCGCGATCAATTAAACAAGCCACGTAATATTCTTTAGCAATATTACAACCGGCTTCGATAAAAATTTTATGAACTTTTTTACCTTCTGGTCCCGTTTGATGAGTGACCAAAGTCATGCCTAATATTTTTTTTGCTAAATCACGAACTTCATCAAGTGTTTTTGCGATTTTTACTCCGCCACCTTTTCCGCGACCACCAGCATGGATTTGGGCTTTAACTACCCATAGTGATCCGCCGATTTCTTTGGCTGCAGCGACAGCTTCTTCAGGTGTGTTTGCAATTTTACCTTTAAGGGTGGCGACACCAAATTTTCTTAAAACTTCTTTAGCTTGATATTCATGTATATTCATAATTAAACAGCCTTCACTTTTAGATTATTTTTACCTTTAGATAGTTTTTAATAGTGCAACAAGTGATCTAACAGCTTCAACTGATTTATCAAATTCAGCTTTTTCATCAGCATTCATTTTATAATCAATAATTTTTTCTAAACCATTACCGCCAATCACACACATCACACCAACCATTAAATTGTCTTTCACACCGAATTCACCGTTTAATTCAACAGCAACTGGTAAAACACGTTTTTGGTCCTTTAAAATAGCTTCAGCCATTTCAATAGCTCCACGTGATGGTGCATAATAAGCCGAACCTGTTTTTAAATGACCACCGATTTCAGCCCCAGCTTGTTTTGTTCTTGCAACAAGAGCTGCAATTTTTTCAGCAGTTAATAAATCCATAAGTGGTGTTGATCCTACCGAAGCTGTTCTTACAACAGGCATCATCGCATCACCGTGATTACCAAGAACTACGCCAGTCACATCTTTGATAGAAACATTTAATTCTTCAGCGATGAAAGCACGGAACCGGGCTGAATCTAAACAACCACCCATTCCAAGAACTCTTTCACGTGGGAATCCTAATTGTTGTTTAGCGTAAACAGCCATGACATCCATCGGGTTACAAACAACGATAACAACTGAATTTGGCGCGTGTTGTTTCACGCCAGCGCAAACATCTTTTACAATTTTTGCATTGATCCCGACAAGTTCGTCACGGCTCATACCGGGTTTTCTGGGCATACCTGCAGTAATAATCACAACATCACTGTTTGCGATATCAGCGTAATTCGAAGTTCCTTTAATTTTTGTATCAAATAATTCAATTGGAGCTGATTGAAGTAAATCAAGCGATTTACCGATAGCTGCGCCTTCATTCACATCAAGAAGTACAACATCTCCTAGTTCTTTTTGAGCTGCCCAGTGAGCTGTTGTTGATCCGACAAAACCAGCGCCGATCACTGCGATTTTTTTTCTTTTGTGTGCCATAGAAAGTTCCCTTCATAAATAGTGATAAATAATTTGAAAATAATGACTTACAAGATTTATTACGAAGAGGCTGAAATCTCAAGTCTAGAACGCAAATGCCGTGTTGCAACTGGTATTTTTGATGTTTATCATTTAGCATTTTAAACAATATAAACTGAAAGGTTATTTATGGAGAATTTGAATCTCAATCCTAATCCAAATTTAGAGACAATTAAAAAGTATTTTAATGCATTCAATTCTGGCAATAGTAAAGAAATGCTGACCTATCTACATCCTGAAGTCGAACATGACATCAATCAGGGCAAAACCGAGATCGGGTTAGAGATCTTTACAAAGTTCATGGCTCACATGGATGAGTGTTACAAAGAGCAGCTTAAAGATATGGCTTTTTTCGTGTCAGAAAATGGTGAAAAGATTTCGACAGAGTATGATGTTCACGGAACTTATTTAAAAACAGACGGGTCATTGCCGACAGCAAAAAATCAAAAATATGTGATCCGTGCAGGATCTTTTTTTGAATTTAAAAACGAAAAAATTAAACGCGTCACAACCTATTATAATTTACCAAAATGGATAGAAATGGTTAAATAATGAGCGTTAGTATTAGACAACTTTCACATCAAGAAAAAAATGATCGGCTTTACGAAATTGCTGATCTACGGATTAAGGTTTTCAAAGACTTTCCGTATATTTATGATGGATCAGCTCAGTACGAAGTTAAGTATTTAGAACGTTACATTGAGGCTAAAGATGCCGCTTTTATTGGTGCTTTTGTAAAAAATGACGGCGAAAAAATGGTTGGCGTGGCAACATGTTTACCGCTTGCTCAAGAAGACAATTTTGTAAAAAATCCCTTCATCGAATTAGGGATTAATTTAGAAGAAATTTTTTACTTTGGTGAAAGCGTTTTATTACCTGAATTCCGTGGTCAGGGTATCGGTCATCAGTTTTTTGATCAACGCGAAAAATATGCTTTAAGCTTTAAAAATATTAAAAAAACAACATTTTGCGCGGTTCAAAGACCCGAGAACCATCCTTTGAGACCAACTAATTATAGACCACTTGATGCATTTTGGAGTTCTCGAGGATATTTTAAAAATCCAGAATTAAGTACTCAGTTTAGTTGGCAAGATCATGGTGAAAAATTAGAAACGTTTAAAGATATGGTTTACTGGTTAAAAGAATGGAACTAGCGAAATGGAAATAACTAAGTGGGAATAGTCAAAATTGCTTCAGCACAATACCCAATCGATTTTCATAAATCCATGGATGATTGGAAAAAAAAGACTGCGCGCTGGATACAAGAAGCTGTTATTCAAAAAGCAGAAATTTTACTTTTTCCAGAATACGGAGCCATGGAATTAACCTCTTTATTGTCTGAATCCGAAAGATTAGATTTAAAGAACCAAGCAGAAAATTTAAAAAAATATTTAAATGAATTTACCGAGCTTTTTAAAACTGAGGCTATTCAGCACAAAATATACATTATTGCGCCCAGTTTTCCTGTTTTTCACTCTCAGCCACAAACGACTAATCGTGTTTTTATTTTTTCACCGACGGGTCAGATCGAGCATCAAGACAAATTGCACATGACCCGATTTGAAGATGAAGATTGGAATATTCAATCTGGTGAATCAATAATTAAAGTTTTCAAAAATAAGAAATTTTCTTTTGCTGTTTCAACGTGTTTTGATGTGGAATTTGCAATTCCGTCGATGATCGCAGCTCAAAAAGGACAGGCCCAGATTATTTTTGCACCAAGCTGTACAGAAACAATAAAAGGGGCCAACCGCGTTCATATCGGAGCCCGTGCTCGCGCTTTAGAAAATCAAATGTATGTTGTTGTTGCACAAACAATTGGTTCCGCGGAATGGTCTCCGGCAGTTGATATTAATTACGGCTATGCGGCCACTTACAGTCCACCAGATATAAACTTTGAAAATGATGGCGTGATATCTCAAGGATTACCAAATATATGCGGATGGATCTATTCTGAGGTGAATTTAGATTTATTAGAAACAGTTAGAAGCTTTGGAGCTGTTTTAAATTACAAAACACATCAAAAAGTACTTTTTCAAGACATTCGATTCGATCAATGGAGTTCTCAAAAATTTAAAATCGTGAATTTTGATTAAAAAAACTTGTCGTTCGCCCAGTGTTAAGATGAAATATCAATTATTAAAGGGGTTTTTAATATGAAACAAACAATCAGTCTTTCAACTCTTCTCTTTTTAGCTTCAACGTTAAGCCTTTCAATTGCGAATGCACAAGAATCATTTTTCTCGAGAACTCAAAAATTTGATCATGAGGGCGTAGAGCTTTATGATTCAAACATCGATATGAAAGAATACAAAAAAATTGGCTTAGGTTTTTCTTCTGGGGGCATGACAGGGCTTTTGGGCTTAAATGTTGAGGTTAACATTATACCGCAAGACTCAGTAGTGGTGGGTTTAGGCAAAGGCGAAGCTTACGGGACGTTTCATTTTGCTTGGAAAAGAAATTTCGAGGCGCAATATTTGTCACCTTATACTAAAGTCGGTTTTTCACGATGGTTTAATACAAATAGTGATGCTGGCGCAGCAAATGAATCAAGTATTTTAAAAAATGTATTAACTGATTCTGAAATTCAAAAGAATGAATTCGCTGCAAACTTCATCGCAGCAGCGGTCGGTTTGGAATATAATCAGCTGGAAGGCGATCTATCAGGTGTTAATTTTTACGGTGAACTTGTTCTGATGAGCGAGATCACAAAAAGCATTTACTTACCAACTGCTGGTGTTGGTTTGACTTACTTTTACTAACATTCGTTAGTCTCTAAAAAAGCTTAATAAAAATATTAAATTAAAAAATGAATTTGCTAAGAATGGCTGCTGTAGTGCAGCTGAAGGCAATTCTTTACTATATTCGATTTGGCAAAATTTATTTTAGACATAAAAAAAGGGCCAATTTACATTAGCCCTTCGAAAGCGACTGCTTTACAAAACCAACTACTTCTTTTTCTTTTTAGTAGCTTT
>JAYTPA010000149.1:0-3354 GCA_043747495.1 Bdellovibrio sp.
ATTATTTTCATTTAATTTATCGATGTCGGCTAAAAGTAAGAAATCTTTTTCTTTACGCACGCAGTCCAATAACAATCTGTAATGTTTAAGTAGTTCATCTAAATTTGCTGTTAACTTGTCATAAGCTATTTTTTTTATATCGACAGAATCCATCGTCGCATCCTTTTGTTTTATTCGTTAGACGTTTTTCCGGCTGCTAACAAATGCTCATCAACCATTCTTTCAGCAATGGCTTTTGAATCAATTTTGTATTTACCTTCGTCGATAAGTTTTTGAAATTTCTCAACTTTAGCTTGATCAAAATCATTAGCAGACATAGCGATTTCTTTAGCTCTTTGAGTATCTTGAGCCCGTGTAGATAAAGCCACTTTAGCTGAATCATTTGATGAACTAAATGGGACACCAACTGCAGATGATTTTTCTGTAGCTGAAGAATCGATTCCTGATTTTTGTTTTGTTTTATCAGATTTATCTGTGCGTGAAGCATCCGTTAAATTTAAATTCTGACCAACTTTATTATGAGTAATTTTCATCTGAATCTCCTTATCAGCACAATCTGTCTCAACAGCTTCAGTGCGGATTATTCTATTATTGTATCATAACGACACAATCTGACCAAATCATTCTGATACAGAAGATTTGACTGTCCATACCAAAGGACTACTGCTCTGAGCTAGACCTAAGGATTGACCAGACTGTATTTTGTCTCCGGGTGACAAATGTCGTGTCTGTTCTGAAGGCGCACCTTGTGTCAAAATGAGACTTTCAAGACCATTATCGTGTTTAATCTCATATGAGGTTCGATCACCTTCCATACTCTTTTTATTTTGCAAAGTACCGGCCCAAGGATTTTGAACTTCAATTAACCCTTCATCTGTTTTTTCAGGTGTTAACATAAGACTTATATCTTTGTCCGTTTTCATTTCTTTAATATGCATTTTTTTATCTAATGGCAATGGCCCTTTTGGTAAATCGTCTTTAGATTTTAAGCCTAATTGGGGTCCAAATTTTTCAGTCAACTGTTGGTAAATCATATCTGAAATACCGAAACCGCCGCGTTTATTCCATTCAGTGCTGTATTGATCATCTAATTGCTCACGAAATATTTTTTCAGCATTATTAGCTTTCATGAAATCACTTTCTTGAACAGTTGTTCTCATGTGTCTCATCATTTCTTTCATGAAATATTTTTCATATTCATCTGCAACTTGACGAACTTTTTCGTCTGCTACTTTTGGATCAACATTCTTTTGTTCTTTAAGCGAAAGACCTTTTGGAGTATCCAATTGCAAAATAGCTGTGCCTGTATTCAATTTTGCAATCTCGCTCATTAATGAGTCTCCAATTCGCCGTGAAGCGCACCTGCTGCTTTGATTGACTGCAAAATGGCAATCAAATCTTTTGGTGATACACCTAATTTATTTAAGGCTTGCACAAGATCACCAACATTAGCACCAGTGTCTAACAAGGCCATTTTATCATCTATCGGAGTAGATTTTTTTGTTTTTTCATCGACAACTTTTAAACTGATGTTGCCGTGACTTAAACCCACTTTTGAAATTTTAACTTTTTCACCAATAACTATAGTTCCTGTTTTTTCATTGATCACAACCCGAGCTTTTTGATCAGGATTGATTTCAATGGCCTCAATTGTAGCCATCAATTCAACACCTTTATTTTCGTAATTAGGTGGTGTGACTATATCTATTGTCCCAGCATCTTTCGCGGATGCATACTGCCCACCCAATTCACGATTAACAGTTAAAATAGTCCGTGCTGCTGTTGTAAAATCTGGATTGTGTAATGTCATTCGAAACATTTTTCGCGAAGAGAAATCCGCTTGGATATCGCGTTCAATCATGGCGCCATTAAGAACTCGGCCAACTGTTGTATGAATTTCTTTGCCATCTCCTAAAACTGAAACAGCGCCTTGGGCCACAGCAAAAATCTGATCATTACCTGCACGAAGTGGGGTTTGCAATAATGTTCCACCCACTAATGACGCTGAATCACCAACCGCGCTAACAGTAATGTCTAAAGGATTACCGGCTTTTGCAAAAGGTGGTAACTGAGCTGTTACAATGACAGCAGCCACGTTTTTACTAGTTAACTGGGCTTGGTCTAATTTAACGCCTAATTTTTCAATCAACCTCGCAAATGATTTACTAGTGAATTCCGCTTGGGTGTCTCCGGTCCCTTTAAGACCTACAACTAATCCATAACCAATCAATTGATTTTCGCGAACACCACGAATGCTTGCAATATCTTTCAATCGCGCAGCATCAGCAACTAAAGACAGTAATGTTATAAATGTGTAGAAAATAAAAAAGTGTTTCATACTATTGGCCTTTTTTCATATGTAGAATGTCATATTGTGAATCATATAATTTTTCAGAACTAATAAGTTGATCGTTATAATCATCACCACGAACAATACCTGTTGCGATGACTTTATAAGGTCTATTTTTGATTGTTAAATACTGCTGACCCGATACTCGGTACTGACCATCAGGTAATTTTTCTGTAATTCGCATTGGGATACTTTCGACTTCTTTCAAATCAATTTTTTCTTCTTTTGGTTTTTCAGCCACGACAGGTTTAGCAGGTTCTGTTGATGCAGGTTTTCTTTCGCTAACACGTTTTTCAGCCAAAATTTGTGCTTCTGCTTCGTTATCAGCTTCACTTTTAGTTATGATTAATTCTTTTTCTTTAGCTATATCTGCTAAACGTAAAACCTCTGCTTCGTCTTTTTTCTTTTTTTCTTCAGCTTGTTTTTTTTGCTCTTCCAGTTCATTCAATAGATCTTTAATGGTATCAGCTTTCATTTGAACTTGCTTCATTGCCGCGCCTTCAACTTTAACAGTTGTTGGATCGCCTTCTTTACGGTTTTTATTTTGTGCAAACAAATAACTTGTTTGACCTTCCATAACCCACAATGAACCTGCTCCTGAATGAAGTTCTGATTCTTCTTCCATGACCTCGCGGGTCATTCTTTTATATTCACGATCAGATGGTGGCGCATGATTAGTCACTTCTGAGTATTTAGTCAGGGGCTCTTGATCTATTTCTTCTTTAGCTGCTATTTCATCAGGAGTTTTAGGATACATCCATTCATTAATTGTGGCACAGCCAGAACCTAAAATGATGAAAAACAGTAATATTAATTTCATAATCAAACCTCGTTTATTCAATTTCTACAACACCACGATCAATAATTTTTGCAGCAAACATTTTTTGAGAATCTAAGTTTTTAACACGTATCACATCACCAATTGCGCCGGCCTCTTCAGCTTGTGCAGAAATAGTAATTTGTAAAGATTCCTGACCAAATAAGGCTTTAACTATTTGTCCTCG
>JAYTPA010000150.1:0-2495 GCA_043747495.1 Bdellovibrio sp.
GCATCACGCTTTTGCTTTTGTCTGATTTTTTCTTGTTCAAAGAAATCAGATGAAGTTGTAATTGTTTGTAATTCAGATTCAATATCACCAAGTTCTTCTTCACCTTGCGAATAGCTAACTGATTTAACTTGTTCTGACATCGAATCAGTCACTGCAGCTAAAGTTGGTTTTTGTTCATCTTCGTCTTCACCAATACCTTCAGGTAGAAGTTCATCGATTTGTGAAAGCGTCGGTAATTCTTTTATATTGCGTAATCCAAAAATTTCTAGAAAGCGTCTTGTTGTTCCGTACTGCATCGGGCGACCTGGTAAATTTTCAGCTTTACCTTCAAAATTGCAAAGGCCTTTTTCCATCAAGGCCCGTAATAAATGCCCTGATTCAACTCCTCGGATTTGGTCAATTTCTGATTTAATAACAGGCTGTTTGTAAGCCACAATCGCCAAAGTTTCTAAAGCTGGACCAGATAATTTAAAAGCACGAGTTTTCAATGTGCGTTTTAAAAAGTTCATATTATCGATTTTAGTTCTAACTTGGTAACCACCAGTGATTTCTTCTAATGTAATACCGCGACGACCACTTGCGTATTCAACAGCTAAGTTATTCAAAATTCTTTTCACTTTATCTTTAGTGATATTTGTCCCTTTAAAAACTTCGCGAATAGACAAAAGACTAACAGGTCTATCAGAAGCAAAAAGAATACTTTCAATAATGCTTTCAGCTTGTTCTTCTTCGATGAATTCAACTTCAGCAATTTCAGCGGCTTCGAAAGACTCAAGCTCTGAACCCTCTAAGTCGACATCAGTTTGTGTTGCCAATAAGTCTTCGCTAATTTCAATATTTTCAAAAAGACCAGCTTCGATTTCGATACCTTCAGAGCTTAAATCAACAGCTAAATCAACAGCTAAATCATTTTCTATTTCAGCATCAAATTTTAAAATTTCTGCGATTACATCAGTTTCAATATTTTTTTGTTTTTTATTTTTAGCCATAACTACACCTGTCCGTCTGTTGTGGGATCATTAGAGAAATCTTTAATCATGTTTATATCTAAATTTAAATCTGAAGAATCAACATCCATTTCAGCTGCTAGAATTTCATCATCAGAAGCCATATCTTCATTAAAATTGGCGAGTGTTTCGTTTGATGTTAAATGATCAAATTCTAAAGACTCTATAACTTTATTCGCATCACCGTCGTTTAAGACAAAACTCATTTGCTCAACTTCAGTGAGTTCTTCATCAGTTAAAATATCATCGCTTTTATTTTGCTTTGCAGTTAATTGAGTCGCGATATCTTCAGCATGAATGCTGTCATACTCTTCAACTTTTGAAACCACATCGCCTTCGATTGTTTTTTTCGTATTCACATAGATATCGCCGTAGTTCTCTGTTTGAAAAACTGTGACATAACCCATTTTCCCAAGCTCTAATAATGATAAGAAAGTGATTAAGGCGTTTCTTGATTTTTCTTTGACTTCGGTAATTGAATGATTAAACAGTTCGCGCATTGTTGTTTGTTGTCCAACTATAAGACGCTCTTTCATTTCTAAAATACGTCCAGCAATTGATTGAAGCTTAATGCTGACTTTATGAATTCGTTTATGTAACGCTTTTGTGATCTTGCGATAAGATCCAATCAAAGAAAATAAAGCATTGTCTTCTAATTCGATTTCATCGTTATTTAATTCAATTTTTTCTCTTAAGCCACGGGCCCATTGATCACGGTTTAATAATGGTCTGTCGTATAAAGCCTTAGCTGCTTCTTTATATTTTTCGTATTCTAAAAGTTTTTGAACCAATTCTTTTCTTGGGTCTTCTGTTTCAACAACTTCGCCGTTTTCATCGTACTGAGGTAACAATAATCTTGATTTAATTTGAATCAATGTTGAAGCCATTGCTATAAAGTCGCCAGCGACTTCGATATCAAATTCTTTCATCATTTTAATAAAATCTAAATACTGTTGGGTTATTTCAGTGACGTTAATATCAAAAATATCCATTTCTTCTTTACGAATAAGATAAAGAAGTAAATCTAAAGGACCTTCAAATTGCTGCAGCTGTACACGTATACTCATAGTACCCAATCTCTGATGGTTTGAATATTTTTTCTCGCTTCCATACGAGCCTTTTCGCGTCCTGCTTCGATAATTGAATCAAGCGTTTTAGGGTTATTCAACAATTCTTTTTTCTTTTCTCTCGGTATTTTAATCATTTGCTCGATGTTTCCGCATAGTTTAGCTTTGCAGTCTCCGCAACCGATGCCTGCAGTTGTGCAGCCATCAACGACCCATTTTAAATCCTCATTTGAAGAAAATAATTTGTGATAACTGTAAACAGGGCAAACTTCAGGGTTTCCCGTGTCTTCTCTGCGAACACGCTTTGGATCAGTCACCATCGAATTCACTTTTTTCTTCAGTGATGAACTCTCTTCAGATAACAAAATTGAATTGTTGTACGACTTTGACATCTTGCGACCATCAAGACCAGGAAATGACG
>JAYTPA010000151.1:0-3163 GCA_043747495.1 Bdellovibrio sp.
GGGCTTCCTAAAAACGTTATTTTAAAATTTCCAGATTTAATTTCCCAAAAAAAACCGAAAAGACCTTGTGATTCAACATCCAGAGGATTCCAGCGAAACTGAGGCTGAAATAAACCTAAATTCCATTTTTCATCGATGCGCGACCAGTCGTTTAATTTACGGCCAATATGAATTTTAGAATGACCCTGGGCCGGAAGCGAGAAATAAACTTCTTTCACATTGAGGTAACTTAGTATTTGTTCGCCTACAGCATACTGACCTTTTAAATTGATCTTAAAAGCATCATCTTGAGCATTGTACGATTTTAAGCTGACACCCAAAAAACTGTAGCTTGTTTTTTTTGTATTTTCAAAATCTTCACTGATAAACCCTAAGCCTTGTGATTGAATCTCACCATAAATTTCAGCCTGAGCAAAAGAGCCTAAGACTAAAATAAAAGCCATTAGGCCCGTTTTAGCACCGTAAGCTATAACGAGTTTTAAACTGTCTAAAAATGATACACTTTTTGGATACACGTCCATACCTACTACATCATCAATTCCTATGCCTTACTTTAAGATTAGGCGCAGCTTAAAACTGAATTGAGACGCCATATTACGCTAAGTAATAGACAGTTGCCTTTTTTTGTAATTACATAAACAAGAATGAAGATATTAATTATACGGTTCTCTAGTATTGGTGATGTGACTCAGGCATTAAGTCTTCCTTACCTTATTAAAAAAAAACATCCCGCAGCCCAGATTCATTTTCTAACAAGATCTGATTTTGAAGATATTCTTCTTTGCTCAAAAGACATTGATGTAATTTGGTCTCTTGATAAGCACAATGGTATTTCAGGCCTTTGGCAAATGATCCAAAAGCTTAGACTACAAAATTACACTATCGTTTATGATGCTCATAGCAACTTAAGATCATTCTTCGTACGGCTGTTTTTGAATCCAAAAATAAAAGTTGTAAAACCCATGTATCGCATTAAAAGATTTTTATTGTTGAATTTTAAAATCAATTTATTTCCTCAGCCTTTTTCTGGACAAATGGATCTCATACGACCCTTGCAACAAATAGATATCGCATCAGAAATTCCACAAACACAAATGATGGTATTGCCAGATAAAATCATTCAAGAAACTAAAAATCTTTTAATCAGCAAAGGCCTATCTGAATCAGACTTTGCCAGCTTCTATGTTTTTGTTCCCTCCGCAGCTCATTTTTTTAAACGTTGGCCCATAAAGCATTGGTTTCTGCTCGCTCAAAAAAATCCTACAAAAAAAATAATCATTTTAGCCGGACCAAACGATACTTTTACAAGTGAACTGAATACTTTACCGAACATTATTAATTTAACGGGCTTAACCAGTCTGCTCCAATCAGCTGCTGTGATTCAGTTAGCTGAAAAAATTGTAACAAACGACACAGGCATGCTCCATTTTTCTGAACAGCTGGGTAAAAAAACAATAGCTCTGATGGGGCCAGCACCCTTCGGTTACCCTTCTAGAATAAAAACAACAACAACATTAATTGAAAAACAATTAAAATGTAAACCCTGCAGTAAACATGGCCAAGGCCCCTGCGTGAATAAAGTTTACTTTCATGAATGCATGGATAGTATTACGCCTGAAGAAGTTCAAAATGCTCTTTTATAACTTGATCTATCCCTTTTTAGCCAGTCTTACCCGAGCACTTAATCCCTTGATGTCACTGTCGTTTCAATCCTGGGTAACAACTCGTCACAAAATGCGAACTGTTTTGCCTTTGCTTTCCAGAAAAGATTCAAATCTGAAAAATATTCTTTTTCATGCGTCAAGCGGTGAAGTTGAATACGTCAAATCATTAATTCGAGAATTAGCCCAGTCAAAAAAATATAAAATTTTTGTCACTTACAGCTCGCCATCTGCTGAGAAATTATTTACAAATATTTCTGACTGTGTTGAGCATTTTATTCCTTTAGGTTGGGACACAACAGCAGATAATTCTTTGCTGCTTGGGTCTATCAAACCTGATTTGGTTATTTTTTCGAGAACAGATTTTTGGCCCAATCTTATTCAACTTATAAATATTGAAAATATCCCTTTCGGTGTTGTTTCAATGTACCCACGCTGGAACAGATTGACTCGGTTCTGGATCAAATTTAATCTCAGCCAGGCTCGGTTTATAACCTGCGTTTCTGATGATTTAACTGAAAAGTTGAGACAGCTTCTACCTACCGTTTCAACGATCAAACATTTAAATGACTCCCGATTTGATCAAGTTCAGTACAGGCTTTCGCAACCCGAAAAAATAACATTAGTTTCTAAAAAACCTCTCACGTGTTTTGGATCGACGTGGCCGGAAGATGAAATTGTTTTGAAAACTGTTATCCCTGAAATCTTAAAAAAGAATTTTAATTTAGTCTGGGCACCGCATGAAATAAAAAATGCGGCTCCATTATTTGAAGAGTTAAAATCTCTTGGATATAAAGCTGAACTATCAACTTCTTTTAAAAATAAAGTGTTTGATTTTGAAAAAGAGAACATCGAAATTCTCATTTTAGACGAAATCGGATTACTTGCTGATGTTTACCGCTTTTCAAAAATAGCTTTTGTTGGCGGTTCATTTGCCTCTAAAGTTCATTCTGTGATGGAGCCTCTGTGTGCACTGAATACAGTTATTGTCGGCCCCTATTATGAAAATAACCCTGAAGCCGTCCAATTCGTAAAACTGAATTCAGTCTTTTCAGTGACATCAGCGGAACAGTTTTTAAAGACTTTTAGTGATCTTGCGGAAAGCTCTCAAATATTAAGATCGCATATTGCTGCCAATATAAAACCATTTTACGGATCAACCCAGCAGCATATTGCATTAATTAGCTCACAACTGTTGAGTTAAAACCCTAAATATGGCTAACTGTTCACACTATGAATCAAAATATGAAAAACTTTTTTCCCATTCGTCAAAAACCACAAAAACAATCTTTCAAAAAAGGTGACGTCCTTGTCCTTTTTGGTGAGCTTTTTAATCGTGGGTATGCCAACGGCTTAGTCGAAGAAGCAGAAGCTTGTGGTATGACGGTTGTACGGGCCACAGTGGGTCGTCGCGATGAAAATCAAAACCTACGACCGCTGACAGATGAAGAATCAGCAGCGATCCCTAAACCATTTATTAATGTGCCGTTAGAGGCTGGTTT
>JAYTPA010000152.1:0-1656 GCA_043747495.1 Bdellovibrio sp.
GCTAAATCTTGGTCTGACGAATTGAAACATAATTTTTTAATATCAAAAGACAATGCATCGCTAGCTTCTTCGAACACAACTTTTGAAACAGGGAATTCATCATAAATAAATTTACCCATTCCAACTGCTTGGCTGCCTTGTCCGGGAAATACAAATGAATACATTTTTACTCCTGATTAAAAATTGATGTTAAAGCTATTTTAGTATCTCAAAAGCATTGACCCTGAAGTCAATCCTGCACCGAAAGCAGTGAGTAAGATCAGCTGGCCGCGTTTGATTCGACCATCTCTGTAAGCGGTATCAAAAGCGATAGGGATCGATGCCGCTGAAGTATTCCCAGTTTCGTGAACTGTTGAGATAACTCGATCTAAAGGAAAATCAAATTGGTTAGCAACAGCTTCAGTGATTCTTAAATTAGCTTGATGTGGAACAATCCAATCCAACTGATGAGCTGTATAACCTGACGAAGATAAAGCTTCATTACAGCAAGCGGCCATAGCTCTGGTTGCATTTTTAAAGATTTCTTTACCCTTCATTTTCATGAAGTGAGAACCTTGATCAAGAACTTGCTGCGAGAAAGGAACTTTCGTTCCGCCACCTTCAGCCCAAAGTAGTTCGGCGTGAATACCTTCAGCATGACAGTATCCTGATAAAATAATATTTGTATCCTCTGGTGCCGCTTGAGAAACAATAAAGGCTCCAGCGCCATCACCAAACAAAATACATGTTTCACGATCTGTATAATCTATTATACGAGTTAAGTTTTCAGCGCCGCAAACAAGAATGTTTTTGTAAACACCTGTTTTGATAAATTGATTAGCGACGTGAAGACTATAAACAAAACCTGAACAGGCTGCATTTAAATCAAAAGCCATAACGTTTTTTGCACCAAGCTTGGCCTGTACAATACAAGCTGTTGCTGGCATTTTGTAATCACCAGATAAAGTGGCCACGATAATTAAATCTAATTGATCAGCGGTCATCTTGGCATCATCTAGAGCTCTTTTTGAAGCTCGAACGATCATATCAGAAGTGCCTTCGCCTTCGGCTAAGACATGGCGACGCTCGATTCCTGTTCGTTGAACGATCCAGTCATGAGATGTATCGACCATTTTTTCGAGGTCATGATTGGTTAGAACTTTTTCAGGAAGGTCAGAGCCTACGCCAGATATTTTAGTGTTATACATAGTTAATAAATAGTTTTTGGGAAATAGAACTATTTCTTAGCTTTTGCTGCACTGATTTGTTTGCCTTTGTAATATAAGGCCCCATCAGCGGCTTTAAAAGCACGGTGTGGTCTTACAAGTTCACCTGATTTTTTATCGATAGCCATACCAGGCATAGCTAATCCATCGTGTGAGCGGCGCATATCTCTGCGAGATTTCGAGGTTTTCTTCTTCGGTGTAGGCATTTCATCCTCCGTTAATGATTAAAATAGAATACAAAGACGTTTAGTTATGAATTAAAATGAAAACAAAAGCAAGCTGTTAGCAGATTGAAATTCAATTAATTCAGTTTCAAATTTTTCAAAGTGCCAAAAGGATTCAGTTTTTCCTCAACGCCCATTTTTTCATCATAAGTAAATAACTCGTTAGTTAAAGTCTTTAAGCAAACTTTGCAAGACCCATCATCATTTTTGTCAGGTTTAGGATTATA
>JAYTPA010000153.1:0-2578 GCA_043747495.1 Bdellovibrio sp.
ATCTGGGCTGACGTTGAAAAAGTAGATAAAGTCAGTCAGCAGCTGGATGTTGGTCTGGTTAGCTTGAATCGTTGGGGAATTTTTGTGGATAAACCCACAGCCGGTGTCAAACAATCGACTTTTGGCAGTACTGATCATCAAATTTTTGGCACTTTTTATTCAAACGTCAAAAATATTACTTAGTTGTTTACTGTAGCGAATGGCTTTTTGATCGAAGTCTAATTTTGCATTGCGGACAGTGGGCTTCTTCACGGATTTCATTAACAATATCTGATGCAATAATCTTAATTTCTAAGTTAGACGCACATAAAGCGCAATTACACTGTAAAGAAACGAAAGCCTTTTGAAATGTGTTCTCTGTTTTTTCGTAATAATGAATGTCTTCTAATTTAAGACCGGTCTCGATAGTTTCGCGTAAAGACATAGTTCCTCCGTGAACATCAAGTTTTACATCCTGTAAAACTTCAATAAATTATCAGCTAACGTTACTTATCTAGCTAGTCTTTTAATAATATGCAAAAGCTGTACACAGACCAACATCGGATAGACCAAGGTCTACTTCATAAAATTAAGATCAAGACTGCGATCAAATTCTGCACGTTCAAAAGCACATTCAATCAACATAGTAATCAAATTTGAATACTCAACACCGTGGGCTTTCCACATCATAGGGTACATCGAAATTTTTGTAAAACCGGGCAGAGT
Organism: Bdellovibrio sp.; assembly: GCA_043747495.1. Taxonomy (GTDB): domain Bacteria; phylum Bdellovibrionota; class Bdellovibrionia; order Bdellovibrionales; family Bdellovibrionaceae; genus Pseudobdellovibrio. The sequence continues at coordinate 706 of JAYTPA010000153.1, forward strand.
GTTTAGTTCATTAACGATGAAATCACCATTTTTTTTCATGAAAAAATCAACACGAGCTAAACCGTCACAGTATAAAGCTTCATAAGTTTTAGCAGCGAGAGTGCGTAACTCTTCCGTTTTTGTTGAATCAATTTTTGCCGGAATCACAATTTCAGCGCCATTATCATCTAAATATTTCGCTTCATAAGAATAAAATTCATGTTTAACAACTAATTCACCAGGAGTAGCCGCTTTTGCCTTGTGATTTAAGCCCATCACAGAACATTCGATTTCACGGCCATCAATAAATTCTTCAGCGATAACTTTATGATCGTACTTAAATGAGTCTTTTATTTGAGTGCTAAAATCAGCTGCTGTCTTAATTTTGTGAACACCAACTGATGATCCAGCATTAGCTGGTTTAATAAAAAATGGGGAACCTAATTTTTTAACAATATCATCGTAGTTGTTAGGTTTTGTGCTTTTTAAAACCATATATTTTGAATTTGGAATTCCAGCTGAAGTCATAACGATTTTCATGACTTCTTTATCCATATTAATGGCTGAACCCATTACACCGCAGCCGACAAAGGGCACACCAACCATTTTTAAATAGCCCTGTAAAACACCATCTTCGCCGTTAGTTCCATGTACGATTGGAAACGCACAGTCTAGCGAAGTGTAGTGTGAATTATGTAATTGTAAAATATAAGGCTTAGATTTTTTTGAAACAAGAGCCGCATTTTTTTCTTCAGCAACATCTGCATCACGAATTGATTTTAAATTTTCGATTTCAGATTCAGTAAATAAATACCATGATCCTTCTTTAGAAATCCCCAGTAGAGAAACTGTGAACAAGTTTTTGTCCAAGGCTTTAAAAATATTTTTAGCCGAGTTAATTGAAACTTCATGTTCTGAAGATTGCCCACCAAAAATAAGTGCAATATGTTTTTTCATACTTTTATGTTAGCTTCGGCTGGGCATTTCGACAAGTTTTTTTAGTTTGTAGTCTGAGTTGTAGTAGATCCGCCGGCTGCAAAATTTGTTAAATCATAACAAGATTCCGCTAAAACTTTACGGTTGCCCCAGTCAACTAACTGTCTGTAACAATAGCTCATGACCTTTGAAAACAAAGGTAATTTTTTTGAAACAACAAATGAAAAGCGAATTCTGTGCCCTTTGCCGTTACCATCAAGTTTATTACCATTAATCAGGTCATATTCAATTTTACTTACTGGTATAGTGCATTTTTGCGAATTTTCACAAATGCTAGGATGCGCTAAAACAGAGGGTAAAGTGATTTCATAATTTGTCTTTTTAAAATTGTGACATGTTACTTTCTGTGTTCGGCATGCATTTCTTGCATTATCAGCAAATTCAGCAATTAAAAACGCAGGGTGTTCTTGTTCGTCCTCTTTTTTTCTAATAGCATCTTTTCTAGCCACAGACTGAATCAGTTTTTCATTTTGATTATAAAAACTATTTAAAGAACTACTGTTTTTATCAATGACCAATGGGTATCTAACATCTGAAAAAGAACTATTCGAATCTTGCAAATCTTGTTTAGTGAAATTTAAATTAATTGTATACTTATCTGCAGTCTCATTAATTGAATCAACAAAAACTATTTGATTAAAAATTTTATAGTTTTGAGAATCTTCAAGAGTTGTCGATAAAGCTAAGGCATTGAGTTCATTTACTTTGGCGTCGTAAAGGCTTAAGTTTCCAATGCCTTCGGCCATGGCTTGCTCGACGCTGGCTGCATCAACAGCTGGCCCCAAACTTGATTCTTCCAAGTTTTGCTTTTCGATACATGATGTTTGTGTAGTTATAACAAACAAAGCGATGATTAGAACTAATAATTTCATATAGAATCCCAGCCCCAAATCCATAG
>JAYTPA010000154.1:0-1540 GCA_043747495.1 Bdellovibrio sp.
CTTAAATAAAGCCTACAGAGACAGAATTAAGTTTCAATCACAGAATAGATTGACTTTATTAGTCATTAATATTCTGCTGTTGATTCAGACATTAAAGGACATCAAGAGGAAACTACGTGAGTAAAGTTGCTAGCAAAATAAACAAAAAAATAAGTGCTTCTAAAAAAAGTAAAAAGCTTCAAATTAAAGTAAAAGTGAAGGTTAAAGCTAAACCAAAAACCACGGCTAAGATCACGCCTAAAAAAGTCAGCAAAGCTAAAATACATAAAGTTTCTAAAAAGCTTCAAGAAAAAGAATTGATCATCATTGACGAAAGCCAAGGTCTTATTTTTGAAAACGACAAAACTTTATTTGGTTTTTTTTCACAACAGATCAAAGTCATGGAAGAAAAATATTCCAAACATTACAATATTAAAAAAGATTTCAATCAAGACGAAGTCGATCAGCTTGAAGACTGGTTAGAGAGCACATTAGATGATCCCGATGAAATTTGGATTGATGATGAATCTTATCCCGATGTGCCCATGTACACTTTAGTTAAGACTGTAGACAATATCGAAATCCCTTTTAATTACATTGCTGTGGTTTATTTAAATGCCGAAGAAAAATATCCCAGTTTTGTTTTTATTCATTTTGCGACTAAAGATATTGAGCTGGCCGAATTATTTAGAAATAAAGAAATTATTTACCACCGAAAACTTGAATCCATCCAATTTGCAGCGTTAGACGGAGATTCATTATTAGAAGGGGATTTGTTAGCGATTGGTTTGTTAGAATCGATGATGAAACTTCGATCTGAAAAAGATATTTTAGCTGAAAAATTTAATGACTATGCAGAATACCGTGATGAAACTATTAATAGTCCTGATGAAATTTGGCGTAAAGTTGATTCTGAAGGCAATACTTTAGTGACTTTTATTAGTGATATTTCTGAAAACACACAGGCTGATACCTATTATATTGTGATCACGGAAGAAGATCCTAATTCGCAAGTCCATTCACTCTTATTTTCGTTTCCAACAAATGATGAAACTTTAGTTGAACGTTACCGTCAGGGTGAAAATCTAGAAGCTGAAGAAGTCAGTACCGAAAACTCTCATTGAGTAATTGGATTAAAAACACTTACTGTTAAAAAAGCTTGTATAGTTTTGCGCAGTCCACCCTGTTAAATCCATGCCAGTCAGTGGGTGTAAATTAACTAAGTTCTGTGCTCGCGCTGAACCATCACTGTTCGTCATATAATCAGTGGGCGAAGCTTTAAATTCAGGAATTAATATATCCATCTGTTTTAAAACAGCACCGTTGGCACTGTAAACGGCTATTTTTAAAACTTGGTGTGATAATGTAGTATCATTCAGATCAATGTAAAAACCCTGTGATGTTGATATTGTTGTAGTGGGTAGTGCTGTTAAAGTTTGTGTGTCCATTTGCTGAGTGCTTAATGAATACTTAGTTATATTTAAGGGTGTTTGATCGATTACAGCTTGGTTTTGTGCAACTTTCCATTTGAAAAATCGGATCGTGTTTCCAGTTTGTGTCA
>JAYTPA010000155.1:0-1177 GCA_043747495.1 Bdellovibrio sp.
GCTTTATTTGGAACATCCGGACTGTACTTTAATCCTGCTGCAGCAGCTGCGGCAGAAACATAAGCCGAACAATCAACACCTAGAACACGAGTGCCAGAACCGCTGTCTTTAAAAAAATTAATAGTGTTGTTGGCGATTGAAGCTTCACCGCCGTAATCATATATGAGTGGATTGCTTCTCACATTAAAGCAGCCGTTAGATAATCCGTCTCCAGCGGCACGAATATACGGATGAGTTTGTTGCACTTTAGTCAAATCAGTCACAAAACGTTTTGATCCAATAGTATCCTCATGAGTCCCATTAATCGTGATGCCTTCAACGTTGGCTGTTGATCGATTAACTTCCGGAACATCAAGAACCTGACAACTTTGATAAGCTGTGGCGAAAACATTATCTACACCGTTTGTCATTTTGCTAGAATTAGCTGCTGGGACTTCAAGGTCTGTGTTTGTATCAGGTTGCTCACATTGTAAATCCATTGACTGCACTACTGAATTCACTTTATCTAATTGCATTTTTAATGAAGCATTCATGGTTTCATTGGTCTTTGTTGAAACATCTTCCATTTCAAGTTCTATTAAAGTTTGAATGTGTTCTAGATTTGTTTTTCGCTGCATCATATTTTTAGAATCATCAATGAGGAATTCATAGAGCTTAGCTAATTCATTTTTAAGTTGATTTTTCTGTTGAATAGATTCGATTTTGTTTTTAATAAATACGGGCTCTAATTTTTCATTTAAACTTTGTGTAAAATCAATAACAGATGGTGCGGATTTTTCTGATTCTAAATAGTCATACATTGAGTCGAAAACAGAACTTTTAAATGTGCCGCAAGCAATGTTATCAGCGACTTTTTGGCTAGATGAATCAATAGCTGAATTTGTTTTCATACACGATGAAAAAATTGTGAGTGATAAAATCAGTAGTCCTATTCGCATAAACCCTCTGAAGTCTTATCGGATCGTGAATCCTAGAGCTTGATTGATTAAAAAAGCGCTTAGACTTTTATCATAAAATAAAAAGTTTAGTTCTTCAGGTTTAGTTAAGTGATCAAGACTTTTACAAGACTTAGGAATATAGATTTACAGCGAAATCACAGACCTTCAGGTAGTGATAATGTGATTTGATTCATACAGTTAAAATGAGGACATTTGTCGCCTAGACATTTGAACTGGGC
>JAYTPA010000156.1:0-2107 GCA_043747495.1 Bdellovibrio sp.
GCTAAGTGAAGATAAGTGTAAAGAATTTGATTTTCTCTCATTAATTCATATTCATCTGGAAGAGGTTCTTTCACTTTCATGATCATATCAGCTTTAGCGTAAACTTCTTTTTTAGTGTCGATAATTTTTGCGCCTGCTTTTTCGTACTGTTCATTTGTGATGCCACTGCCAACGCCTGCATCTTTTTCAACGATCACTGTGTGACCTTCTTTTGTGAACTGCTTAGCGCCTGCTTCAGTCATACCAACGCGGTTTTCGCTGATTTTAATTTCCTTAGGTACACCAATAATCATTTTATCCTCCGATAAATATTTAAATAATTAGGACTGTTTAAAGACGGTCATTATTATGGATTTTATGAAATAGATCAACTACAGACTCCACTGTGAAAATTTACGCATTTCATTCGATACATCAGCGCCTAGCTCGACAAAACGATAGCTTTGCGGCTGAGATACGATCTTTTTGACCAGTTTATTCATAACGTCATGACCGGCTTTATGAAGAATTAAATGCCCCATTAGTGGCATTTCTAAAGTCACAAGATCCCCTAAAGCATCCAAAACTTTATGCCTAACGAATTCGTCTTTATATCTTAAACCATCAGGGTTAATGACTTTGTGATCATCTAAAACGATGCAGTTATTTAGCGAACCGCCCTTGGCTAGCCCTGCTGACTTCATTTGCTCGACTTCTTTTAAAAAACCAAACGTTCTAGCCGGGGCAATTTCTCTGGCAAAAGACTGTTCTGTGATTTCTAAATCCAATGTTTGTTTGCCAATCATCGGATGAGGAAAATCAATCGTCACACCGACACGTAAACCATGGTAAGGTAAAACGTAAGCATGCTTATCACCCTCGCTATAACTAATTGGTTCTGTTATATAGCAATATTTACGCGGTTCATCTAATTCAATCATTTCAGCACTCATCAGGGCCTGAGTAAAATAAATAGAACTGCCATCACAAATTGGAATTTCTGGACCATCAAGTTCGATATACACATTGTCAATTCTGAGCGCAGACAACGAAGATACACAGTGTTCGATCGTAGCCACTTTGAAAAATTCTCCACCGATCACAGTTTGATAACTGACAGCTTGAACATGATTAGCGGAAACTTTCAGATACGGCTTATTTGGCAAATCAGTTCTAATAAAATAAACGCCGGTGTTTGCTGGCGCTGGTTTAAATCGTAGCGAACATGATTCCCCAGAATGAATGCCGACACCTTTAATTTCAACTGTTTTACGAATGGTTTTTTGAAAAAACATAAACGCTGTTTCTTTCTTTTTATTTGAAAATAATTTATAAATTTTGTGTAGGTTTGAATAGATCCATCTGTTTAGAAAAATTTGTCAAAGTTCGCCCACGAGCTGTTTTTTGAATAAATCCTTCTTGAATTAAAAACGGTTCATAAACCTCTTCTAAAGTTTCACGGTCTTCACCTAAAGCTGCAGCCAAAGTATCTATACCAACTGGTCCACCTTCATATTTTTCAGACATTAATCTTAAAATTTTACGATCCATATCATCAAGACCATTTTTATCTACTCCCAGCTGATCCAATGCGTACAGAGCTAAATCATGCGTGATTGTGCCATCGCCTTTGACCTGTGCATAATCGCGAACACGTTTTAATAAACGATTTGCGATACGTGGAGTCCCCCGCGCACGTCTGGCAATTTCTTCAGCGCCGTCAGTTGACATTTGTAAGTCTAATAATTGCGCCGATCTAGTAATAATTTTTTTAAGAGATACGCGGTCATAAAACTGCAAACGTTCTTGAATGCCAAAACGATCCCGAAAAGGATTATCTAATAACCCAGCTCGGGTTGTTGCGCCAATCAACGTGAATGGAGCCAGCTGAAATTTCATCGACATCGCTCCAAGGCCTTCTCCAGTGATGATATCAATGTAGTAATCTTCCATGGCCGTATAAAGATATTCTTCGATCGTTCGGTTTAATCTATGAATTTCATCAATAAATAAAATTGAAAATGGTTTTAAGCTTGTTAACATCGCAGCTAAATCACCTTTTTTATCAATGGCCGGTGCCGAAGTGATTTTAATGTCTACATCAAGCTCATGAGCAATGATTTGTGCT
>JAYTPA010000157.1:0-1353 GCA_043747495.1 Bdellovibrio sp.
TTGATCAGCTGGCGGTAATTTTTTAAAATGAATTGTGTAACGGCCAGATGTTCCAGCCATGTACGCAGCATTTGACCAATTCGCTAATATAGATTGCAGTAAACCTTCGTGATGAGTGATTTGAAATGGGCCTGGTTTTTCAACTCTTTCAATTGTTAAATTAAAAGTTGTGCTGACCAATGTCCAAAAATCATAAACTTGTAAGGTCACCACTAAAGTTGTCGTGCTGACGACTGCAGGGGCTGTGATTTGCAAACTACAATTTGGATATACGCCTGAAACTCTTAAATTTTGTGAGTTGATAATTTCTGGTCTTGAAGATTTAGCGTAGACGTTAATGTTATTACAAAATAAAAATGTATCCGGATCAGAAATTGTAAAAGGAATATTTTGAACGTCAAGTTCATCCATGATCAGATCAGCAACTGGCGAAATTGTCGGAGGAAGTGACTCTGTTCTTAAACCAGGATTATAATTTTCAGCTAGTTTTGAATTCGATCCACCCAGAATATTAAAATCACAAGATGATAAAGCCAACTGCAAAATGGAAACAGCCAGCAACGAAATTAAATCATTTGATTTATTTCTTTTGCTTAGCGCTTTCAATGTGCAAGCTCTATCGTTCTGATTCAAGCCTTCTCCGTTCATCCACGTCCAAAAATTGAGAGTTACTAACAGTTTATCACGACATCATGTTGTGAATTTAAAGTTTCGTTAAAAAACAAACTGTTAATTTTACGAGCCCCACTTTGGTACACTTCATATAATAGTGTCTTGTTTTGAGTTATTTTTTAACTGATACAGTCCTAGACTAGGCTAGTTCTAGACATAAGACGGATAAGATTATTCTGACGGTTTACTATCCGAAGACTTATCTTCGGATGACATGTTATCTGACGAATTCCTATCTGAAGAAATTCTTTCTGGTGAACTATTCACAGTGTCTTCTGACCAGTCCTTAAGTTTCCAAGCGTATGTAAATATGAGACCCACTTCTTTAGCATTCTGAGTCTCAATAGAAGTATCTTGGGTCGACTGCGAATATCTTAAAGATCCTTTTAAATACTCTTTAACCCGGTCGTGGGTTACCGAAAACTCAACACTTTGACCAGATCCCGAATAAATATCAACGTTACTGACTTGTGAAGATCCTAAAGTAAAATATTTAAACTCAGAATCAAATCTAAATTTTCCGGCTTGATGAATCATATAACTGATATCAAAAAATAAAGAGGGAACATTGGCTGAATACACAATGACCCCACACTGAGAAACGTCATCAATACTGCAACCAAAAGTAAACAGCTGCTGAAAATTAAAAACGTAATAAAGTTTATCAAACTGACGATAACC
>JAYTPA010000158.1:0-3264 GCA_043747495.1 Bdellovibrio sp.
CAATGTTAAAGGCGAAAGCGGATTTATATCTGGCTTTACCATGTCAATGGGAACTTGGGACCGGGAGGGAAACTTAGATTTTATGAAAAAGGGCGACTCAATTACCCTAATTGGATCTGTTGATGTTTATAAAGATGGCGATTTTTGGAAACTTGGAAAATACAAACTCAAAAAGCCCTGAAATTATATATGTCCGTCCTGTCCACATTTTTTAGTCAAGAAACTCTATTTAAAAGTTCAGGTAACTTACTTAAATTCAAAACTTGAATTTCAATTACTTGGCCTGCTTTATCCTCACAAAATATAAAGTCGTCTTTTTCATAGGATTTGTGTTCAATACCTTTAGCAATTTTAATAGCAGCAAAGTCATTTGCTTTATCAATAAATTTTAGGGAAAGAATTGACTGCTTTTTTTTATTTTTAATCGCGACAAAATATCTCCCAAAATTATCCGACATCCTCTAATGGGTCACTCACCGAAACACCATTAGAGTAAATTGCAATAGGATCAATATCTATACAACTTGAAGAATCAAACTTACCACTTAAGTCCCAAGCAAGTGTTCCATTCATCACTGTGCATTTAGAAATAAAATCATCGTCGTTAGATATTTGCTGAAAAACACCTTTGTTAAGAAATGAATTCATATCATACAGCTTGATGATGCCGTCAGCAAAATACACATGTACCGTGAAATCTAAATTTGGTTTTACTTGCACAACTTTTGGTATCATATTCATTCCTACTTCAACGGATTAATTTTTTTAATCTCATTATTATTTTGCGCCGAATCCCAGTTTTTAATAAGTTCATCTTTATGAATTTCACACCATGCAAGAACAAGCTTAAGTTGTCTAGCCGGCAAAGTTCCTTTGATTACGGTGGCATCTTGAATAGAAATGATTGCTTTCAAATCGCCATACTCAGCATGGAAATGCATTGGGAAATGATCAGCCCAATACATGTAAATTTTTATTCCATAAAATTCGCAAATCAAAGGCATGTTTAACTCCAACCCCATTAAGAATTCTGTATACAGTTAACTGTATACGGAACTCTGTTTTTTTAAAAAAAATTGGTGGAGGTGGCGGGAATTGAACCCGCGTCCGCAAGAGATCCACGAAAAGGCGCTACATACTTAGTTCGTATTTTATTAATTCTGCAAAGCCTCTACGAACAAAATATCTGCAGAAAATCCCCTTGGTAACTATTAAGTCTTCACACAAGAGAAACCTGTGAAAACCGAGACGGCATTATCGTCGGAGTACACATCGACACCGTCGATCAGCGTGTAAACCGTAACAGAACTAAGCTGCTAATTGGTAGTCGTTGTTTGCAACTATAAAATGCACGTTTTTATCGAGGTCCACATGCGCCCCGGTATGCTCCTCTTGCTTCACGACCCACGTCGAAGCCAGTACACCCCCACTTTTCTTTTTAGTGTACTTGATCATTTAATCTTATTTTTAACCAAATGACGATGACTAATATCATTAAAATTTCAGCATTCATTTTCTTAAATAATTACTCTAATTTTATAAGGTCATTTCACTTTTTTGCTGATTTTTGATAGATAATGATGTGGTGTCGATCAGACCATTTTGATTGCTGCTTTGCATTAAGCGCAGTGCCATCAAACACATCTTCACGCTTTATATCAGTTTTGAGAGGGAGTTATCAACCAAATCCACAGACTTATCCACAACTCACAGGTTTTTCCCGTGTCAAATGGCGCCTGAAAACGAATTTAAGATTATTTAAGATTTTAATATATAGGGTTAATTTTTAAGCGTCTAATTTTTTAGACGGATTAGTCACTGGAAACAATTGTAGATTTAATTGGTAGACTCTTTCGCCTTTTGAATTCATCCGAGCAATCGAATTTTCTTTATGTAAAGCTTTTCGCATCTGACGAAGTTTAAATTTTAATTCTTCAAATTCAGTTTGTGTCAGCGCTAACGTTAAAGATCCGAATTCACGTTCAACGGCCGTGTCTTGATAAAGTGATTCAAGGCCCAAATACATTAATTGCATTTGTAATTTACGAATCAACGCTGCTGGGATTTCATCAGGGGCTTCGTTAGATTTGCCTTTAGTGATTTGTCCCGTTGTTTGATCTTTTTGTAATTCACCGGTGCTTAATAATAAATTTAAGGCCTGATCAATTTCAGTCTCAGAAGCCTTACCACGTAGTAATTCCTTCAATTTCGCTGTTTCAAAAATCACGCTGTCCTGATCTACAAGCGCGTAAATGATCCAACCAATCCAGTTCGGAACTTTCTCAAATACACGACGATCAAATTCACCGTGTTTTAATTTCATCTCAACACGATATTCAGATAATTGTTTTAAAGCGTAGTTTCTATCTGCCGGGTCTTCTGATTGGTTAAAGATCACTAATAATTTAAATTCATCGCTTTGGGCTTTATTTAATCCACAGGCCTTAGCAAATTTTTGAACCATGTCGATCGATAGATTTCTTTTGCCTTCGATGATCATTTTTAAATAATTTGGAGATTTAATATCCGCTGCTGCAGAAAAAATGGCGTAGTTATAAGGGCGTAAAGATTTCTTCGTTAATTCTTTTTTATAGAAGTAAAAATCGGCTAAATAAAGACGGTAATCCATGTAATCAGAAATATTAGGCAATAATGCTGAAGTATTTGAAATATCACGATTTTGACTTAACTCAGTTTGCATATTTTCCATAATTTCCCCGTTAGTACCCACAAAAAAACGCCTCTTAAATTTAATCCCATGAGGCGCCTTGAATGACAAACTAATTCAGTCTTTGACCCAACTCATGTTAGGTCAAATGCCTGATTTATAATCTTTTATCGTAAATAAATTCGAACGGTCTCTAGAACCATGTATCCACGTGTTGATAAATACAGCTGATGCTGCCCGATCACTGCACCTTGGTTAACAAAGACCGCTTGTGTTTGCGAATAGCCATTTGAAAACTGTAACGTTCCTAAATTATATCCCGCCACTACAACATCCACTAAAGAAACATTCCCCTGCGCTCGAGCAGTGACTTCGATGCGCTCGATTCTTCTGCCGCGATATTGATTTTGATTAATGTAATTATTTAAATCGATATAACCTTGGTCACCCAAAGTCGTCTGAATATTTAATTGTATTGTTTGATTCGGGTAACCGGGATTTCCTGGATTAGGATTATAACCACCGCCGCCGTTACCACCGCGAACAATTTCAATTTCTAAAGTGTCTATATATGTAGAACCAGAAATAAATAATTG